>NZ_JBJURI010000039.1:28479-59154 GCF_046098255.1 Paenibacillus jiangxiensis
TATACAAATGGCGAAAGAATACGCCATGCCATAGTTGGAGCCTGATGCCATCGTATAGATGATTTCCTCATCTTTAACCTCTTTGGCATAAGCCTTTGCTTTTTCCGCATACGTTTTCATGAGCTTCTCAAACACGGTGTCCAGATGCTGCAGGCTGCTTACGAGCTTTTCATATTTCCGGTTGCCTTCTTTCACATACAGGAGTCCCATGGCAAGCTTATAAAGGATGGCATAGTTCATAATTTCCGGGTTTGGCTCCATGTTGCCGGCCGAGATCCAGCTGTAATTCACGATAAAATCCGATTCCTCCGCAAGTGGAGCCGTTTCCACATACATAAGCGATACCACCAGTGCGCCTTTGGCTTTGGCAAATTTGGCTGCTGCAGTCGTTTCAGGCGTTTTCCCTTTATGCGAACAAAGAATGACGAGAGATTTCTCTCCCAATGACATTGGATTACGATGAATAAATTCATTAGAGTTGTAGATTTCTGCGGTAATATTTTTCGATTCCCGATCCAGGAAATATTTACTCGGGTACATGAGGGCCGAAGAACCGCCGCAGGCGACATAAAAAACCCGCTGAATTTCCCTCTCCTTAAAAGCCTCAAAAATACGCTCCAATTGCTCCTCTGCTTTTGTATAAGCTGGTACTTGTGCCATCTGTCTTCCTCCTCTGTTTTGGTTATGCACTTACCGGACCGTTTCTCGAACGGAATCAGCCGCCTGCGTCCCATATCCGAAAGAACCGTAAAATCCGCAGGTGACGGAGGCCGAGTAAGCCGCTTTTCGCAAAGCCTCAACCATATCGCGGTGCCCGTGATACGAAGCGAGAAAGCTGCCGATAAATGAATCCCCTGCTCCCATCGTATCCACTACATGTGCAGGCAGCGGCGGCTGCCGATACATTTGTCCATGTTCGAAAAACATTGCGGGTTCGCTGCCTTTGGTAATTCCGACCACCTTCACGCCATACACAAGCGTTTCTTCAACAAGGCGAAAGATTTCATCATCGTTCATGTCGGCTCCCGAAAAAAAAGCATACGTAAGATGAGGACATACGGCCTGCAAATACGGTGATGTCCATTTCTGCTTTGTCGAAAAATCAAAGGAGACGGACTTGTGCGACAAACTCGGAAGCTCATGCTCAATGCTGCTGTTCACACTGGTGTGGATGACATCGAAGCCGTTAATGTAGTCAAGATCTCCTTTCGTCAGGCGTAAACTCAGCAGCGACTGAACACGCACTTCACGGTTTGTTCCGGTAAATATGCGGTCACCTGCCTCATTCAGGGCGACAGATGCACAGGCGTTGGGACCATAAGCGCGTCTCATCCGGGCTGTTTCAATACCCTCCGATTGGAGACACTTCAGCACATAATCCCCGGCTTCATCGTCACCAACCAACCCCAGGTACGCACTGTGTTCCGCTCCGTTTCGCTTGGCTGCAACGGCAACGTTCAAAGCGTTCCCTCCCGGATACATCATGGACTGATCCTGATAATAGTCGACGACATTGTCTCCGATTCCGATCAGCTTCATCCGGACCTCTCCTTTTCTTGAAATGTAGGTATGCCGCTTTCTCGCCTTTGATTTTATAACTGAGTGAAGCTTCATCCCATGTCTGGAAGTATGGTTTGAAGGTAAATTTATACGCAATTTGAAACGAGGCAGAAACGAAGCGGTTACGAAGAGGAAATAGTTGCAATACTTCATGTTTTCCCGGTAATTCTATCCGATAAAAAAACTGCCCTCACAGAGTAGTGAAGGCAGTTCGGTTTTATATTATGATGCAGTTGGCAGTTCGCTCAAGCCCGGATCTGATAGGCAAAATGATATAATGAATCGATATTCGCGCCGACCTGTTTGTTCCCGCTAAAGAAGATAGTGATGACCTGCTCTTCAAAGCGGCTGTTGCCAAGAGTGGAGATGCGTCAACATCCTAACGATCGCGGTAGCCCTGTATAAACTTCACGGCTGCACGGATATCGTCTTCCGGATGTTCGCCAACCTCCCGTTCCACCGTCAAATAACCTGTATAGCCGATATCCTGCAGGGCGGCGAAATAAGCCTCGAAATCAACGCTGCCTTCGCCGAGCGGCACCTCCCGGAAACCGGCCCCGCCATCAGCCATGACCGCGATCTGCTCGTGGTCCAAAACTCCATATACATCACGGGGATCGACCTCACGCAGACGCACGCCGTCTTTTACATGGGTATGTACAATATAATTACGCAGTGTATACACGCCCTGCACGGGATCATCGCCGGTGACCATCACCATATTCGCCGGGTCAAAATTAACCGCCACCCCTTTGGAGTCTAGCGAATCCAGAAACTTTTTCAGGCGCTCCGCCGGCTCCGGACCCGTTTCAATGGCAAAATATCCGCCGCGCAAGGACGCATAAGCCGCAAGCTCGTTACAGGCCTGCTGCATAATGGCATATTCGGGATCATCGCTGTTTTCAGGAACAATACCGATATGGGTCGTCACGATATTGGTACCCAGATCGAAGGCCAAATCGAGCACCTTCTTCGACTTTTCGATTTTCCAGCTGTTCTCTTCCGGATTTTTGAAGCCATGGCCGCCGTAATCCGCACATAAAGCCGATACCTCAAGTCCGAGCCCGGAAATGTACGCCCGCAGCTCTTTTCTGCCCTCTGCCGTCAAATTGTCAGGCTCCATTTCACCGGCAATGGCCCAGATCTGCACACCATTAGCTCCGATTTCCTTCGCTTTCTTCAGGTCCTCCCTCACGCCAAGACCAAGGCTATCCGATATAACCCCGATTTTATTCGTTAATCCCACGACCATCATCCTTTCGTTTCCATAAATACATAATAAATATGTCTGAGCACAATCTGCCCACAGATACTCGACTCGTTGGGCGTTGTCCATATCATAGTTAGTATTCAATATCCACTGCACTACTCCTGCTCCTCCCGTCGAAGAGGCGACTCAGTAAATGCCATATTGCCCTGTCCCAATATCCTTCTGCTCATATACTGAAACATAACACATTTCAAGGAGGTCATCTGAATACTGGATCAATTCACTTTGGAGGGGTATCCATGTTACAGGCTGTCACCTATGTCCGATCGCTTTTTGGATGGAGTAAGCCTCATCTGATGCAATGCAGCGATGGTAATTTATATGTAGTCAAACTATCAAGTAACCCTCAGGGGATACGGGCTCTCGCTAACGAGATGATCTGCTGCAGACTGGCAAAGCTGTTGAACCTCCCCGTTCCAGATGGACAGGTCATCCATATTCATGAATCGTTAAGAACGCAGTTCTTGGAATTAGGCTTCAATATCGGGGATGGCCCTCATTTCGGCAGCAGATATATTCCGGATAGTACGGACAATCCCTCAGACGAAGAGCTTGGCAGCTGCATCAACATTGCACAGGCCGCAGATATGATCACATTTGACTATTGGCTGGATAATAACGACCGTTATCTATGGCGGGATTATGGGCAAAACATCCTGGTCTCACGGGGATCTGATTCACAGATATGGATGATTGATAATGCAAATATTTTGAGCGGGCCGAATTGGACCCCGGAATCGGTGTTAAATTCAGTTTCCGAATACCGAAAATTTTGGGGACCGTTGTACGCCAAGTTTGTCCCCTATTTGGACGGTCCCAACCCGTTCGATTCAGCAATAGCTGCCATCAACGCACTGCCGTCAAGCGATTTGCTCGACATTACCGCCGATCTGCCGGTTGAATGGGGCGTTAACCGCAGGGAGCTCGTAACCGTATCGTTTGCACTGGATTGCCGGAGGTGGAATCTGTCGAATTGGCTTTTACAGCTCAAGGACCATTTTCCGTTGTGGAGAAGCGAACCGTGAGGGGGTGATAATCTGTGGCATTTTACAATATCCAAGTGTACCCTGGCATTCATACACCTGGTGAACCTTACAAGGTTCAATGGTGTAACCCGACAGGTCATCCCTTTCTCGGGGCAGGAGCGCAAGGAGCCGTTTTTCAGCTCTCGGCTGCTGCGTGTGTTAAGGTCTTTGCCTACGAAGCAGACGCGCAACAGGAGGCTGTTACCCTTGGCCGTGCCTCTTCCGCATCGTTCATCCCCCAAGTATACGAAACCGGCCCCAATTATATCGTCATGGAATTTATTCAGGGACAGGGTATTAAAACATTTCTTTCCGAGCAGCAGGCATTCCCACATTACCTTGCCGAAAAGCTGCTGGCAATGATTTATGAAATGAAGCGTGTTGGATTTACACGGATTGATACTGCTTTGCGTCATGTGTACATTACTCCGGAACGACAGGTCAAAGTGATCGACCATGTGAATTCGTATCGGACAGTACAACCCTATCCGGAAAGAATGTTAAGAAGTCTTGCTAATATAGGATATCTAGCCCCTTTCCTTCAATATGTCGAAAGGCAGGATCCTGCGATGTATGCCGAGTGGAAGCAGGCATCTATGATTCCTTGTGCTGAATAGAAAGAGGCCGTTCCTTGGTGTGGAACAGCCTCTGCTCGCTTCTGCTTATGGCTCAAGCTCTGATCTGATAGGCAAAATGATATAATGAATCGATATTCGCGCTGACCTGCTTGTCCCCGCTAAAGAAGACGATTGGAATAATATCATAATAGTGAATGCTTAACCCGTTATTATAGTAAGAATAATTGCCTGCCGCCGGAGTCAGGTTGTTAAGGGAAACCGAGAAATAGCCCAGACTGTCCGTTGTGGTGTTGGCCTGGAAAATTTGCTGGTTAATCGTCACTCTCAAGGCAGCCGTCACAGGCGCATTGGCAACCGGATTGCCTGATGCATCAAATGCCCGGCCGGAGATCGTAATGTTATTTTTGATCCGCCATTTATCCCCGTATCCATAGTTAATGAATCCCTGTACTCCGCCATCCGAAGTAATATTGGTGATGCTGACGCGGGTCACATCAGCTGTCTGGTAGCTTACGGACAAAGTATAAGGAGTCGTAAGATCAAAGGAGGACGGAGCCCAGACACGGATGTAGTAGTCCCCTGCCGGAAGCTGAACCTGCCCTTGAGAGTTTTGTTCAAGATATCCGAGAGTGTTAAGATTGCCGTCATAAAGGTCCAGCCGGTATTCACCATAGGCTGAAGGATTGTTCAGAAGCAAGCGGACAGGCGCATTTCTTGGCAGACTGATTTTGGTCCAATCCTCATCGAGAAAGTTATCTATATTCTGGCGGCTGCTGAACGTCTTGGAGCCTTGATTTTTCGCAAACCAGGGATTGTCGTCAGGCTCATTGGCATCATAACTGTCAGACAGTCCGACATAAAGCGTGAACGGGTTAACCGTGTCTGATCCAACATAGGATTGAACAAGCACAAAATAGTACCCTGGATCGGCTACGTGGCTTAACTGTTCGTACTGCCCGTTTCCTTTTTGGGAATAGGAGACCCGGGTAAGTATTCCTGTTGCTTCGTCGAGCTTATACAGGGACAGGTCATAGTCAACGGCCGCTCCCGGATTCATCAAAGCAGTAAGCTTCAGCGGAGAATCGACATTAGTCAGGAACCATCTGCTCTCGCCTTCGGCCGTGATATAACCGGATGTCTGCGTTCCCGGCGCAATGTAAATTGCCCCATCAGGTGAGGTGTTGTCATAGGTGGCGGCTGTTGCCGAATTGCTGTATGTCGCGTCCGTTATCGAAAACATTCTGTTATAAGAACCGTGAAACAATACTTTTTCGTCCATCTCAGATGCTGGCTTGCCGCTCATCTTGCTTGCCGACGCTGCCGGAGTTGCTGATGTATGTATGCCGCCAAGATCTGTATCCGCAAGCTCTTTCAGTTTGATGCCGGCAGCAGTTCCATCTTCCGAGGAAAAAGCTGCATGCAGCGGTAAAGCCCACGTCAAACCTGCCATGAACAACAAGGCACCCAATAACACGATAACTCTCCGGACCATTCTACCATCCCCTTTATTAAGTTTTACAAGTTTAATATAATCCTCCTTTCACCTCTTGTCAATTACTGTAATTCAATGAATAGTTTACTTTTTAAATTTATTTTTTCCTTGTGTTTTTTAGTTGCTCCATGCCATCAGACGGTACAAAAAAGCGCCGAACCTTCAATCAGGTTCAGCGCTTTGCATTCATCGTATTTAGCTGTTGTCCTGGACTAGGCCTCGTAGCTGTCCACCAAGACCGGCTGCTCATACGCATTCTCCAGCTTGCGTATTTTGCTCTTCACCACTTCCGGCGGCTCCACGGCAGGAGACATCGGATGCAGCAGCCACGATTTTACATAATGGGTATCGGACACCTTGTAAATCGGCGGCTCCTTCTCAAAATCGATTTTCATCGCATAACTGCTGCGCAGCGCAAAGGCATCTCCCTTAGGCGGATGCAGCAGATCGGGAGGTGTGCCCGGAATCGCAGTCAGCTTCTGGCCTTTGCTCTCCAGATGCGGCATGGATGCCAGCAATCCCCACGTATACGGATGCTTCGGATCATAGAAGATTTCATCCACCGTGCCAGTCTCGACGATCTGGCCTGCATACATAACAGCTACCCGATCCGCCATCTTGGCAACTACGCCAAGGTCGTGGGTAATGAAAATGATAGCCGTCTCAATCTTCTTCTGAATCTCCTTCATCAGCTCCAGAATTTGCGCCTGAATTGTTACGTCGAGCGCGGTTGTCGGCTCATCGGCAATCAGCAGCTTCGGATCCGCCGCAAGCGCCATGGCGATAACGACCCGCTGTCTCATCCCGCCGCTGAATTCATGCGGGTACTGGTTAAAACGCTGCTCGGGATGAGGAATTCCGACCAGCTTGAGCAGTTCTATTCCCCGTTTATAAGCGTCTTCTTTGGACATCTTCTTGTGCTTGAACAATACTTCCGTAATCTGCTTGCCAACCTTGATTGTCGGATTCAGAGAAGTCATCGGGTCCTGAAAAATCATTCCGATTTCGTTGCCGCGGATGCTTCGCATTTCCTCTTCGGTCTTGCTGATAATTTCCTTGCCGTCAAACAGAATTTGACCGCGCTTGTACACAGCCGGCGGCGAAGGGATCAGCTTCATGATGGCCTGTGAGGTTACGCTCTTGCCTGAGCCGGACTCACCGACAATCGCCAGCGTTTCCCCTTTATTGACATGAAAGCTTACACCGCGGATGGCTTGAAGCTCTCCCCCGCGCACTTTAAATGAAATTGCCAGATCTTTAACTTCCAGGAGCTTGGACATTATATCACTCACATTCATTTATTCTGATAAGTATTATCATATAATTTTACCATACATGTCCGAACAGTCAAGATAACACGACTGGTAAGGTACATAAAACAACGGCCTGATATACTGTTATTGGAAATTCAGGTATAATGCGACCGCTCCCGAAATATTAGAGCGTGGTCAAGCCCCCATTTTAGGGGGCGCACTTCAGCGCTTATTGCGTGTTTATTGCGCGGTCAGAATCAGCGGTCCGTTCCGGGTGATCGCCACGGTGTGCTCATATTGGGCGGAAAGCTTGCCGTCAAGCGTTCTTGCCGTCCAATTATTGTCATCCATCTTGCTGTGCCACGTTCCTTCATTGATCATCGGCTCGATCGTAATGACCATGCCTTCTTTTAATCTCAAGCCTCTGCCCTGCGTACCATATGCTCATGCAGTGTGGGGCCGATTCCGTGAGCGGTGAAGTCACGGACGACCGAGAAGCCCAAGGGTTCGACATAACTTTGAATGGCATGGCCGATGTCCCCTAACCTGTTGCCTGCCTGGGCTGCCTCAATGCCTTTGTACAGCGACTCAAGTGTTACGTCCAGCAGCTTCTGCGTATGCTCGGAAATACTTCCCACCGCATACGTCCATGCCGAATCGGCCAGGCCGCCATGCAAATTGACCACCATGTCAATCGTGACGATATCGCCCTCTCTCAGCTGCTCCTTGCGCGGAAAGCCGTGGCAGATTTCATCATTAATGGATGCGCAGGTCGCATACTCGTATCCTTTAAAGCCTTTCTGCTCGGGAGTCGCCCCGTGCCGGGCCAAAAAGTCCTCAACAAAACGATCAATTTCCATGGTCGTAATCCCAGGACGAATGATGTTCGCAATTTCACGGTGGCATGCGGCCAGCAGCTTTCCGGCTTCATGCATCAGTTCTATTTCGCGTTCACTTTTTAAAGTTATCATTCTTTGCTCCTCCATTAAAATTATCCATGATTTTATAACATTGTATGCAGTGAAATCCAGTTCATCTTCCTGAGTTGAAAATGCTATGCATGATATGTACATCTTAAACGACAAAAAAGCTGTTCCAAAAGCAATGCAAAATCCGCTTTTGGAACAGCTTCCAGTTGCCGCCGAGCACACTTGGCGCCTGATTGCTTTTATGATAATCGTCAATCATTCCTCATCATATGCACTTTCCCTTGATCTCAAGCGCATATACCGATGCTGGGCGCAGTGAAAGACCGCGTTGCCATGCCTCTTCCGGCACTCTGCTCACCCGGCAGGAGATCCGGTCCGGTGCAAACACGGAGTTGATCTCCTCCATGGAATCACCCGTGATTTCATGGAGAAGCGCTTCCCCGGACACTTGCAACCCGCTCAGCTTAAGCTCCGCTGTTACCTCCTGCAGGCTGCGGTTCACGATAAAGACAGTGACGGTGCTGCCTTCTTCATTGATGCAGGCGGCCACGTCCAAATCCGGCAGCACATCAAATCCGGCAGGAGTTGGCTTGTGTGAATGGACGGAGAAGGAACCGCACGCCACATCGACAGAAAGCATCCGCCGGATGTCCCGGTTCGCATACAGCTTCAATACTTCGTAGGTCGGCGTACCGTACACCGTCAGGGGATGACCACTCCACCCGGGAATTTTGCCGCGGTATTGGTCGGCATAATAATCCCCCACGCGGATGCAGCCCCCAAGCCAGCCGTTGACGAGATCAGAAAAGCTGCCGATGTGCACCAAATCACTGGAGCGCAGAAATTCATTGAGATTGGCAGCATTCGCCACAGCGGCCCCCAACGTGTGCTCATCCGGCAGTCTTTTTCTGACCGTGTTCGGATAATACATTGTGTTGTATTCGGTAATAGCCAGCTTGATATGGCGGTGCTTCGCATTCGCGCGGATCTGTTCCGCCGTCCGCCAGATATCGTCGCGGGTCCACTCGGCGAAGGCAGCCATCGCTTTATAGCGCTCCTCGGCAGGCGTATTGCGGTTCATCCCGAAGCGTCCCAGGCCGTGATATAAATGCAGGGTCAAATAGTCGAAATGTTCACCCGCGATATCAAGCACCGCCCGGTTCCAGGCCTGATCGGTATGCCCGCAGGCCAGAATAATAAGCGACGGGTCTGCCGCCTTCATCGCTTCAGCAAAAGCGACGCACCGCTCCGCAAACTGGTCCGCGGAACAGCTGCCCACCTGCCAGTCTCCCCATACTTCGTTGCCAATTTCCCAATACTTTACATTATAGGGCTCGGGATGACCGTTCGCCGCCCGCTGCGCGCCCATTGGCGTATCGATGCCGCCGTTGCAGTATTCTACCCACCGCGCGGCTTCCTCCGGTGTTCCGGAGCCATCGTTCACGCAAATGAGCGGCTCCACCCCAAGCTCCCGGCAGAAGCGGATAAATTCATCCGTGCCGAAATATTTGCACGTCCACCCGCCCCACGCTTCGTTGTACATGACGGGCCGTTCCAGCATCGGACCGATGCCATGCTCAAAGTGGTAAGCGCTGATGTAATTGCCGGCAAGCCTCATCATGCCTGCGTTCAGACCCCGCGCCATCTCCATCACTTCGCGCTTCACCCCGCCGATACTGTCCGCAGGCAGCAGTGACATATGATCAAGCCACAGCATGCCGTTGGATACCTGATCATGCCACCTTGGATGATCGGCCGGCACGTACACCCGGATTTCAGCATCCGTGCAAGCGCGGGAGACGGACAGCTTCACCTCGTATTCCTGCCAATTATGGGTGGACAGGTCAATGCGTACAAGCCCGATCCGCTCCTCCGTACGCCTGTCTGCCACCTCGACCAGCACATATTTAAGCTCGACGGAAGCCCGGGCGACCAGTTTGACCGTATAATCCATCGGTCCCTTCAGCGCCGCCGTTTGCGTTATCCCGGCATAAGCCTCGTCATCGCTCAGAATGCGGATGCGCACGGCACGGCCCGAATGCCGCGGAGCCGGCGCCTCCAGCGCATATTTCGTATTCCGCCCGTTCGTATAGGGGGTCCAGTCCCCCGGTACACCCGTCTGTCCCGCGGCTTCGCTTTCAAAATCCATATCCTTCAGGGGATAAGCGAGCATTGCCTCCATATGGTCGCGAATGTCCTCCACGAAATGCCCGAAAAGATAAGGGTTCACTGTATGATCGCTTGCCCGGTTGGTATCGATGGTAATGCTAGCGTTAGCAGTCAATTGAATTCCCTCCTTGGTACGTTTATCCTTTAATCGAGCCGATCATGACGCCTTTTACAAAATGCCGCTGCACGAACGGATACATGATGAGCACCGGCAGACTGGAGACGATAATGACCGCGTATTTGATGCTTTCGGCCAGCAGCACCTTGTCCTCCAACCCGACGAGGCCGTCTACGGCGGCCGATTGGCTGATCAGCAAAATTTCGCGCAGCACCAGCTGCAGCGGATATAACTCTTCACTCCGTATATAAATAAGCGCATTAAAAAACGAATTCCAATGGCCGACGGCGTAGAACAGAACCATGACCGCCAGGATCGGCTTCGACAGCGGCAAAATAATGCTGACCAGCAGCCGCCAGTTGGAGCAGCCGTCGATATGGGCCGCCTCCTGCAGCTCCCAGGGAATGCTGGACTGAAAGTATGTTCTCATGACGATCAGATTGTACGTGGAAATCGCGCCCGGAATGATCAGGGCCCACATCGTATCGACCATCCCCAGGTCCTTGACAAGCAGATAGGTCGGAATCAGCCCTCCGCTGAAAAACATGGTGAGCGTCACCAGCAGCACCAGCCCTCTGCGCAAGGGAAGATCCGGCCGCGAAAGCGGATACGCCGCCAGGAGCGTCATGACGATATTGATAACCGTACCAACCGTCGTATATAAAATCGAATTGGCATATCCGGCCCAGATTTTATCATCAGCCAAAATATTCGCATAGGCTTCAAGGGTAATACCCTTCGGCAGCAGCCACACTTCCCCGCCTAGCACCTTCGCCGGATCGCTGAAGGAGGCGCTGACCACAAACAGCAGCGGATACAGCACAATGATAATGATCACAGCCGCAACAAGATACAGAATAATATCAAACCAACGCTCGTCTGCCGGACCTTTCGACGTCTTTTTTACCACAGATGGCTGAGACATGTTCCCATCCTCCTTTACCATAAGCTCGTCTCCGACGTTTTGCGGGCAAAACGGTTCACCATCAGCAGCAGCGTCAGATTGATCACCGAGTTGAACAACCCAATCGCCGCGGTGTAGCTGTACTCACCTTTAAGAATGCCTGTCGTATAAACGAACGTGGAGATCACATCGCTCGCTTCGAGATTCAGATTGTTTTGCAGCAGCAGTATTTTCTCAAATCCGATGTTCATAAATTGCCCCACGTCCAGAATCAGCAAAATGACGATGACGGGAACGATCCCCGGCAGGGAGACGTGCCAGATGCGCCGCAGCCGGGAAGCCCCGTCCATCTTGGCCGCTTCGTACAGCTGCGGATTAATCCCGCTAAGGGCCGCGATATAGATGATCGACTGCCAGCCCATGTTCTGCCATATATTGGATCCAATGAAAATCGTCTTGAACCAGCCGGCCGCCTCCATAAACCGGATCGGCTCTCCGCCAAACGCCTGAATCAGCATGTTGACCGGACCGGCGGGGGCGAGCATTACTGTCAGAATTCCGACGATGACGACGACCGAAATGAAGTGCGGGATATAAGTGATGTTTTGCAGCACTTTGCTGAAGGCTTTGCTGCGAAGCTCGTTCACAAGCATGGCCAGCAGAATAGGGATGGGAAAAGCGATCAGCAGGGACAGCAGGTTGATGGACAGCGTATTCCAGAGCAGCCTCCAGAAATAATAGGAATCGAAAAAGCGCGTGAAATGATCAAAACCCACCCATTCACTGCCGAGAATCCCCTTCGCCGGATTGAAATTTTTGAACGCGATCTGCAGCCCGTACAGCGGAACGTAATGAAAGAGCAAGTACCACGCTACCGGTAAAAGCAGCATGAGATATAGGTCATACCTTTTGGCCATCTGCCGGACCAGATTGCCCCGTTTGGGGCGACTCCGGGGCACCGCAGCCCTCAAAGGGGCCTCCGTGTTGTTCATGAGCATCTACTCCTTATCCAAAAAGGCTTCCGCTTATTTCTGCATCTTTTCATAAGCTTCCTGATACAGCTTTTCCAGCTCGTCGATCCTCATTTTCTGCAGGGTGGAGCGGAATTCTTCCCATTTATCAAAGCTGAGCGTCCCGGCAATGAATTTCGTGCTTTGCTCTTCGTAATATTTATCGATGTCGGTACGCAGGATATTGACCTGCTGTGCCGTTTGCTCGTCAAACATCGGTGCCGCATAACGGACCTTCGGCATATATGGATCCAGCTTCTCCTGCGCCTCCTGCACCTGCGGAGGATTGATGTAGGATGCGACCTTCTCGCTGATCAGATGTGGTGCTCCGCCTCCGGCGTACGGGGTGATTTTCGGCTGAGTCTCCGCAGTGGAGTATTCTTCTTTATAGTAGGGAATACCGTCCTTTAATTCATAATGCTCACCTTCCCGGCCGAACCGCAGCAGCGTAGCCCCTTCATCGCTGTAGAAATAATCGATCCAGCGCATGGTCGCTTCCGGATATGGATTGACCGAAGTGATGGCAAAGGCCCCAAAGTCCCGCGGCACCGGCAGGTTCTGGCTCTGCAGCTGGTCCCCATCCGGACCGGCGGGAGGTGCAATCCCCTCATATTGATCCTGGATCGGCAGGAAATTGTTATTCGTCTGGTCGAAGAAAAACCCTGTTTTTCCCGAGCCTTGTTTGGCCAAATACTGCGCCTCCGTGTGAGAGAACACTTCGGGATCCAGCAGCTTCTCCTTATAAAGCTTGTTCAGATACATGAGCATTTCCTTGTTGCGGTCGCTGCCCATCCAAATTTCCACTTTGCCGTCGACCAGATTAATATTGTAGCCAAGCTGCTGATCCAGGCCAAATGATCCACTCATCTCGCCCACCACCGACAAGCCGACACGGGCGGTCATCGGTATTTCGTCCTTCTGGCCGTTCCCGTTCGGGTCGCGGTCGCGGAAGGCCACCAGCACGTCATAAAGCTCATCCGTCGTCTCCGGTTCCTTCAGGCCCAGTTTCTTCAGCCACGCCTGATTGATCCATTTCTTGTCGGTACGCGCCGCGGCCAGCGTCACAATACCCGGAATCGCGTAAATATGCCCTTCCGGCGTCGTGATGGCGGAGCGGATTTCCGGATACTGCTCCATCAGTTTTGTTAAATTGGGGGCGTAATCCTTGATCAAATCCTCCAGCGGAACCAACTGCCCGGCAGCTCCGTAACGGACCGCTTCCAGAGGCGTTAGAGACGAGCGGTACAACACGTCGGGAAGCTCGTTGGACGCGAACAGCAGGTTTTTCTTTTCCTGAAACCCGTCTGTCGGCGCTTCAATGAATTCCACCTGCACATTGCTCATCTTTTCGTAGTCCTGAAACACCGGCATATCTTTAAACGGCCCGTTCACGGGCGCGACCCGGGTGAACATCTTGAGCTTGATCGGCTCCTGTACGATCGGGAATCCGTCTTTGCTCACTGCCACTTCCGCCGCCGGCTCCCGGGCAGCCTCTTTGCCCGAGCCGCTGCCAAAACTGCATCCGCCCAAAACCAAACCGGCAATGACCATCATGCTTAGCATCGTTCTTCCCCATGGTTTGCGCATCTTGTTACGACCTCCTTTTCCAATCACCGAGCGAAATATGTAAGCGTTTCCCACAGTGTGCGTTCATTATAATTCAGCCGTTCAAGATGACAAATTATAAAAATATGACTATTTACTCCACTTATTTTACAGGCTCATTCCGCCTTAACCGGCCCATATAGGCGTGCGGCGTCATCCCGGTCAATTCCTTGAACACTTTGAAAAAATAATTGTATGTGGTGAAGCCCACCTGACTGCTGATTTGCTTGACCGAATAACAACCGCTTTCCAGCAGCCTGCAGCTGGCATCGATGCGCACCTTGTTCACATATTCGGAAAAGGTCGATTTCGTTTCTTCCTTGAAAATCCTGCTTAAATAGGAAGGATGAAGTCCGATCGCTCCCGCCGCCATCTCCAGGGTAATATAGCCCTGATACCTTTCGAGAATAAGCAAGATCGCCTGTGATACATGGCGTGAATAAGGACCCTCTGCGCGAAGTTGCTTTAGCCGCCCCAACAAACCGTCATAATAGGATTTCAGCCATTGCTCCAATTCGCCCACGCTGCCGATCTTCCTCAGCTCCTCACGCGAAGGCAATTTGCCTGCGGCTGTTTTATCCGTCGGCATCCATTTCTGTATGGCTTTATCCCCGATGGAAAGCAACTCGCTGACGATCATTTGCACCGTCTGGGAATGAAGCGGCTGTGTGCGGATTGAGGCAAATATGGAGGTGATCAAGCGTTGCACTTCTGCGTTGTCCAGACTTTCCACGGAAAGGAGAAGCTGCTTTTGCTCCTCAATGGTCAAAGAGACGCGCTCATTGTACGCTCCCGTTTGCTCCCGGGGCGGAAGAGCGTCGAGGGCCCGCTCCGCCGAGCGGTAACTGCCTGCAAGCTGTAACAAGCTGCTGCATACATGTCCGAAAGCATAAATGCACTTCAAGTTCAGGAACAGCTCAAGCGAGTGGCGCAGCTTGCCCAGCAGTCCGGCTGCCTCGCTCGCGGCCGCCTGCTCGCTGCGGTCTTTAAACGCAAACATGACAACGAAACGCCCATTTTCTACATAGGCCGCCGTCCGTGCCGGGAGATCGCCCAAGCTCTGCTGCATGATGTCAACGGCCTGCTGCACCAGCCGGTTCGTCTCCACATCGCTATGCGATTCCGTCAGCAGCAGGAAAGAGGCGATTTGCACCGCCGCCGCGGCATAACAGACCGTATCGGATAGCTGTCCGCCATGCTGCCCGTAAAGCTCCAGCTCTTTGACAGCACCAGGCTTTCCCCGCACCAACTCGGCGATGTGCTCGCGAAAAGACCGGGGATTCATGCTTTCCAGCATTTCATTTTCACGGTTGACCATCCGGCTCACAGGGTTCCGCCCCTGCTGCTGCAATTCCATCGCTTTATGCAAAACGCCCATGAGGGCTTCGCCATCAAGCCTGTGCTTGAGCAAATAATCGACAGCCCCGTTCTTCAGGCATTCACGCACATAATCGTAATCATCGTAGCTGCTGAGCATGATTGTCTTGACGGAGGGAAAACGCTCCCTGATCATGCCCTGCAGCTGCACCCCGTTCATACCCGGCATATCCACATCAATGATGGCGATATGAGGCCGGGTCCGTTCAAGCATCTGCAGCGCCATGTCACCGTTATAAGCTTGCCCGCACAGCTCGAAGCCGTGGCTTCTCCAATCCCATAATGACCACAGGTGCTGATGCACCAAAGGCTCGTCGTCGATCAGCAGTACTTGAAACATGGCTCATATCACCTCTTTGGCGAAATTTTCCGAATTGCAAAGCCGGGGGAATCTGATCTCCACCTTCGTATACACTCCCACTTCACTGTACAGCTTGACACCGTACGGCTCGCCGTACATCCGGACGATCCGCTCATGCACGCTGCGCACCCCCAAGCCGCTGAAGCGTGTCTGAACATCTCCCTTCTCCTCCAGAAGGGCATCCATTTTTTCCTGTGCCATACCTTTGCCGTTGTCCATAACTTCGATTTTAAGATCGTTCTCCTCTTCGTAAACACGAATCAGCACGAATCCGCCGGAAGCCTGGGAGCTGAGGCCATGCAGCAGGGTGTTCTCCACGATGGGCTGCAGCATCAGCTTCAGCACCCGGCACTCCAGCAAGGCGTCATCCTCAACCTGAACATGAACAGGGACCGGCTCCAGGAATCTGTACTTCATAATCGATACATAACAGTTGACATAGTCCAGCTCCTCCCGTACCGAGAGGAACTCGCTCGAATTGCCAAGCACGCCCCGCATGAGCTCGATTAAAGAGCCGGACACCTCTTCGATATTGGGCACGCCGTTCAGCCTGGCCAAATATTTGATCGTATTGAGCGAATTGTACAGAAAATGCGGCCGGATTTGCGCCTGCAGCGCGGTCAGCTCCGCCTCGCGCTTAGCCTGCTCGCTGATGCGTATCCCCTCCATCAGCCGCTTTAATTCGTCCACCATGCTGATGAAGACGCGATACAGTTCGCCGATTTCGTCCCTGGTGCTGATTGCCTCAGCCGGAAGGTCCAGATTTCCGTTCTTAACCCGCATCATCATCGCCTTTAAGCGGCGGATATGAAGGGTCGTCCGGGATGACATCTGCAGCGTTCCGATCAGGACGGCGATAAAGACAATGGCCGCCGCCTCCACCATCAGATTGCGCACCTTGACCGACTCGCTCAGCAGCGAATCAAGCGGAATCAGCGCCCTGGTGGTCCAGCCTGTATAATCGGACCGGCGGCTGACGACGAGATAGGGTTTTCCGTCGATAATTTGTTCCGACGCTTCGCCCAGCCCCCCGGATGCCGGATGAGCGTAAACCGTTTTTTCCATTTGCGGCGTAAGGGACGGCGGTGCCGCCTCCGATCGGTAGACGAGCTCCTGCCGTTCATCGAGCACATATACTATGCAGTCGGGGATCGGTTTCATGCCGTACGTGTTGCGAATAAAATCATAATTCAGATCCACCATCACCACCCCGATCGTTTCACGGTTATAGCGGATGGCACGACCTACAGAGATGGCATCCGTCGTACCTTCCTGCTTGAAATAGGCATGGCGCGACCCGTTGCGCAGCATAAAATCCATCGTCTTCGTTTCCAGAAACGTCCGGTCGATCCAGGGCCCGCCTGAAAAGAACACCTTCCCGTTCAGCCCGATTACGGCAATCCGCGAAATATAAGGCTTATAATCGATCAGTCCCGCCAAAAATTCGGTGGCCCGCTTCTGCTCCTGAAACCATTCGTAGCTGATCTCATCATGCGGGCTGATTATCGTATCGATTACCGTATTTTTGCTGGAAGCGACCACCGTATTCAAACGGTCGATCTCCTTCAGCATGACATTGAGGGATTCGTCGGCCTGGCGGATGCTGTCCGAAACGGAGGAGACGGCGTTATGCTTGATCGTCTCACGCATGTTCACATAAACGATGCCTGTCACGGAGACGATGGCAAACAGCGAGAGCAGCCCAAAGGCGGTAAAGATTTTCACCTGAATGGTTAATCTTGGAGAAGTCCACTTTCGCAGCATTGCCAGTATCATAATGAGATCTCCTTTTCAAACCAACTACGATTACGGGATTGCAAGCGCTTACCAAACCGATAGTGCCGGCCGCTATCCGTTTCTCGCGGCCCGCATGGCCAGCGGGGGAACCTTGTAATATATTTTGAAAGCTCTGGTGAATGTGTACAGGTTCGGGTATCCAAGGGAGAGGGCAATTTCCGTCACACTCGCGTCCGTTTCGGCGAGCAGCCGTTTAGCCTTCTCCATGCGGATATTTTGCAGGTATTTCTGTGGGGTCACTCCGACCTGGCTTGTAAATACGTTGGAAAAGTATGAGCGGTGCACGCCCGCGAACGCGGCCACCTGCTGCACGGATATCCCCTCCGTGGCATGCAGGTCCATAAAATCCATACACTCGCGAATCCAGTCGGAAGGTCCGGCGGCATTGACGGGTGCCGTATCAGGGATCAATTCAGCGATCAGCTGGCAGATCATCCCCTGCAGCTTCAGCGATTCGGCGGGGCTCCATCGTTCCACCTCCGCCAGCGCTTCGACCGTCGATTCGACCGCTTCACGGGCACGGGGGGAGATCAGTTCCCGGCCAAACGGCTTTTCCGGCGTTAATCCCGCGAACTCCAGCAGCGGCATGACCCGGCTGCCGTCCAGTGCCAGCCAATTCATTCGCAAGGGCTGCTCCGACGGCAGTATGTAGTAATAGTAGGGCCGGCCAGGGAACAAACAAAACAGATCACCCTTTTGCAGCTCCACCCGTTTATCGGCAAATTCGAGGCCTACCTTGCCCTCCAGCACAAAATGCAGGCTGTAACATTCGATCCTCTTCGGCCCTACCCTGTAATTGGGCTTGGCGATGCTGCGGCCGGCCCGGACGGCCCACAGTTGCGCTTCAATATCCAGATAACCCGGCGTGTAGTAGATGAACTCGGCAAACTCATAGTCATATTCCTGCATCATCGAAGCATCCTTCCTTCATATTTTCGCCCTCTCCTGTACAACAAAATGATAAATCATAAATAACAGAAGGCTATTTATAGAATCCCTTAATTTAAATAATATCATAATAGGAGGGGATAATTTTTGTCCAGCAAACCTAACATTTTACTAATCACAAGCGATCAGCAGCATTGGAATACCATCGGTGCGTTTCAACCTGAAATCTCTACGCCGAATTTGGACCGTCTGGCTCAGCAAGGAACTGTGTTCGGCAGGGCTTATTGCCCGAATCCGACCTGCACGCCAAGCAGGGCCTCGATCGTTACGGGTATGTATCCAAGCCAGCACGGCGCCTGGACGCTGGGTACAAAATTGCTTGAGGACCGCCATACCGTAGGGGAAGATTTCAGCCAGGCAGGCTACCGGACCTCGCTAATCGGCAAAGCGCATTTTCAGCCTCTGACATCAACTGCAGAATACGAATCAAAGGAAGCTTATCCGCTGCTGCAGGACCTGGAGTATTGGCGAAGCTTCCATGGCCCGTTCTACGGGTTTGACCACGTCGAGCTGGCACGGAACCATACAAACGAAGCCCATGTCGGCCAGCATTACGCTTTGTGGCTGGAAGAACAGGGCTGCGCCAATTGGCGGGATTATTTCCTGCCCCCGACCGGAACGATGGACCCTGCGCAGACGTATAAGTGGCCCATTCCGGAAAAGTATCACTACAACACCTGGATTGCGGAGCGGACGAGCGCCCGTCTGGAGCAGCATAAGCAAGCGGGCGATCCGTTCTTCCTGTGGGCCAGCTTCTTTGACCCGCATCCGGAATATTTGGCGCCCGAGCCCTGGGATACGATGTATGACCCGGAGAAGCTGACGATTCCATCCCTTGTACCGGGAGAGCATGACCGCAATCCGCCGCATTTCCGCATGACACAGGAAGAAAACCCGGACTTTTCCTCTCTGATGGAGACAGGCTTCGGCATTCACGGCTACCGTTCCCATCATTATTACGAGTACGGGGCAAAAACGCGGCTGACGGAGTACGACAAAAAGAAGCTGGTCGCCGTGTATTACGGCATGATCAGCCTGATGGACAAATATATCGGCAAAATTCTCGATAAACTGGATGAACTGGGACTGGCAGAGAATACCCTCGTCGTGTTCACGACGGATCACGGCCACTTCTTCGGTCAGCATGGCCTGCAGGCCAAGGGAGGATTCCATTACGAGGATCTCATCAAGCTTCCCTTTATCGTCAGATACCCGGGCCATGTCCCTGCCGGCCGGTATTCGGATGCGATTCAATCTTTGGTCGATCTGGCGCCCACCTTCCTGTCCTTATGCGGACTGTCGATTCCGCCGGCCATGACCGGAATCGACCAAAAGGATGTGTGGCTCGGCCGCAAGGAACAGGCGCGGGAGCACGCCATTTGCGAATTCCGGCACGAACCGACCACCATACATCAAAAAACCTATGTCGACGCGCGTTACAAAATCACTGTTTATTACAATCAGTCCTATGGAGAAATTTTCGATCTGCGGGAGGACCCGGGAGAGCTGCATAACCTGTGGGACGAACCCGGCTGCGAACAGCTGAAGACAGAGCTATTGCTCAAATATGTATGGGCCGAACTTGGCAAAGAGCCGCTGCCCATGCCACGAATCCATCATGCCTAGGCATTGGAGGTCCGGGAAAATGAAACCCGACCGTTAAAGGACAGCCAGCCCCGGCTTGATTGTATGTTACGGAGAGCAAAAAAAGAGGCCCCAGCCGTCTGAAATACGGTTGGGACCTCTTGTCTTACATCATTATTCAGGAATTTCGATCGGGAAGAATGCGCCCATGATCATGGCACCAATAATCGCCCCGCCGGCAATCGGCTTTTTGAAGGCGTAAAATACGGCCGCTCCGATGGTTGCCCCGATGCCGACTGGAATGGAAGCCATGGCGGCAGAGATGATAATGAGCGGTCCTAGATAGCGCCCGGCCGCATTGCCCGCGCCCATCATAATATCCGCGCCGAAGGTGGAGTTGGAGGCGTTAATGGTAAATTTGCGGATCATAATGATGATAAATCCGACCAGAAAGCCCAGCACCGCTCCTGTCAGCAGCGCAAGCGGGAAGGAAGTCAGCGGCGCGGTCATGCCGGCGCCCAGCATCAGCGCAGGCACACCGATGCCAAGACCCGTCTGCAACGCCCCGCCGATATCAAGAATGCCGACGAGCGGACCTTCCAGTATGCGTGCGAACAGGAAGCTTGCCCCGAAGGCGGCGGCAGCGCCATAACTCCCGCCCTTGATCCCTGCTTCCAGCATGGCCACAATGGCGATATCATTAAAAGCCCCTACATGATACACATAGTACAAGTGTGTTCCGGCGAAAATGCCTGAAGCCAGCAGCGCGACGAACAGCGTAAACGCCCATTCCGAATACCAGAATCCGGTTTGCAGTTTTGTATTTTCCATCGTTAACCCACCTCAGATCCAAAAAGTGCGTGCAGATCAATAAGCCACTGCGGAATTGTCATATGCATGCTCTCGATCAGCTTCGCGTCAAAGCCGCGGAAGAAACCGCTGAACAGGAAGAGCAGAACAACCGCTACAACGAGTGTTTTGGTAATGCGGTTCCAGCCGCTGTCGTCAACGCCTTTGCCGATCAGGATGCCCAGCACGATACCCGGCACGGCATTGCCCATCACGAGGTGTGACAAGCCTCCGAGCACCGTCGCCCACACTCCCGTACGCTTGCCCGCATCCATCGCTGCCGTCCAGAAGACGATCGGCATGATCGGGTTGATCAGCCAGTTCGCCGCCGGCACCAGCACCTGGGTAGCGACAGCCTGCAGCGAAGCCGGAATGGCGGCTGCGGTGGAATTCAGCACCGTGACGACGACCGCACCAACCACGGCGCCTGTCCACGCCATTTTGCGCGGATCATGAAGTGTTTCTTCCACGTTTTTATTTTTGAACAGTAGAGTAGCAGCCGCCCAGTTCGGAATAATGCGATGATCCACATCCTGGGTCAGACCACCGGCCCCAACGACGGAGGCCCAGGCATTAAACAGGAAGCCGAGACCAAATGAGAAGTGAGCCACCGGGTCCCCCTGGCAGGCATTCAATTCCCCGAAGGTACGAAACGCCCCCATCCCCTGCACTTTCGGAGCGTGGAACATTCTGGCGGCGCCCGCCCCTACGCCAAAGCCTACAAACAGGCCGATCACGATTGATTTTAAAATAATTTCCAACGTCTCCATAGCTTCCCCCTTAATTCAGCAAGCACCTATCGCATGCGCATGACATGCTGGATTGCAGTCTCTTTTTCTTCATGGACCGCGTATTCGATTTTGGACAGATCCATATATCTGAGCATCACTGAAATATTGGCCTTGATTTCATAGCGGGTTCGCGTGCGGGGAAACAGAATCCCCAAAAACTTCTCGGTGCGTACCGTCTTGACGGCGGACAGAACCTCCATATGGCGCGGTTCAATCTGCAGCATCATGTCCGCATCATTGCGGGTTACCTGCTTTTTCATTTCATTTAAAATGTGCTGAAAAGCGGCGCGCTCGCTCTCTCCTGTTCCCGTCAGAGTCAACGTTACTTCCTTCTCCAGGTACATGGCTTACCTCCCGTGCGTCTGAATATAAGCTTCCGTAAGTCTGCGTCCCAGCTCCTCGGTATCCATGAAACCGAAGCCGATCACCTTCTTGCCGCTGCGGATGGCCGTAACCCCTGCGTCAACCGAGCGAAGGCCAAACTCCATCGGGTACTTATATTTGGTGTTGGCAGTCACCGCCCCCGCGCCGCCACTGCCGCAGAAGGAAATGCCGAAATCGGCCTGTTCCTCATGCATGACATCGCCAAGCTTCATGTCAGCACCGATGCCGGGGATTACGATAGCGATTCCTCCAGCCGCCTCCACTCCTTTGGCTACGTTTTGCCCTTTGCCCAGACGATCGCCAATCACTACTTTCACCTTTTCACTCATTTCAGTTTCCTCCCATATTTGCCTTTACGGCTTCAAAATGAACTGCCAGATAAAAAATTTCCGCGATATCCGGCTCCTGCGACTCCGCTCCGGGAACCAGCTTCAACAGCTTGCGGCTTAAACCCTCGTATTGCGGACTGATTTCCGTCAGCATTTCGTCCGGAATTTCCGGCAGGTGTTCTCCCTGGTCAAGCCGCTTTAAATAGGCAAGCAGGTGAATGCCAATCACGACAGCCTTGTCGTGGCCGATATCAAGTCCCGCCTCGGGAGCGCACTCCTGAAGCCGGAACAGCCAGTCTTCCAATTTGCTGTGCGCTTCCTGGTCTGCAGTCGTTTTCTCTGTAATGTCCCTTAGGACGCTGCTGATAATAAACATGATGGACCTCTCCGATTTTTTTAGATTGAAGAACATACAAGTTTTCAGCGGAACTGAAGCTTTCTTTAATCGCAACATAACTTCCGCTAAATGCGGTCTGTCTTCTGTGAAAATACGTCTTTAATCAGCCTTCCGGTGGCTGCTCCAGATATTTGAGGATCGCCTGCAGCTCCGCCTCCGAGAGCTTTAATCCTCTTTGCTCAAGAATTCTGAGCAGGCGCTCACGGTCTGTCTGAAGTGGTGTTGCTGCAAGGATGGCAGCCTGATCCTCATACTGGGTGTGCAGAGCGATTCTCTGCATCATAAAGATCAGATGCATCTTCAACCCTTCCAGCCGGTCGGGTGTCAGGTGGCTGCCCAGCTCATCGGCAATTTGCCGGCCCAGTTCAAAACCTCTGAACACCAATTCCTGAAACCAGGACTGCATCGCTTCCGGATCTTCTCCCCTTCCCGTCGAAGGGGGCAGCGGGTTGCCGAAAACCACCGGCACATCGGCCTTAGCGGGAACGATGGCGGCGACCTTCTCCTGAATCGACGCAAAGTCCCGCTTCCAGGGGATGGGGCTGACAACAACGGATGGTACCGGCACATCGACGGGGAACACGCTGACCACCAGGTCATATTCGCCTTCCCGCAGCGTTTTGTTCAGCTCCATCACCGAACAACTGCCGTCGATCCTGAGATTCGGAATTTGCTTCTCGATCACCGCCTTCAGCAGCCTGCTCGTTCCTTTCCCCGTACCGCATACAACAAGTCCGCGAATGCTCCGCTGCTCATTCAACCGCTCATAGGCGAGCTGGAAATAAACAACGATATAACCGATATCCGAATCTGTCAGGTAAATGCGGTAAGGTCCGTACACCTCAATGCTCGCGCTCTTCACAGCCTCGAACATGCCGCGATAGGCGCTGATAATATCCTGGATCATGGGATTTGGCTCAACGATACCGTAGCTGTATTGGGTCAGCTTGCGTGAGGTATGGTCCAGCAGATGGCTGAACAGATCCGGATCCCTGGCCAAAGCCGGATCAATATTGCGGCTGACCGCTTCGATCAAACGTCTGGTAATGACCAGTGCATCCGGAAGCAGCGGCTCCCGCCCTGCCCTTGTATCCACAGATAAAGGTATTCTGCTGACAGCCTGCAAACAGATGAACCAGATATCCTGATCGGTGATTTCTTTGCCCGATGTTTGGAAAAATCCGGTCAGCACCCGTTTGAAGATACTGAATACCTTTGTTTCATCCCCCGGCATCCTGTTATTCTCCCGAAAAGCTTCGCCAGCACCGCCGGAGGATTTGACGATACACAGCCTGATAAATATCCCGATGACGGCCTGATCGGACAGTAGCACTCCTATGCTGCGCTCCGTCTCCTCCACCAAATCCCCGACCGCCGCAAACACAGCGTTAAGGTCGCCGGCCGGCCGCAAAAACTGTTCCAGAATCGGGGTGAAATGAATGCGCGGTTTCTGTCTGGATGCTGCGCCATGCACGATTTGCAGCATATCGCCGCCATCGAGCAGACTGTAAACGAGCTGCTCCAGCATCAGTCTTTTCTGTGCGCCTGAGCCGATACTTTTTACGCCCTTGCGCGATCTTTCAAGCTGAAGATGCCATTCCTGCAGCAACAGTTCAGCTTGAGCCAGATCGGATAGAGCCGTGTTGCGGGTGATGCCCAAATGGGAGGCGATTCGTCCGATTGTGGTCTCTTCTTCCCGCAGCAGCAGCTCCATGGTCACATATTGGATTCTCTCCTGCTGGCTCAGTACGGTATGATGTTTATCCGCATCCATTTTGCGCAGCAGGTGGTCCCGTTCCTCTTCCGGGCATTCAATCCAGATGCCTGTGCTGGGCTTTGACTTGATCTCGACTCCTTCGCCGGCGAGCCACATTCGTATGCTTTCGATGTCATATTTAATCGTGCGCTCACTGACGCCGAATTCAGTGGCACAATCCTTGATCCGTACCGGATTCGGGGTGTACAGTATTTTTTTCAGCAGCGCACGGGTCCGGGTCACCATGGTCATTTCCCAACACCTCCTGTTTATCCGCAAGGCTGTGCAGCCCGCTTTATCCTACTCGAGATCGGATTCGAGCAGCTCCCCGAGCTCCTTCAGCGCTTCCTCCTCCTGATCTCCCGCCGTGATCAGCAGGATCTGGTCGCCGTATTTCATTTCAAGAGAAAGCACGCCGATAATGCTCTTCGCATTGACCTCCTTGGAGCCCTTGACGATCTTTACCTCGCACGGATACTGCAGCGCTTTTTTGGTAACCGCTCCGGCAGGCCTTGAATGAATGCCGAGCGGATTTTGAATAGTCAATTCTTTTTGCATGTTATTATCTCCTTGAATTTTGTAAATGGCTAGCCCCCGCTTGATATGAGAAATGTCACTTTTAATAACATTCATAAAAATGTAAGCGATTCATTTTTGGCCACCAGTTTTTGAAAGCAATTTCATTTTGGAAATGAGTTAATTAAATTAACATCACATTAACGGTTTTAGCCCAATTTGAATAGATCAAATCTTTTTCACCGGCAATGGTGCAGTATTTTTTACACACAGTTAATGGAAGCTCAATTCAATTGATCAAAAAAGGGCAAAATCAAAGAAAGTCAAAATCTGTGCTCTATAATGAGCTCTTTTCAGGAAAAACAGCTATATTTACATAATTACAGCTTTTGCTGCACAAACTGTTGAGGCATATAATAAAAACGTTAGGAAAATAATCACTATGTAGGAGGACTGAGACGTATGTTTGATCTGGTTCCATTCCGCAAACGCAGTGAAGAACTGTTCGATCAAATGGTGAAGTCGTTCAACGATGTGATGGACGACAGTGTGTTGTCGTCGTTCAATGGTGTTACACAGCCGTTCCGGATCGATATAAGAGAAATGGATGATAAATATATCGTTGAGGCTGAGCTTCCCGGCGTGACCAGAGAGAATATCGATATTGATGTCGACCAGAGCTACCTGACTATCCGTGCAAAACGCAATGAACTGCAAGAGCAAAAAGACGAAAGCAACCGAATCATCCGCAGAGAACGCCGGACAGGTGAATTCGTTCGCCGCTTTTATGTGGAAAACATCGTCGATGATGCCATTAAAGCTACACTTCAGGACGGCATCCTCAAACTTGAAGTCCCAAAGCGGGTACCTAGTACGTCGCAGCGCAAACATATTAATGTAGAATAATTTGGATACAAGACAGCCTGGTCCATTCTTTTGGGCCGGGCGTTTTTTTTGTGCTGAAGCACCGCTAAGATACTATACAGGAGAAACGGTTTCCGTTTGGTAAAAAAATAGGTAAAATAGGAAGGTGTAGATATGCTTTTACAAGCAAAATGAGCAGAGATGAAGAAAGGAAATCCATCGACATGATAATTAAGCCAAGAACACGCGGTTTTATTTGTACAACGGCACATCCGACAGGCTGTGCGCAGCAGGTGCAGAACCAGATCAATTATGTAAAAAATCAGCCGGCTGTCAAAGGGCCGCGCAACGTGCTGGTGATCGGAGCATCCACAGGTTACGGGCTCTCCTCGCGCATTGTAGCCGCCTTTGGCGCAGGCGCCAACACAATCGGTGTGTACCGGAACGGCGAATCCGTCAAAGGGCGTACCGCATCGGCGGGCTGGTACAACTCCGCAGCCTTTGAAAAAGCCGCCCAGGAAGCAGGACTGCAATCCATCAGCGTAACGGGCGACGCCTTCTCCGAGGAAACAAAGCAGAAAACGATCGATACGATCCGGGCCGAGCTGGGACAGGTTGACCTGGTGATCTACAGCGTCGCTTCCGCCCGCCGCACCGATCCGCAGACCGGTGAAGCGAAAAACTCTGTTCTGAAACCCATCGGACAGCCCTACTCCAACAAAACGGTGAATTTCCACAATGGTGAAGTCAGCGAAGTAACCATTGAACCTGCCACCGAAGAGGAAATTGCCGACACAGTCGCCGTCATGGGCGGAGAAGACTGGCAGATGTGGATCGATCGTCTCCAGGAAGCCGGCGTGCTCGCAGCCGATGCCATTACGGTCGCCTATTCTTACATAGGCCCTGATGTTACGCAGGCCATTTACCGCGAAGGGTCCATCGGACGCGCGAAAGATCATCTGGAGGCGACCGCACATCGGCTGAATGAGCAGCTCGCTGCAGGCGGCGGACGGGCCTACGTCACGGTCAGCAAAGCGCTCGTTACCCAGTCCAGCTCCGCGATTCCGGTCGTGCCCCTGTATGTATCAGCGTTGTACAAGGTCATGAAGGAAAAAGGGCTGCATGAAGGAACTATTGAGCAAATGTACCGTCTGTTCGATCTCCTCTATAAGCAAAGCGAGACCCCTGTCGACGCCGAGGGACGCATCCGCATCGATGACTGGGAGATGCGCGCGGACGTGCAGGAAGAGGTGGCGAAGTTGTGGTCTGAGGTGGCGACGGAAAATATTTACGAGCTGACCGATCTGGAGGGCTACCGCCGCGAATTTTTCCAGCTGTTCGGCTTTGAGACTGAGGGTGTGGATTACGAAGCCGATGTAGATCCGGAAGTAGAGGTGCCGGGAGTAAGGTGAGCTTCAGCTTTTCTGTTCTGAGGCGCTCCGAGAACGAAGCATTCCTCCAATCGCTCTTGTCCCCAAATTTCCTGATTATGATTTATCGGTAGAAATTCGGGGACAAATGCGACCGCTCCGCTTTATCCGGAATTGCTTCGTTCTCTCCGCTGACTGCGTGCGTCCCCCTACTGAAATGCACTCGTAGCAATCGCTACTCCAAGGGAATCTCCTACGCTTCCGGGGTGGGATAAAGTAGTTAAGAACAGGGTCAGTGATCCCCTTGTTCTCGATTTTTTTGCACTGCAAAGGCGGCCGGGAGCATCCTCCTGACCGCCTTTTGCATCAATAGAATTATTGTGATTATTTTGTAATACTAACAAATTAGTTTATCTCGATAGCATCAGAGTCTAAGGCTAACAGTTTGAAAATACTCAAACTTCATTTCATCATCTTGATTTTCTTTGGACATCTCTTTGAACCAATCTTCATCTTTCATCTCTTCAGTGAAGATACCTGACCTCCATAATGACAAACCCAATTGAGGGAAATAATATGTATATCCAAGTTCCCAGTCGGTTCCGTCATAAGGGAAATCTTTATCTATAGTGGCGACTAGCTCAATGGCTTTAGTTCTAAATACGGTTACACCTCGATATAGAAAATTGAATTCTTCATCAACATGAGAAGCAACTTCTATGAAATTAATTTTATCATCGGTGTTATACTCGACTTTGAAAATATAATGGAAATATTCAGGGTCATGTTGTTTATTATATTGAACTGTATATTTTTGTATCTCTTCCTCATATTCCTTCGGTCTCATACCCAACTTAATATTTCCAATTCCAATATTGGGTTCAACAATTAAGTTATCCATAAGAGTACCCCATAAAATAGTTTGAATTCCGAAATAGCTTTCTGTTAAGAGGATTAATGTAACTAAATCATTTCAACGGAACCTGCTCGGACAAGCGCTGGAATGTTTGCAGATGCGGTTTCATTTGCGGGAGAATGCTTTGCAGATAGCTGAGAGCGGCCTCGTTTTTCTTTTGTGCGGCTGCACTGTCCTCCGGAATGATCGAGTACTTTTTCACCATTTTGCCCTTGGTGTAATCAATTGTCAGGAAGTTGCCCTTCTTCCAGGCTTGGAGCAGATTATCATTGGAGCCGTACATTTGCACGGACATGGTGCTGTCCTTGTAGTTATAGCTGAAATCCGGGTCCGCCACGGCGTGGATGACCGTATATCCTGCGCCCAGCTGATCCTTGGCAAAGCTGCCTGTCTGAATCAGATGATATACGACCTCATCGGTCTGCAGATCTACCCGCTTCTCCGTCAGCTGTCCCTCACCCGATTTACGGTCATTTTTCCAACTCCCGTTGTAGACCGTTTTGCACCATTGCCCTTCTTTTTCATACAGGTTTACATATTTTCCGCTGCCCGAGCGCTGGCCTGCCACCCAATCCCCCGAGTAAGATTTATAATTCGACCATTTCATGGTTCCTTTCCCTTGCGGCTTGCCGTCCTTGACCTCCCCGTAATACACGGCATTTCCCAGCTCAAGCGTTTGCTTTAGCGCAGCAGCTTCTGCGGCCTTGGCCGATTGTGCTGGCAACATCGCTACACCCAATGACAAACCAAGTGTGATCCCCCATACGATCAATACGCTCTTCTTCAAGTTCAGCATCCCCTTTATGTTAGGAAAATGAAATTTTAGCATTGTCCTTTCTTTGCAAGAGGTTAGACTCCTTTGTGGTCCAAAAAGTTCCACCTCACATGAAAAATAAGCCTTTTGAACGAATGGAAAGCAAGAATGATATAATGTCCCTTAATACCACACGATGAAAGCGTGATCTATTTGCGAGTTGACTATTATAACCGTGCCCGGCCCTTGCATGAGCCGGACGGTCTGCATCTGATTTTTTGGGGTAGAGAGACCTGCGCTCCCAAGCATTTCTTCGGTCCCGGCATGCGCGAATTTTATAAGGTTCATTTTGTACATTCCGGACAGGGGATTGTACGGACAGAAGGCAGGACGTATGAGGTATACCCGGGCCAGGGATTTTTGTCCTACCCGGATACGATGTTCTACTATGAGGCCGATGCCGATCATCCATGGACCTATTCCTGGATTGCTTTCCAGGGCAAGCAGGCGGAGGAAATTCTGTCGAGAACCGCTCTCAGCAAGGAAAGGCCTGTTTTTCCGATGGATGTCATGCTGATGCCCAAGCTGTATGACACACTCGTTCAGCTGCAGCAGCAATCTCCTTCCGAGGATTTGCGCATTCAGATGGCTTTGCTGGATTTTTTGTCTACCTTGATCGAGGTTTTCCCGTCATCCCAGGCTGAACGGGTGCAGCGGCGGACACAGACGGAATATATTCAGCGCAGCCTGGAATTTCTCCATGCCCACTACAATGAGCAGATTTCGATAGAACAGCTTGCCTCCATGCTGGGACTGGACCGGAAATATGTATCTGCCCTTTTTAAAAAAGAGCTCGGCCTGCCACCCCGGCAGTACCTGCTTCAATACCGGATGAATCGTGCATGCGAAATGCTTAGAGAAGGTCGCTACACCGTCGGTGAAGTAGCCCATTCGGTGGGATATCAGGACATCCCTTTATTCTCCAAAATGTTCAAAAAAACGATCGGCATATCACCCAAGAGCTATAAGAAAAACGTCTATTCGACGTAATTCAAAGAAGCCAGACCGCATTTAGCGGAAGTTTTTCTTGCGATGATAGAATTGTTCAGCTCCGCTGAAAACTTATAACTCAACTTTCGCAGAGCACAAATCCAATTAAACCTTTGTAGTTGCTGGGTTCTGAGGAATTCGAATCCCCTCCTTGCAAGTTTGCCGATTTCATGCTGCGAAAGTTAAGGCTTGACAGTCAAGCCGCCCGTCGACTGTGGCAGGGCATGTGAACTCGCTGCCCAGGAGCTTTGCACGATTATCCCATTGGATCAGGTAAAGAAAAACAGAAAACCGGGAACCAAAAATATACTTTAGGCACGTTAAAGAAAATAACGGATCAAGTGAGGCACGAAAATGCCTGTTGTTACGCTATTCAGGGCAATCGAATGGGTCTATTATTTTTTTATCGTGCCTGTTGGGCAAGCAGATCGATTCGAGATTACGAGGCGATCTTAGAAGAAAGCAGAGCGTTTAGGTGATGTGAATCAGACCGAGAGAAGGAGGGGGAGCAAGGCCTCAAAAAAAATAAAAGATCCTGGTCCTCGTTGCCGCTTGAACCTGATTTTTTCCGATGTCCTCATTCATGCTAACCCACACCGTTCAAGCCACGCACATCATGCTCACCTTTCCTCGTTCAAGCATTGTGATCAGGACGCAGCCGCAAGAGGCTGAACCGGTTGGCGCGCGATCAGTCGGCGGTAAGGGATCGCCGGAATCGC
>NZ_JBJURI010000004.1:0-288614 GCF_046098255.1 Paenibacillus jiangxiensis
GGAACCACTTGGTCAGGGGGAGATGGGTTCGTTCAAAAATCGTGCCGACCAAAGCCGACGTTTGATGCGCACACCTGGCGCACTCGAACATGGGAATGCGCCGGGAAGTCAGACGACTGCAGCGGGTGTGAGCGCAACGCGGGGCAGACGAAACCGTTCGGCCACTTCATCGAGATCAATGCCTCCATGCAGTCCTGCTCGTTGTGATAAAGACTGCTAAAGGATTGAAGTTCTGTTTCCGCTTGGACTTCCATGTCTGCTCGCCCCCCGAATCAATGATATACGAACGTAAGTTCTTTTTCTCATTATATCAAACATATGTTCCCATTTCAAGCCGAACATCCCACTAGAGCTGCCTCTTTTTTCGTATCTCTTTTCTCTTTATTCCTTCCCCTAGGCTCACTCAACCCCCGCATTCTGAGCGAAAGGGATAATCATGCAAAGTTGTATGAAGAGGTCAGGCAACGGACACCAGACACCAAACACCAAACACCAAACACCAAACACCAAACACCAAACACCGAACACAAACACCATACTCTATAGACACCCGTCTCGCTCTGGATACTAGACTCTGAGCGGGGCGAATCCCCTTCTTCCAAGAAAGCTAGAAAAAAGTGTCTGCTTTGATTCAGCGTCAACTCCAGTAGTCTCTCTAACGAAAAAGAAGCATCCAGACCTGACGTCTGCAATGCTTCTTTTTCATCCCGGTTTATGTGGAGATGTTCTTTTTTCTTATGAAACGTCTGTCCGCTACATAAAGAACGAACAGAGACAACATGCCGACACCGATCGGAATGCCGAACGCTTCGTACGAAAAAGAGGCTCCTTCAAGTTTAAAGTGACTTGTGGCACGGTACTCGAGCCGCTTGGCAGCGAATTTGGCCGTCCTGACATCTTCCTGCCTTGCCAGATCTTCAAACGCTGGTTCCATCGCGAACCGCTCGGGTGAGTCCGTGTGCAGGTAAAGCTGTTCAGCCTCTCCACCGTTTTCGTTCCAGTTCCGTATATCGCCCGCAGCGACCGTCTTCACGTTCGGGCCTACGAAAATCATTCTGTCGAGTTTCGGAGCATTTGCAATTTGATATCGGGCGACGAGGTTCAGACCATGCCGGGTCACGACCGGATCGTGTTTACTTGATACCGTTATTGTTGTCGTCGTTCCGGAAGCTCCATAAGTGTCAAAAGCAGAGGATAACATGAGTTCGTCGGCACCGTCATACAGCAGAATCCCGTCTTTCTTCTTGCCCCATTGATAGGCGTTGTTCAGAATATAGACGACATCGCTCAATCCGGCAGTGAACGGCTCCATTTGCGGATGCTGAACAAAATGGTAGGATGGGTAATTCATTTCCTTCGCCACTTTCTCAGCAGTGGGCTCGCCCATTTGCTGGGAGATGACGTACAGGGTTGCATCGATCCCCGAAGTCAGGCCGGCTGACGAGACCAAATTGCCGTCAGCCACGTAGCGCTGGTCCCTCTTCCAAGTAACTTCGGTATATTTCTTTTCCAACCTGCCGATATCTCCCCAGTGCGTTGCTGCAGATTTTCCATCCAGCAGGCCGGTATCGGCCAAATTCTCGGCACCGTTGCAGATGGACAGTAATGTCGTTTCCTTGCCCGAGTGCTGCCTTATCCAATCGCGAACAGGCTTGTATTTCGCTTCATCCAAAATCGGCATGAACGGGATGACGATGATATTCGGACCTTTACCCGTCAATTGATCTAATTCATCAAAAGTATAATGCGGAACGATATCAAGACCGCCTGTCAACGATTTGACGTTTTTGTCGGGTGCAACCGCAAACACATTGTATGAGCCTGTCATAGAGAACATTTCGTAAGGTACGAGAAAATCGAACACCTCGGTCACTTCATTCGCCAATATAACGGCTACTGTCGGCTTTTTCGAATCATAGGCAGGAGCTTGGACGCTTTGTAAAGAAGCAGGAACTGGCTTATCGTAGACCGACATAGACTCCTGCATCGTGCGCATGTAACCGAACGCTCCGGTTCCTCCTACCACCAGAATCGTAACGCACGCATATACAATGACACGCCATACTTTTTTCAATTTTCCCTCTCCTTTAATCAGCAAATAAATATTTGTTATTGACTTTCTAGATTAAAGGATAATAGGAAAAGACAAATGGAAAAACCATCCGCAGACGGTTATTTTCCCCCGACTTAGGTCCAGTCAAAGTTTATTTCCGGATATCGCCATGTCACTGCTTTATCATCATAGCCGACAGGATCTTTTCTGAATATGACTCGAAGGGGCTATTCGACAACGCAGTACTAGCAAAAAACTATACACTTCTCATATGGCGTTATATAATACTCTTTATATCGAAGTTATTGAACAGATACGTCTCAAAATGTCAATTATCAAATCGGGCAAGCGTTTATATGAAAGGGAAATAGTGAATATGAATGAAAATGATGTAAGAGTCATCAAGACGAAAAAAGCGCTGCATCAGGCACTCCTGGCTTTGTTAAAAACAAAAACACTGGAGTCGGTCTCCGTGTCTTCGCTTTGCCGCGAGGCTGAAGTGAATAGGGGAACCTTTTACTTGCATTATAAGGACATCAGGGCCTTGTTTGACGAGCATCTTCACGACTTGCTGCAAGATCTGGAGGAATCCTACTACGAACCATACCGGCATACGTCCCGCATCACCTCCAGCCATCTCGATCCCTCAACCATTCGTATCTTTCATCATGTCAAAAAGTATCAGGAATTTTATGAAATCGTGTTTGACAAGAATTCTTCACTTTCCTATTACTATTCACTTTTTGAGAAAATCAAAAGCTTGATTCAAGGCAGTGCTTCACAGTTCGAGTTCGATAAACTGGACGCCTCATTGCAGGCAGCTTATCAGACAAACGCAATCATGGGGCTGCTTATTCAATGGAGCAAGGACGGTTTTGCCCACAGCCCGGAATATATGAATGAGCAGCTTGCTTGTATATTAAGAACATTTGGTAAAGAAGCATCCTCCGAATGAACATGATATTGCAGGCGAAAAGGGGCTGTCCCTAAGTCATCTTCCATGACTTCAGGAACAGCCCCTTGTTAATTTAACTATGCGGCCAACTGCCTGTTTGCATATGACATTATGCTTCTGTACGGATTGCCCTTTTCAAACCTGCTTTAGGTTCTTCCTCAACGTCAGCGGCTTGTTTCACACGCTTAATGAAAAAGGAAAGCAGCAATGCGATGACTCCGATCCCAACAATAACAAGATAGGCATCATTGATACCCTGAATATTGGCTTGCAAAATCAAGTGTTCTTTTGTCGTCTCTTGTGCCGCGCCTGAAGCGATCATATTCTGCATATGCGTGTTTGTCCGGTTAGTCATTACAGTGACAAGAAGGGAAGTGCCGACGGCGCCAGCTACTTGCCGAACTGTATTTGAGATGGCCGTGCCATGTGTATTGAGTCTGTTCGGCAATTGGTTCAAACCAGCGGTTTGCAGCGGTGTCATCAGCAATGCCATCCCGATCCGGCGGCCTGTTGACATCAGAAGCAGATAGGTGTAGCTGGTTGAATCCGTCAAGTTAATAAAACCAAGCGTGGTGACAATTGTAATGACCAGACCGATAATGGACAGCCACTTCGCGCCAAAACGATCAAACAACTTGCCCGTAACCGGCATCAGGAAGCCCATCACCAGCGCCCCGGGCAGCATCAGCAAACCGGATTCCAGAGCGGTGTAGCCGCGGGCATTTTGCAGATAGAGAGGCAGCAGCATCATATCCGCATACATGACCATCGTAACCGCGATATTAATGATCGTCGTTAAGGTGAACATATTGTATTTGAAGGCCCGCAGATCCAGCAAAGGATTGCGGGACACCAGCTGACGCCAAGTGAACAAAGCAAGAGCAGCGAGGCCTGCGATGATGGAGCCTAATACTTCCGGGCTTGTCCATCCTTTGTTGCCTGCCAGGCTGAAGCCGTACAGCAATGCGCTCATTCCAATGGTGGAAAGGAGGACGCTGAGCATGTCAAACTTGATCACTTTTGGCTCCGATACATTCCGCAGAAAGATAAATCCGCACAGGATTACAATAAGAGCAAGCGGGATCATGCCGTAAAACATCATCTCCCACGCATAATTTTCCAGAACATAACCGGCAAGAGTAGGTCCAATCGCCGGAGCGAAAATAATAGCAAATCCCATCATTCCCATGGCCGATCCCCTTTTCTCCGGAGGGAATAGCGTCAGGATGACATTCGTGAGCAGCGGCATAATAATGCCGGCCCCGGCTGCCTGAATCATTCTCCCGGTCAATAGAACGGGGAAGCTGCCTGCAAAGGCGGAAACGACCGTGCCGATTAAAAAGAACAACATCGAAGCTTGAAACAGCTGTCTGGTCGTAAATCGCTGCATTAAGTAGGCTGTAATCGGGATCAGCACACCGTTCACGAGCATGTATCCCGTTGTCAGCCACTGGGCGGTTGCCGCAGAAATATGAAGATCAGTCATCAGTTCCGGTGTGGCAACACTCATGATCGTTTGATTTAGTGTCGCAAGAAAGGCGCCCAAAATCATGGTAAACAAGATGGGGCCTTTTTTTATGGTGCTATTTGTTTGTATGGCTTTACTCATTTGGCTCCATCCTTTCATATCTCTGTCTGGACTTACTTTACAAAGTGTAGGATAATTTACACTATATAAATTAAATAATAAATTTAAAATGTGAAGTATTTCAAGCGACGTATTCAGCCAATATGTAAATTAGTTAACATAATATCTTTTATGTGTTTTTTAAATTTTAAATAATAGACAAAAAGCGAAAAATTGTAAATCACCAAATACAGGAGTTGAAACCAACCTATGAATGAACATAAAAAACATCGCACTGATCCCAGGATCATCAGAACACGCCAGCTGTTAAAGGATGCCCTTATCGATCTGCTGCAAGAAATTGAAGTTGAAAAAATATCCGTCAATCGGATTGCGGAGCGGGCCACCATTAATCGTGTGACCTTTTATCTGCATTATCGTGATATCCCTGATATGTTGGAGAAGATGGCGGATGACATGGTCAAGGACATTCAGCATGTACTGAATCATGAGGTGCCTGTGAACAACAATTCCATGGAAGAGATTCATTTTTTTAGATTGGTGTCTTTGCTTGAGCATATCTCCGAAAACTCCAAATTTTATAAAATCATACTTGGTTCAAAAAGAATTCCGATCTTCACGGAACGTTTGCTGCAGCTGTTAACAGAAATGATTTCTCTCCCGATCCATAATTCAGAAAGCGACACCATCATCTCAAAGTCAGGGGTTCCCAAAGACATTGCTATCTGGCACTATTCCTCCGCATTAATTGGAACGATTGTCGGCTGGCTGAGAAATGATCTGCCGTATACTCCGCATTTTCTTGCCAAACAAATTTCAGTGCTGTTAGGGCATCATCAAGAGAAAGAATAAATTGAGATATTTCGACAGATATCTTGCAAACAGCTCCCGCTTCCGGATTGGTTGCGAGAGCTTTTTCATGTGAATATGGCCCTGATCTTTTTATGTTTATATTGACAATCCGCCCGGAGTTGGCTAAAATTCTCATCGTCTATTACTCTGTACAAAGTAATATGTTTAGATTAAAAACACACAAAAAGGAGCGTGTTCCTTCAGGAATCTGCCAATAAAAGGTGGTTCCAACCATTTTACGAGGGATTTTTAAAGTGAGTTCGCCAAAAAAATTCAGCCTACTGAGGTGGAGTTCGTGAGTAAGAAGAAAATTTATTCAGTACTTATTGTCTTGCTTATATTGAGCGGCGGGGCGCTAGGCTACTATTACTGGTACCAGGGCGCACATTATGTGACAAGCGATGATGCGCGGATTGCCGCGGATCAATATAAAGTGATGCCGCAAATCACGTCCAAGCTGGATCAGATTTATGTCGAAGAAGGCGATGTGCTCAAGAAGGATGAGATGATTGCCGCGCAGGATGTGTCCGGCCTGGACTCCGCTTCCGTCAGCAAAGCCGTGCTGCGCGCGCCCATTGACGGTTCGGTGATTAAAATCTACTCCCGGGAGCAGGAGATTGCAGCACCAAGCTCCGTGGTAGCGGTCATGGTGGATATGAACAATCTGTATGTTTCAACCAATATTGAAGAAACCGACATCGGCCGGATCAAACCGGGGGCGGCCGTCGAGGTCACGTTGGATGCAGCGGGCGGTCAGATCATTCAGGGGAAAGTAAGCCAAGTCGGGCAAGCTTCCAACTCCGTATTTTCTGCAATTCCCGCAACGAATACGAGCGGCAACTTCAACAAGGTTACACAGCGGATTCCCGTGAAAATTGCCCTGAACGTGCCGGAGGGAATGCGATTGATTCCGGGGACCAACGTTGAAGTCAGAATTCATACTCCATAGAGGGGGATTGGCATGGATTCGAATACAATAACCGCTGCTCCTCCTGACGATTCATCGAGAGAACGCTGGCTGGCTTTCTTAGCCATTGTGCTGGGCGCCTTTGTTGCCGTATTGAATAACAGCTTGATTAACGTGGCGATTCCGCAATTGACTACGGATTTAGGATCTACCACCACACGAATTCAGTGGGTCATTACCGGTTATACCCTTGCTTCCGGCATTATCGTTCCGATTACAGGCTTCATGGAGCAGCGGTTCGGCTATAAAAAGTTTTTGATCGGCGCACTTTCCGTTTTCACTTTAGGCACAACTTTATGCATATTTGCCTGGAATGACATGGCATTGATAGTGGCCCGTATTATTGCCGGGCTTGGCGGAGGCGTTATTATTCCGCTCAGTATGACCATTGTGTATAAAATCATTCCACGCGAGCAGGTTGGTTTGGCGATCGGGATCTGGGGCATTTCCTCCATGGCCGCACCTGCCATCGGCCCGACGTTGAGCGGTTATTTGATTGAATGGTTTAACTGGAGATTTCTGTTTATCGCTTGTGTTCCGGTTGCACTATTCGCCATTCTGATGGTTGTGTTATTGATCAAGGAACCGCCAAAGGGCGAACCGATAAAGTTTGATATTATTGGGTTTCTGTTAGCGGCCACCTGTGCGGGCACATTGCTGTACGCGCTCTCCAGCGGGTCATCGGACGGATGGGGTTCTTTTAAAATTGTTTCTTTATTCTTTATCGCATTCTGGTCGCTGGTATTTCTCATCGTTGTCGAGAGCGGCAAAGACAATGCGGTTATCGATATCTCATTGTTTAAAAATTATAAATTCACCGTGAGTGTCATTGCCTCCAGTTTTGTCATGATGGGGATGTATGGAGGTACTTTTCTGGCGCCGTTATTTTTGCAAAATATTCAGTCTGTATCTCCTGTAGATACAGGGATTATTTTACTCCCGCAGGCTGTGGCCATGGCCCTTATGATGCCGATCGCCGGCAAGCTGCTGGATAAGGTGGGAATCGTACCGATTGGTCTGGTGGGGATGACATTAACCAGTGTAATGACCTATCATCTTCACTTGCTGACACCACAGACATCCCATTTGTGGTTTGAGGTGGTGACCGTACTGCGCGGAATAGGAATCGGATTATGCTTAATGCCTTTGTCTACGATCGGGATGAATGCTGTGGAAAACCATAAGGTCGGAAATGCTTCAGGCGCTTCCAACCTGATCAGAACGATCGCCGGTTCGATGGCCATTGCGATTCTTACGTTCCTCATGCAAAGCCGTACGGCGCTGCATACCCAGCATATTGCCGAATCGATCACACCGGAAGGCGCACAAATATTGCAATCGACCCTTGGGAGCTCGTGGACTTCTACAGTATCAGGTTTAATTTCTCTGGATGCGTATTCCCGGGGAATTGCGGATACCTTCCTGTTATCATCCATACCGCTATTTTGTTCGATACCGATGATTTTCCTGTTCATTACCGGACGAAAACGAAAAGCAGCAAAGGACGAAGCTGCGGAAATTCAAGCATAAGCACGGAAAGAAAGGGGACGGAGCATAGATGAAAGAGTGGAAAGCGACTGCTGCTGTATTGCTGCTGGGAACCGGCATTTTATCCGGTTGCTCGCAGGGCAGCCAGGCTGCTCAGGATATAAGTATTAAGGTCAAGGTAAGCCAGGCGCAAAAAGGGGTGATCGGAGGAGAGGAGATCTATACAGGAAAAATCACCTCATCGGAAACGGTGAATATTACTCCCAAAATTTCCGGCAAAGTGTCCAGCATAGCTGTTGATGTCGGGAGCGAGGTAAAAAAGGGGCAGGTGCTGTTTAAGCTTGAAGATGATGATCTGCGCAATAAATTAAAAATTGCCAAGTCCGATGTGGCGGCTGCGCAGGCAGCCATTGCCTCCGCAGAAGATTCGCACAAATCCGGCGTGGTATCCGCGAACTCTGGCATCGTGAACTCGCGGAACGGTGTCATCTCCTCCAAAAGCGCAATTACGCAAGCAGAGCAAGGAATCAATCAGGCTGGGGCGGCTGTTGATCAGGCGCAAACCGGATTGAAGCAGGCCCGGACAGCCGTCTCTACGGCCAGCAATACGGTAAAGCAGACGCAGGAGGCGCTGCAGAATGCGAAAAAGAACTTGACCCGAACGCAATCACTTTACGCCGGCTCACTGGCATCACAGGTGCAATTGGAAGAAGCACAGGCTGCTCAGGTGAGCGCGCAGACAGCCTATGATAATGCGCTGAATGCGAAATCCAATGCGGAAAACCAGCTGGCCGCCGCAGAAAAATCATTAACCACTGCCCAAAAAGCGTTGTCCACGGCCAAAGCTGCTTACGAAAATGCTAAAAACAGCTATGAAAACGCCAATAGCGGTTACCAAAATGCCCAGCAGCAATTGGAAGTAGCACAGAGCACGGCAGGGGTGGAAGCGAGCCGGCAAAAGCTGGAGCAAGCACAGCTTAACGTTGAAATTGCCCAAAATTCACTGGATAATGCGGTCATCACTTCGCCTATAACAGGGATTGTTAAAAGTAAAAATATTGAAGCTGGTGAATTAGCCCCCACTTCATCCCCGGCGCTTGTCATCCACAATTTGGACAGTGTCAATCTGGAAATCTATGTGCCTGCCGAACGGATTAATGATATCAAGGCTGGTGATGCCGTACAGGTTCGCGTAGCCGCTTCAGGCACATTGACGACAGGCAAGGTCAAAAGCATAGGCTCCGATGATGCGAATGGCAACGGTTTTCCGGTGAAAGTAGCGGTCGCCAATACGAGCGGCAAGCTGAAATCCGGGATGCTGGCAGATGTAAGCTTTGTGGATACAAATGCTAAGGAAGGAATCATTATTCCAACGAAGGCGATTGAAAAAGACGGCGACCAGTCCTACGTGTACGTGGCTGTTGACGGCCATGCTATACGCAAGGAGATTAGCGTAGGAGAAGAATCGGGTACACAAGCATTGGTTGCCAATGGCCTTGAAAATGGTGACCAGGTTATCGTAAACAACCAGGCGCTTCTTGCTGACAATGCAGCGATTACCGTTTCACATCCTTAAGTGCTATACGTTCGGATCTTGAAAATTTAATCATCCAATAGATCGAGAAAGGGGGACCAGCCGCCATGATATGGGCGAAAGCCGGTGCCCCCTGTTTCATTTCGATTGGGTTATCGGTAAAACCAGTGGAGAAAATTCGGCATCTAAGGCGTAATGGTGTAAAATAACTAGAATGGACGGTACGTATTTCATAAGATTACAGAATTTCTAAGGGGGTAGACAACCTTGTCTCTTCAAATATTCATCTTGGGAATGCTGCACAAAGGCGACTATCATCCCTATGATGTAAAAAAAAGGATAGTACAGGGTACGAATAATACAGTAAATGTGACGGATGGCAATCTGTATTATAATTTCGAGGCCTTGCTGAAAAAGGAGCTTATTCAAAAATCTCAAATCATCCACACAGAGAACCGTCCCGACAAAATAACCTACAGTATCACTGCAAAAGGCCGGGAGGACTTTAAAGAAGAGATTTATAAAAGCTTTAAAAACGCCAAGTCCATGAGATCCTTGTTTGCAGCATTACCATTTATTGAATATGTTGACACTAAAAAACTGGTTTTTTATGTGGAAGAAATCATAGAGCGCTTTGAAAAGAAATTAAAGGAACTGGAAGAAAAAGTGCTCGCAGCGGAGTTTGAGTCGGTTGATCCAAACTTTAAATTGCTGATGAGTGAAGTGATCACGGAAAGCATACAGCTGGAAATCCGGATGTTTAATAAGCTCCTGGTTCTTTTACAAAATCAGTAGCCTATTGCCGCCTTATACCGTTTCGTCGAGCCGGGCAGACACTGCCAGATTGCCGGGTGTCGTTCTAAAGCCTTTGGTGGAATACAGCAGACAAATAAACCCGAGTGCGGCCCAACATAGCCCCAGAATGAGAGAATGCATGTCAAGATTGATCCACAGGACAATCATGGAAGCAGCGCCGATCAGGGGAATCACGAGATAACACAGGATTTCCCTGGCATTGCGCAGCATTTTGCCGCGAACTGCATAGTGGGCTATCACAGCCAGATTAACGAAGGTAAAGGCAGTAAGAGCCCCAAAATTGATGAACGAAGCAGCTGTGTCCAGACTGAAAAAAACGGCAGTCAAAGAGATCAGGCCCACAAACAGCGTATTAAAAATCGGGGTGCGCGAACGCGGATGAAGATAGCGGAACCAGTTGGTCGGGAGCATACCGTCACGGCCCATCGCATACATCAGCCGCGATACGCTGGCCTGGGAAGAAATAGCCGAGGCGATCGTGCCTGCAAAACCGGCGGTCAGAAAAATGGCCTGAAAAATAGCGCCTCCCAGATAAAGGGCGATTTCCGGAGTCGAAGCTTCCGGATCTTTGAAGTCGGATACATTCGGGAATAAAGCTTGCGCAAAGTAGGAGGTAACAGTAAACATCAGGCCGCCCATCAAAGCGGTAAGGAAAAGAGCGCGGGGAATCGTCTTCGTCGGCGTGGCGGTTTCTTCCGAAAAACCGGCGACCGCATCAAAGCCAAGATAGGAAAAACAAAGCAGGGTCGCGCCGGAAATAAGGGTGGACGTACTGATATCGGTGGAGAAGAAGGCTTCCGGAAACCAGATCCGGCCCGAGCCTTTGCCCTGGAGCAGCCCCCATACGGCAACCCCGATAAAGACAAGGACAACGAGCAGCTGAAGCAGCACGAAATAGCCGTTCAGGCGGGCGGTTCCTTTAACAGTCAGCAAATTGATAGCCGTAACGATGCCCACGAACAGCACAACAAAGATCCAGGCAGGGGCTTGCGGAAACAGGGATGTGAGGTAAATTTGCGCGATCAGGGCATTCACCATGGGCAAAAACATATAATCCATAAGTGCAAGCCAGCCGACCATAAACCCCAGATGCGGGTTGAACGATTTTTGCGTATAAGTATATGCCGAGCCGGCATTTGGAAAAGCCCTGATCATAAAGCAGTAGCTGCCGGCCGTGAAAAGCAGTGCAACCAGTGCCGCCACATATGAAGCCGGAACATGCCCGGCCGTCTCCTCCGAGGCGATACCAAACGTGTCGAACACAACCATGGGAGTCATAAATCCGAGACCGAGAAGAATGAGCTGCCATGTGTTCAGCGAGCGTTTTAGCGTTAGTGAATTTTCCTCTTTCATACCATTCCTCCTTCCATTCATGAACAGCATTAAAACAAGGTTCACCTGCAGATTCATGTCAGAAAACATTCCGTAATTGGCGTTTGAACCACTCCTTTACCCGTTTCAAGTTTATGAGTCATAGTATATACCGTAGTTTTTTTCTTTTTCAAGTTGATTTTTTCGCTTTTATGTTATGTAAGTTAACAAAATAAACTACGGCATGATGTTGCTTTGCATGCAAGTATACGGTAAAGTAGAACACAGGAAATGGGAAATGAATGATATTCAGTCATAGGAGGGCAAACCGTTGACAACAAGCACAGTACATGATAAATACAACGCCATTCTACAGGCCGCGATTGAGATCATTTCGGAAAAAGGGCTGCACAGCACATCCATCTCGGACATCGTCAAGAGAGCCGGGGTCGCGCAGGGCACGTTTTATCTGTATTTTCGCTCGAAAAACGCTTTAATTCCCGCCATCGCCCAGAATCTGATCTCCATTACGATGGAGAAGGTCCGGGACAAAACGAAGAACCGCAAAGATTTTCCGGAGTTTATGCAGATTTTTATCGAGGAGATTTACAACATCACGGATGAATACAAGGATGTCATCGTCCTCGTTTATTCCGGGCTGGCCATTGATCATTCCATGGAAATGTGGGAGACGATCTACAAGCCGTATTACGAGTGGTTTGAAGCTGAAATGAAGCGGGCGATAGACAACAAGGAAGTAATTCCGGAGCTGAACATCCCGTGGACGGGCAAGCTGGTGATCAATCTGGTGGAGAACGCCGCCGAGCGCTTTTTCATCGGACGCGACCAGGATATTACACGTGAACAATCGCAGGCTGAGGTGTTCCAATTTTTGAAAAGATCCATGCTGCTTGAACGATAACCGCCGCTTTATACCACAATGAATGGCTGAAAGGCCTTCATCCCCGCCAAAATGACTGATGTTCATTCATTTTCCTGTATAAGTAAATTTTCGCATGTGTATATCGCACAATAAGGAGGCATCATCGATGGCGATCGATCCATCAAAAACAAGCAGTCAGCCAGGTCATGAGGAAGAGACCAAAGCCTATATCAAACAGGTGTTGGACTTGATTGCAAAAAAGGAAATCACGAAGGAAGAGGCGGCGTGGATCACGAAAGAGACGATCGACGGCTTTCGCGAGAACGTAAACCCCGGCTTTCTGGAATACCGAAAGACAGTAACGCAGGGGGGACAGTTCGCCGCGGTGGAATGGTCTGACGAGGGCTCGTGCTTTAAGGATGTCAATGGCAAGGAGTACATTGATTGTCTGGGCGGCTTTGGCATTTACAATGTCGGTCACCGGCATCCGAAGGTCGTCAAGGCGGTCGAGGACCAACTGCAGCGGCAGGCGCTGCACAGCCAGGACTTGCTGGACCCTTTACGCGCGATGCTGGCCAAAATTTTGGAACGCATAACACCGGGCGATCTTAAATATTCTTTTTTTACAAACAGCGGCACGGAAAGTGTGGAGGCGGCCTTAAAGCTTGTCAAAATGTACAGCGAGCGGACAACGATCATCTCCACAACGAGGGCATTCCACGGCAAAAGCCTGGGCTCGCTGTCAGGCACGGCGAAAGGCATGTTCCGCAAGCCGTTTCTGCCGCTGATTCCCGGCTTCCGCCATATCCCGTTCGGCGATATCGATATGATGCGCAAAACGTTCGAGACCTGTGCGATGGTTGGGGAGGATGTCGCTGCTGTTCTGCTTGAGCCTGTGCAGGGCGAGGGCGGAATCATCCTGCCGCCGCCGGATTATTTGCGCCAGGTGCGCGAGCTGTGCGATCAATACGGCGCGCTGCTTGTATTTGATGAGGTACAGACCGGCATGGGGCGTACAGGCAAAATGTTTGCCTGCGAGCTGTACGGGGTTGTGCCAGACATTCTGTGTCTTGCCAAAGCCTTCGGCGGCGGCGTGATCCCGGCGGGCGCGGTGGTTGCAACGGAAAAAGTATTCAAAAGCCTGTTCCCCAATCCGTTCATGCATACCACGACCTTCGGCGGTAATCCGCTGGCCTGCGCTGCGGCGATAGCGACCATCGACGTGCTGCTTGAAGAAGAGCTGCCCGCACGGGCAGGGGAGTCGGGACGCTCCTTCCTGGAAGGTCTTCGCGAGGTGGCCGCGGGACATGAAGACAAGGTCATGGAAATACGCGGCATTGGTCTGATGATCGGCATTGAGTTCCACCGGGACGAGGTCGGCTACGAAATTTCCAAGGGCATGTTTGACGAGGGCATTCTCGTCGCGGGCACGCTCATTAATTCCAAAACGATCCGGATCGAGCCTCCGCTCACGATCAGCAAGGAAGAAATGGACCGGGTCATCGCGACGTTCCGTAAAGTGCTGGAGAAGACAAAAGCTTAAGCAAGAGGTGTTGGTATGCCAAGAACGATCAACAGCACGCCGAGACGGGACGGGTTCCGCATGCCTGCCGAATATGAACCGCATCGCGGCACATGGATGCTGTGGCCCACGCGGACGGATACGTGGAGAATGGGGGCAAAGCCAGCCCAGGATGCCTTCGTGGAGGTGGCGCTCGCCATCTCGCAGTTTGAACCGGTGACGATTGGAGTCGGCTCGGCACAGTATGAGCATGTCCGCGCTGTTTTCCCGCCCCCGATCCGGGTCGTTGAGCTGTCCTCCAACGATGCCTGGATGCGGGATATCGGGCCGACCTTCGTCACGAATAGCCAGGGTGTGGTGCGGGGGATAGACTGGGGCTTTAATGCCTGGGGAGGACTGCAGGGTGGGTTGTATTTTCCTTGGGATAAAGACCTGCTGGTGAAGCAGAAGGTGCTGGAGATGGAATACAAGGACCGGTATGACGCCCAGCATTTCATTCTTGAAGGAGGCTCCATTCATGTGGACGGGGAAGGCACCCTGCTGACAACGGAGCAGTGCCTGCTGAATCCGAACCGGAATCCGGGCCTGTCCAAGAACGACATCGAAGAGCTGCTGAAGGAATACCTGAACGTTGATATGATCATCTGGATCAAGGACGGCATGTGCTTTGACGAAACGGACGGCCATATCGATGAAGTAGCCGCCTTTGTCCGGCCCGGCGTCGTGGCGATGAGCTGGACGGACGACCCGGATGATCCGCAGTATGACGTTTTGCAGGCGGCATACCAAACGCTGAGCACAGCCGTCGATGCGCGTGGCAGGAAGCTGGAAATCCACCGCATTCCGATTCCGTCACCGCTGACGATAACGGAGGAGGAAGCGCTCCGCATCGACAGGGCGAGGCGCAGCTACAGCAGGGCGACGGGAACCTGCTTTGCCACCACTTATGTCAATTTTTATATTTGCAATGGAGGCGTCATCATCCCGGCCTTTGGCGATCCGCGCGATCAGGACGCCCTTGAACAAATTAGCGGATTGTTCCCGGACAGAAAGGTTGTCCAGGTGAACACACGGGAAATTGCGCTTGGTGGCGGTAACATTCACTGTATCACCCAGCAGCAGCCCGCCGGCGATCGTTGACATGATCTGCAGCAACCCGCTGCCAATCGTTGACATAACCTTATTTGAAGTCCGTTACTCGTTATTTGGAGGCTTGGCCGTTTCACATTTCTTGGGGGCAGGAGGAATGTTCATGTTACGGATGTATATCGGTGGACAATGGGTGGAAGCCGTATCAGGCGAAACGAGGGAAATTGTAAACCCGGCGAATGGGGAAACCATCGCACAGGCGGCGGAAGGCGGTGTCGTGGACGCGCGGAAGGCCATTGCCGAAGCGCGCAGCGCCTTTGACGAAGGCGGATGGCCCGGGACGCCTGCCGCGGAGCGGGCGCGGCTGCTGTTCAAGCTGGCGGATTTGTTGGAAGCGGAGAAGGAGGAGTTCGCGCGGCTGGAGACGCTGGACAGCGGAAAGCCGCTGCGGGAAGCGGAAGGGGACGTGAACGACGCTATCGCCTGCTTCCGCTATTACGCCGGACTGGCGACGAAGCCGCACGGCCAAACCTATGAAGTGGCCGACCCGATGCAGGCCATCGTCGTACGCGAACCGATCGGCGTATGCGGCCAGATTGTGCCGTGGAATTATCCTTTGCTGATGGCCGCCTGGAAGCTGGCGCCAGCGCTCGCGGCAGGCAATACGGTCGTGTTCAAGCCGTCGGAGATTACACCGATGACCGCCGTCAAGCTGTTCGAGCTCATTGAGCGCACCGGCTTCCCAGCCGGAGTGGCCAATCTTGTTCTGGGAGCCGGGCCTACGGTCGGCCATGAGCTTGCAGCAAGCGGTGATGTGGACAAAATTGCATTCACCGGCGGCACGGCCACCGGCCGCAGTATTATGCAGGCCGCTGCCGGCAACATGAAGAAAATATCGCTGGAGCTTGGCGGCAAATCGCCGAATATCGTATTTGCCGATGCCGATTTCGAAACGGCAGTGGAGTACGCCATGTTTGCCATATTCGCGGGCCAGGGGCAAATTTGCGCGGCCGGTTCGCGCCTGCTGCTGGAAGAGAGCATTTACGAGCGCTTTATGGCCCGGCTTGTGGAGCGGACGCAGCGCATCACCGTCGGCAGCGGTCTCGATGAAGGCACCGAGATGGGTCCGCTTGTATCGGAGGCGCATTTGCAAAAGGTGCTGAGCTATATCGAGCTGGGCAAAGAAGAAGGCGCCACGCTGGTATGCGGCGGGGAAAGGCTGACGGATGGCGAGTATGCCAAGGGCTACTTCCTGCAGCCAACCATTTTTACGGATACGAAGCCGGATATGCGCATTGTGCGGGAGGAAATTTCCGGCCCGGTGCTGGTGGTGCAGACGTTCAAGGATGAAGCGGAAGCGATTCGTTTGGCGAATGATACGGTGTATGGACTCGCGGGCGCGGTGTTCACGAATAACGGGGCGAAGGCGCAGCGGGTCGTGCGGAAGCTGCGGGCAGGCATTACCTGGATTAATACCTTTCATCCTACCTACAATGAGGCCCCGTGGGGCGGATACAAGCAGAGCGGCATCGGCAGAGAACTGGGGACATTCGGTTACGAGGCCTATACGGAGGTTAAGCAAATCAATACCAATCTGCAGGTTGAGCCCTTGGGCTGGTACCGCAATTAAGGAGAGCGATACGATTGGGGAAAGAGCGCAAGTATGCCAGGATTGAGGGTCCGCTGCCCGGACCGAAGACGTCTGAGCTGCTCCGCAGAAGGGAGGCGGCCGTAGCGGGCGGCGTTGGCAACAACTTTCCGCTGTTTGTGGAGAGCGCCAGCGGCGCGCAGCTGACGGATGTGGACGGCAATGTGTTTCTCGATTTCGCCGGTGCGATCGGCACGCTGAATGCCGGCCATTGCCCGCCGGCGGTCGTGCAGGCCGTGCAGCGGCAGGCGGAGCGGTTCCTGCATACATGCTTTCATGTTGGCATGTATGAGTCGTATGTAGAGCTGGCCGAGAAGCTTGCGGCGCTTGCGCCGGGTTCCTCTGCCAAGAAAGCTGTGCTGTTGAACAGCGGAGCCGAAGCGGTGGAGAATGCCGTGAAAATCGCCCGCAAGCATACCGGAAAGCCCGGTATCGTCTCCTTTACGCGCGGCTTTCATGGGCGCACGCTGCTTGGCATGAGCTTGACCAGCAAGGTGCGGCCTTATAAATTTCAGATGGGTCCGTTCGCCCCGGCTATATATAAGGCCCCTTATCCTTACCCGTATCATCGTCCGGAAGCCATGAGCGAGGAGGAGTATGCGCGTTTCTGCCTTGAACAGTTTGCGGACTTTCTGCTGACTGAGGCTGCGCCGGAAGAACTGGCAGCGGTCATTATGGAGCCGGTGCAGGGAGAGGGGGGCTTTATTGTGCCGCCGAAGCTTTTTGTCCAGGGCGTATATGAGCTGTGCAGGCAGCATGGCATTCTCTTCATCGCGGATGAAATCCAGACCGGCTTCGGCCGCACAGGCACAATGTTCGCCAGCACGCATTTTGGCATTGAGCCTGACCTGATCACCGTATCCAAATCACTCGCCGCAGGCCTGCCGATCAGCGCGGTCGTCGGCAGAGCGGACATTATGGATGCGCCCAATCCGGGCGAAATTGGTGGAACCTATGGCGGCAGTCCACTGGGGTGCGTGGCCGCTCTTGCCGTCCTTGACCAGATGGAACGGGAGAACCTTTGCGAACGGGCCGGGCAGATCGGACTGCGGATCAGAGACCATTTTGACAAGCTGCAAAAGCAGCACCCCATCATCGGGGATGTCCGTGGCCTCGGAGCAATGTGCGCCGTCGAATTTACGGAACCGTCCAATGGTGAGCCTGCCAAAGCGTTTGCGGCCGAGCTGGTTCGTTCATGTTATGACAAAGGTGTTATTTTGCTGACCGCCGGCCTTTACGGCAACGTGATCCGCTTCCTGACTCCACTGGTTATAACCGACGAGCAGCTGGAGGAGGGCCTCGACATCATGAGTGAATCGCTAACGGAAATGTATGCAGGGTAATAAGGAGTGCCGAACTTCGCATTTATTAGAGGTTTTTTTGGCTCAAAACCGAAATCGGTGCTTGATCGGGGAATAGGTGCGTGTACGTTTAAAAGTGCGAAGATTCTAACGGGTGTGGGCGACGCTATTTGGGTAAAAACGGGGGGTTACAAGATGTAACGGGTGCCAGCGAGCCTATTTCCTGTTTTTCTTCAGGTAAAGGGGCTGTTTCGCCTAGATAAGCGCGTGCACAACCGTTAGAAAAGAAACCTTGTTTTTCTGGCCAAATAGGCGCTGTGACGTCCGTTAGCAAAGAAATGTACCAGATAGATAGAGCGATCATTCGAGGCAAACCCATGGGTCAAGCACCGATTTCTAGATTGAGCCGTTTTTTAATATTCTCTTAAACTCTTGCTTGCGCAGGAGTTTTTTCTTTCCAGATCGCGCGGATGGGCTGCTCTCTATACAAATAAATAGAAGTAATATATAGTAGTTGAAATTCCTAGTTACATAATTGGAATAGTTTATATTAACGGAGGGATATGGAGTGGAAGACCGGGACTGGCGTATACTACAGGAATTATACAAGCATCGCAATATAACGAAGACCGCCCAGAATCTGTTCATGTCACAGCCGGCACTGACAGGTCGAATCCAGCAAATTGAGAAGGAATTTGAAATTACCATTGTGAAACGGGGCAGACGCGGTGTGGATTTTACGCCGCATGGAGAATACATGGCAAAAGCAGCGGATGAAATGCTGAAAAAATATCAAAAAATCAAGGATGATCTGCTGAATCTCGATAACGAGGTTACCGGAACACTCAGGCTTGGCGTCGGTTATTTTTTTACGAAAAACAAGCTTCCGCGCATACTGAAGATGTTCAAGGAGCTCTATCCAAAGGTTGAATATAAAGTCATTACAGGCCGCAGTAAAACCATTCACAGTATGATTTTCAATCATGAAATCCACATCGGGCTCATTCGCGGGGAGTACACCTGGAACGAGGAGAAGCATTTTCTGTTTCAGGATACGTTATGTGTCGTGTCCAAGGAAGCCATAACTCTTGAAGATCTGCCTGATCTCCCCCGGATTGATTACGGAACGGACTACGTTCTGAAATCCGAAATCGATAACTGGTGGTCTGATCATTATTCTGTGCCTCCCAGAATCGGGATGGAGGTGGATCATACGGATTCCGCCAGGGAGATGGTCATGAACGGGCTCGGTTATGCCATTATGCCAAGCATGTATTTCAGCGGAGAGCCGCTGATGAAGATCCAAATCAAGAACAGAAAGGGCGAGCCCATCATCCGCCGGACATTTATGTTTTATCATCAGGAATCGATACAGCTTAACCAGGTTAGAGCTTTTGTGCAATTTATGAAAAGCATCGATTTCAATCAATTCCTATAGATACCATAGGAATTTCGAATGGTCAGGCATAACGATTTCGTATTTTATTAAATTCATTCTATCGGTTAAAGTGAATAGCAACCTCATTTCCGGTGAACGTCAAAGCAAGGGGAAGAAAACAACTCAAATACCGACTAAATACATAGGAAAAGGTGTATTGAAGTTGATTCCGATTCTTACGTTTGCGACGTGAACCGAACACTCGATATCCAAAGGGAGATGAAATTATGGCAACATTAAATGAATATCTTGCACAGAAAAAAATAGCCGCCCAGCAATTGCATCAGCAGGCGCTTGCCAACCCCCAGCCCAGAAACTATGCTGCCAGAGTGCGTGCGGCCGGCCGGAGCGGAGTCCGTGAAATCCGAATCAGGGATTTTCAGATCATTAGCGACAGTCCCGAAAATTTTGCCGGATATAGCCTTGGTCCAGCGTCGCCGGAAATTCAGCTTGGCGTTCTGGGCAGCTGCATGACCCACATCACGCTGATCCAGGCTGCCAAGCTGGGGATATCCCTGGAATCCCTGGAGATTGAGGTCCATGGACAGGAGCATCCGCTGGCCGGGCAAGAAGGTTATGAGGATGTTCCCATTTACCCGCACAACATTCATTACAAAATTCACATTACCTCTGATGAGAAACCCGAAAGAATTCAAGAGCTTCACGAAACGGTTGAGCGTGTATGCCCTATATATAATCTTCTGCTTAATCCTCAGACGATTACGGGTGAAGTGGTGCTAACCACAGCCTCCGATTCCAAGGGGAAAGCAATACCGCAAGGGAAATAGCGGATGGCCAAGTATATCATCCGCTCCTTGCTTCAGGTTGTTCCTGTGCTCTTTATCATTACACTGGTTGTATTTGTACTGGTTCATGTCACAGGCGATCCTGTTACGATGATGCTTCCGGATACAGCTACGGCTGAAGACAGGCAAGTTCTAAGAGAGGCGTTGGGTTTAGACCAGCCTTTATATGTGCAGTATTCCATCTTTGTGTCCAATCTGCTGCGCGGCGATTTCGGCGATTCATTCCGTTACGGACAGTCCGCCCTGCCCATCGTATTGGAGAGATTGCCTGCCAGCTTCGAGCTGGCGGCGGCTTCGATGCTTGTGGCCTGCTGCATTTCGATTCCGCTTGGCATCTGGTCGGCGGTCAGGCGAAACTCTTTCATGGATCTGCTGATCTCAGGCATATCGGTTCTGGGTAAAGCCATGCCTAACTTTTGGGTTGGCATCATGCTGATTTTGCTCCTCTCAGTTCAGCTCGAATGGACACCCGTGTCGGGCAGAGGCGGTTTCTCACACCTGATTCTTCCTGCGCTTACACTCGGCACCGGTATTGCCGCCGAGATGACACGGCTGATTCGTTCCAGTTTTCTCGAAATTATCAGTCAGGACTATATCCGGACAGCCCGGAGCAAAGGACTTCGGGAAATCGTAATTCTGGGCAAACATGGCCTGCGAAACGCATTGATTCCGGTAGTGACCATCTCCGGATTGCAGCTGACCAATCTCGTTGGCGGATCACTGGTCACCGAAACGGTGTTTTCTTGGCCAGGCATGGGCCAGCTTATTGTCCAGGCGATCAATACGCATGATATGGCCATCATCCAGGCCTCAATATTTATAATTGCATTCATCGTAATCCTGATTAATCTATTGACAGACATTACGTACAAGCTGCTTGATCCGAGGATCAAATACAGCTCTTAGACACTTCACTGACTCAAATCCAACTATATCTATATGCAAACTGAGTTAATTTGTTTTTCTGTTGGATTGTCTACTAGAGAAAGGCGGATAAAAAAGATGCAACGATTGTTCAAATGGCCATTCGCCATATTCGCATTCATACTGGTGATCACCGGATGCGGAAACGGCAGCAGCGGAAGCGCGGCCGGTGGCGCAGGCCAGTCCGGCGGGGAGAAGGTGCTTACCATCGGCAACACTATTGATAACGTCACCTTTGATGTTCATGATCATGGCAACACCCAGACGGAATCCATCCATGTCAATCTGTTTGATTATCTCGTCAAAAAGGACGCATCCGATCCGAAAAAGAAAATACCGGGTCTCGCCGTTTCCTGGCAAAGAACTGACGATTTGACATGGCGCTTCAACCTGAGAGAGAATGTTAAATTCCATAACGGCGATCCTTTCACTTCTGCTGACGTTAAATTTACATTGGAGCGCGCAGCGCGCGATAAATCCCTGATCGATTATTCCTCATACAACATCATCGACCGTGTAGACGTCATTGATGATTATACGGTTGATATTGTCACGAAAGAGCCGGACCCGATTTTACTATCAAGATTAAGCCGTATCAGCTCCGGCATCCTGCCAGCAAAGTATTTCCAGGAGAAGGGAGTGGAAGGTTTCAATGCGGCTCCGGTGGGAACAGGACCCTACAAGTTTGACAAGTGGATTAAGGACGACCGGGTTGAACTGGTCAAAAATACGGATTATTATGGCGGCGACCCCAAATGGGACAGAGTCGTGTTCCGTACCATACCGGAAGCCACAACAAGGATTTCGGAGCTTCTTACAGGCTCTATTGATATAGCGGTGATCATTCCCCCTGGCGATATCCAGCGGGTAAAAGACAGCGGCAAAACCTACTATGCCGACCTGGAGAGTGCGAGAGTGCAAAGCTTGCTGGTGCGCCAAACCCCCGGAACGGTCACAGCGGACCCGAAGGTTCGGGAAGCGATTGAGCTTGCGATCGACAAGCAGACATTGGTTGACAGTGTGCTGGGTGGGGCGGGCGTGCCAACTCAGCAAGCCCTTGGACCGGGAATCCTTGGCTTTAATCCCGAGCTGTTCAATACGAACCTCTATAATCCGGAACGAGCAAAGCAATTGCTGGCGGAGGCCGGTTATCCGGACGGAGTTGAGCTGACACTCAGCAGTCCGGCCAGCACCAAAGAGGTAGCCGAGGCCATTGCCGCCTATCTGACAGAAGCCAATTTTAAAGTCAATCTTGAAATCCTGGAGCAGACCCAGTACAAGCAGCGCGACAATTCCAATACCTTTAAGGAACTGGCTCTGCAGGGAAAAGGCAACTCCATGTTTGAAGCCCCGCTTCCGCTGGAAATTTTCAGATCGGATAACGCCAAAGGGCAGACGGACTACAGCAACGCGGAAGTGGATGAACTGCTGCGGCAAGCCTCCGTGAACCTGAATGACGAAGAAAGAGAGAAGCAATACCAGAAGGTTCAAGCGATTCTGGCTGAGGATCGTCCAAGAATTTTCCTGTATCAGAATAAATTCAATTATGGAGTGAACAACAGGATAGACTTTACTCCACGCCCGGATGAGATGTTTTACGCTGAAGACATTACGCTGAAAGAATAGGCAAAGCAGACAGAGGGATTGGAGGGCATGGATGTGGAAAAATCCATTCAGACAGAAGCATCACTAGCTGTTCCCGCCCGCTCCTCCCATACGGACAAACAAAAATCCAGAGGGGGCTGGCAGCAAATTTTCAAGAGCAAGACCGGCGTCGTGGGTCTGTTCCTGCTCCTGATCATCATATCGCTGGCACTGACCGCGCCGTATATTGCGCCGCACGATCCGGCAAAGGCCAATATTGCTCAAAAGCTGCTTCCCCCGGCCTGGGAAGAGGGCGGTAATTGGGAATATGCCCTGGGAACAGACGGGCTGGGCCGTGATATATGGAGCCGGATGATTTATGGATCACGGGTGTCGCTTATCGTCGGGTTCAGCTCTGTAGCCATTTCGGGACTCATCGGTATGGTGCTTGGTCTTCTGGCCGGGTATTACGGATCGTGGATCGATGCGCTGATTATGCGTGTAACGGACGCATTTGTCGCCATACCGGCCATTTTATTCATGATGCTGTTTATGTTTGTGCTTGGCGAAGGGGTCGGCACACTGATCTTCGTCATTGGCATAACGGGCTGGGTCAGCTACACCAGACTGGTCCGCAGCGAGGTGCTGAGCGTGCGGGAGCGTGATTATGTGCGCGCAGCCCGCGTCAGCGGCGCCAAAGCTCTGCGGATCATGGGAGTCCATATCCTGCCGAACATTATTTCATCCTTTATCGTGATTGCAACACTCAGCGTGGGCAGGGTCATCATCTCGGAAGCGGCTTTGAGCTTTCTCGGTTTGGGCATTCAGCCTCCTGCCGTATCGTGGGGAGGGATGCTCAGCGACGGGAGACAGTATTTGGCGACGAGCTGGTGGGTAGCCACCTTTCCGGGACTGGCCATAACGTTCACGGTACTGGCGATTATTTTTGTCGGGGATTGGCTGCGCGACTGGCTGGACCCCAAGCTGAAATCGTGAGTATGGCTGAATGTCCCGTCAGAAATGAGAGAGAGGTGATGAGTGTATGCCCGAAGCGTTGCTGGAAGTGAAGAATCTTCGTACCTCTTTCAGAACAAGAGAGGGTGTTATTCCTGCGGTTAACCGGGTTTCTTTTCAAGTCGGGAGAGGCGAAACTCTGTGTATTGTCGGAGAATCGGGCTCAGGCAAAAGCGTAACTTCGCTGTCGATTATCGGGCTTCTCGACTCACCCGGCAAAGAGGTTACGGGGGAGATCCTGCTGAAAGGCCGCAATCTGCTTGAGCTGAACAAAAGTGAAATGAGGAAAGTCCGCGGCAGTGAAATCTCCATGATTTTTCAAGAGCCGATGACTTCTCTTAATCCTGTATTTACAATCGGCAGCCAAATTTCCGAGTCGCTGCGGGCTCATGCGGGGTTGAGCCGGAATGAGGCAAAGCTTCGCAGCATTGAGCTGTTAAGAATTGTCGGCATTCCCAGCCCGGAGAAGGTAATTCATTATTTTCCCCACCAGCTGTCGGGAGGAATGAGGCAGCGGGTTATGATCGCATCTGCTCTATCCTGCCATCCCGGCCTGCTCATTGCGGATGAGCCTACTACAGCACTGGATGTTACGGTGCAGGCCCAGATTCTTAAAGTGATCAAAGAACTGAGCGGCACGCTGGATATGGGCGTTATTCTGATTACCCATGATCTTGGGATTGTGGCCGAAATGGCGGACCGGGTTCTGGTGATGTATGCCGGCGAGATTGTAGAAGAAGCCGCGGTGGGGGAACTGTTTGACCGTCCGCTTCATCCGTACACTTCCGGTCTGATGAGGTCGCTTCCCCAGCTTCACACGGAGCAGGAGGAATTGTATTCCATTAAAGGAACGGTTCCGGCCTTGCATGAGCTTCCTCCCGGGTGCGCCTTTCAGTCGAGATGCCCGCATGCAACAAGCCGATGCGGAACAGAGAAACCGGAGCTCCAGCCTATAGAAGCAGGGCATGCCGTAAGATGCTTTTATCCGCTGATTCAGGGAGGGGTACAGTGAGCAGCGCATTTGTGGAGCAACAGGAAAGCCCCTTGCTGAAGGTGAAGGGACTGAAAAAATATTACCCCTATAGGACAGGATTGCTAGGCACGAGGAAGGGACATATTCGGGCCGTGGACGACCTCAGCTTCGTTGTGAACAAGGGGGAGACGCTTGGTATTGTCGGAGAATCCGGCTGCGGTAAATCGACGCTCGGCCAGCTGATTCTCCAATTGCAAGAGCCAACGGATGGAGAAGTATGGTTTGCAGAACGCAAGCTGACAGGCATGACCGAGAAACAGCTTCAAGGCATCCGGTCGGACCTGCAATTGATCTTCCAGGACCCATACTCTTCATTGAATCCAAGGCTTAAGGTCAGAGATATTATTGCAGAGCCGTTTCGCATCCATGGTCTTCCGCCGGGTGAAGCCTTGGGGAGCAGACTTACCGAATTAATGGAAACGGTCGGGCTCGGGAAGCACCACCTGGACAGATATCCGCATGAATTCAGCGGCGGGCAAAGACAACGGATCAGCATCGCCAGAGCGCTGGCACTAAGACCGAAGCTTATCGTGTGTGATGAGGCTGTATCGGCGCTCGATGTATCGATTCAGGCCCAGATCCTTAATTTGCTCAGAAATCTTCGGCGGGAGCACGGAATTACGTTTATTTTTATTGCGCACGGCCTGGCCTCCGTAAAGTTTGTCAGCGATAAAATCGCGGTGATGTATCTCGGTAAAATCGTAGAGCTGGCGGACAAAAATGATTTGTTCAATCACCCAAAGCACCCGTATACCCGGTCGCTGCTGTCGGCGATCCCTGTGTCGCATCCACGGGACAAAAAGGAGCGAATCGTGCTGCAGGGGGATGTCCCAAGCCCTTCGGACCCGATCAGGGGGTGCGGCTTTCATACAAGATGCCCGATGGCGCAGGAAATTTGCCGGAGCCAGCCCCCGGAGTTCAGAGAGTATACAGCTGGTCATAGGGTGTCATGTCACTTTCCTTTATAAATTTTCATGAAAAGGCTGAGGTGAAACAATAAAATGAGCACAAATCGCCAGATGATATTGAATTTTTTTATGAACAGCACGGGTTTTCATGAGACGGCATGGAGACTGCCTTCGGCTGAGCCAGAGGGAGTAACCTCGTTGTCCTTGTATAAAAAAATGGCTCTCATCGCCGAGCAGGCCAAATTTCATACCGTGTTTTTGGCGGATGCCTACGAGCTGGGGGAGAATGTGAAGCATCAGGCGCTGAACCGTCTGGAGCCGTATACTCTTCTATCCGCTTTGGCCGGGGTCACGGAAAGGATCGGGCTCGTAGCTACGGTATCCACCTCATATACAGAGCCGTATCATACGGCCAGGCTGTTCGCTTCGCTGGATCATCTGAGCGGCGGGCGCGCGGGCTGGAACATCGTGACCACCGGAATTGGGAAGACCCATCTTAATTTTGGCCGTGATGAAAATTATGAGCATAACGAGCGCTATCAGCGTGCATTGGAGTTTGTCCAGCTTGCAACCAAGCTGTGGGACAGTTGGGAAGATGATGCGCTTCTGTTCGACAAAACCCGAGGCTTGTACGCCGATGTGGAACGTATTCATGCGGCAAGACACCGAAGTGACATTTTCGCTGTGGAAGGTCCTTTGAATCTGCCGCGTCCGCCGCAAGGTTACCCGGTGTTGGCCCAGGCGGGTTCCTCGGAGGACGGCAAGGAGCTGGCGGCGCGTATCGGGGAATTGATCTATACAGCCCAGCAGACGTTGGCGGATGCGCAGGCGTTTTATGCGGATGTGAAATCACGGGTGGAGAAATACGGACGCAATCCGGATGAGGTCAAAATCGTCCCGGGTTTCAGTGTGATCGTGGGCGCAACCGAAGCGGAAGCCAAAGAGAAACAAGCCGAGCTTCGTGAATCCATCATCCCCGAACTGGGACTGCACCGGCTCTCCAAGCGGCTGAAGGTGGATCTGTTCTCTTATCCGCTTGACGGACCTGTCCCGGAGCTTCCGGATCCTGCAACCATTAATGAAAATCGAAGCCGGTTTGAGCTGATGAAAAATATGGTTGAATCCGAAAAGCTCACGATCCGCCAATTGATTGAACGGGTATCCGGAGGCAACGGGCATCGCACCTTTGCCGGGACGGCCGAGCAAGTTGCAGACGAGTTGGAGAGCTGGTTCACCGGCGGAGCCTGCGACGGCTTTGTCATCCGTCCGCAGGCGCTGCCTGCAGGCCTCGAGGATTTTGCGAGACTGGTTGTTCCTGAGCTTCAGCGGAGAGGATTGTTCCACACGGAATATCGCGGGACTACACTGCGGGAAAATCTGGGGCTTGCCCGTCCCTCCAATCAATTCTCGGCTCAAAGCCAACAACGGAAAGGGGTGCAGCTGACATGAGCAGGGGCAGGAAGCTGAAGCTGGGACTGTTTATACAAGGCGCAGGCCATCATGTGGCAGGATGGCGGCATCCTGAGGCGCACTCCGGAAGTGAAAACTTCGCTTTGATCCAACAGCTTGCGCAGAAAGCGGAGCAGGCGAAGCTGGATATGATCTTCCTGGCGGATGGACTCACAACTTCCGCCGGCAGTCCGCCGTCCGTTGTGGCGCGGTTTGAGCCAATCACACTGCTGGCGGCACTGTCCACGGTAACCCGCCGGATCGGTTTGGCGGTCACGGCTTCAACCACTTATTATGATCCCTTTAATCTGGCGCGGCTTATTGCTTCCGTCGATAAGCTGAGCGACGGCCGGGCAGCATGGAACGTGGTGACCACGTCCACGCAGGAAGCGGCCCGCAATTTCTCCGCACAAGACCACCTGGAGCACAGCCTGCGGTATGAGCGCGCAGCTGAATTCGTAGAGGTTGTGAAAGGACTGTGGGACAGCTGGGAACAGGACCCATACATTGTAAACAAGGAGACCGGGGAATACATCGACAAGCGCAAAGTACATGAGCTGAATCATAAGGGCAAGTATTTCTCCGTCAAGGGTCCGCTCAATGTAAGCCAGAGTCCGCAAGGTCATCCTGTCATCATTCAGGCGGGTTCATCCGGCCCCGGTCAGGAATTGGCCGCACTGATTGGAGAGGTGGTATTTACTGCGCAGCAGAGCTATGAGGATGCACAGAATTTCTATAGCAGCTTGAAAGAATTGCTTCCGAAATATGGCCGGTTGCCGGAGCATCTTCATATTCTTCCCGGGTTGTTCCCTGTCATTGGAGCAACGGAGAAGGAGGCCAGGGAGAGATACGAGGAATTGCAAAGCTTTATTGATGATTCCCGGGCCTATGATACTTTGGAGGAACGCTTTGAATATGATCTGCGCGGTTACTCCCTGGATGATCCCGTTCCGGATATCCCGGAGTCGAGCGGCCGCAAGAGCAGGCCTCAGCTGCTGATGAAGCTTGCCAGGGACAAGGGGCTGACCTTGCGTCAATTGTTCCGTGAGGTAGCGGGAGCACGCGGACACCGGATCGTGGTTGGGACGCCAATTCAATTGGCTGACCATATTCAGCAGTGGTTCGAAGGTTATGCGGCTGACGGCTTCAATATTATGCCTCCTTATATGCCGGGCGGATTTGATGATTTTGTTGACGGGGTCATTCCTGAGCTGCAGAACCGCGGACTGTTCCGGACCGAATACGAAGGGAGCACGCTGCGGGAGCATCTCGGTTTACCTGTGCCCGCGAACCGTCATTCAACCGTGTCCACCTCATAAAATATTAGGAGAGAAGAAAATGTCCGATATCGATAACATTTTTCAAGGATTGCCGACGACATGCATTTCGGATGTCCTGGGTGGATTGACGAATCTGGATTATGCCATCAAACCCATCGATCATCAGCACAAGATCGCCGGGAGGGCATTTACGGTAAGTATTCCTGCCGGGGACAATCTCGCCGTTCTGCGGGGGATTCGGGAGGCCCGGCCGGGAGATATTCTTGTCATCGCCGCACAGGGGGACACACGCCGCGCTGTCGCGGGAGATTTCGTCGTGGGACTCGCTCAGACCTTCCAGCTTCAGGGATTGGTGGTTGACGGTGTCATTCGGGATATTGAAGGGATCCGCAGCTTGAATTTCCCTGTCTTCAGCAAAGGAGCAACGATCGCCTCAGGCAATAAATACGGAGGTGGGCATACCAATATCCCGGTCTCTGCAGGAGGGGTTAGCATCCGGCCAGGGGACTGGATTATCGGGGATATCGATGGCGTAGTTGCGGTTCCTGAGGAGCAGGCTCAAGCTGTGGCAAAGGCAGCCAGAAACAAGCTGAACCAGGATGAAGAACGAAGTTTGGCTATTTGTGGAGACCAAGCTTCAGCCAGACTTTATTTGGACAAAGTGCTTGGAACCATTCCGAATCCCGGTTAATCCATATATCCTATACAGATTATAAGAAAGCCTTTCTTGGAAATGAGGCGCGAGCAGCCGTTCCGAAGGAAGGCTTCTTGTTTTGCCCATGATTGCAGAAGCCGCTCTCATTACAAAAGTCAATTGATTTGAGGCAAAGAAAGTGCCGCACTTCAATGGACAACCGCTTCTATACATGCTACCATTATATTGATTTTTTATATTATATTTTAAAAGAGCAGGTGACGAGGTGTGTGAAAACGCAGCCTTGTCTTAAAAGGGAAGCCGGTGCAAATCCGGCACGGTCCCGCCACTGTAAGCGAGGAGCCGGTCTGCAAGTTCATGGTCACTGTCGTTGTTCGATGGGAAGACCGCAGACGGCGAAGATCCGCAAGTCAGGAGACCTGCCTGCTTCTTGTATTGTCACAAACCTACGCGGATAGGGGGTGGCCGGCACGGTTCACGATGATGTCGTCGGGCTTTTCTTACTGCTGCTTTCATTTCCTGGCAAGGTGATGAAACTGGCAGGCTGGAAACGGCCCTGCGCTTTTCACTGATCCAGTACAGGCACTCTCATAAACTTGAGGGTGCTTTTTTGCTGTGCATTCTTATAATCTCCTTTTTAGCACAAAGGAAGGAAAGGAGTTCAATGAACGAACAACAAAATGGAGGACTCGGGGCTAAACCGGCATGGTTTGTGGTTCATTTGTTCGCATGGACGGTTGTTCTGACCGCTTCCATTACCATCGCTGTTATGCTTGGACCCGTACAGATTCATCCTGTACAGGTGTGGAACATCGCCTTTTCCCATCTTCCTCTCCTGGATAGCTGGATGGATGGATCGTGGACGAAAGCGCAGGAGCATATTGTGTGGAATATCCGATTCCCCAGAGTTCTGCTGGGCGCTGTCATTGGAGCCGGATTGGCTGTTGCAGGAGCCGCTATTCAAGCACTGACACGAAACTCGCTGGCTGATCCCTACATCCTGGGCGTTTCTTCAGGAGCATCCACAGCGGCGGTGCTTGTGATTATTTTCGGCGCCTTCCGCTTTCTCGGGATATACGCGTTGCCTCTTTCTGCATTTGCAGGCTCACTGCTTGCTATGGTGCTCGTGTTCGTACTGGCCAAGGTCGGTGGAGAGATTTCAACAACGAGATTGCTGCTGTCCGGTATTGTCACTTCCATGATGCTGTCAGCCGCCACCAACTTTATCGTTACATTGGCCCCCCATGCGGACGGTATCCGCTCCGCAATGTACTGGATGATGGGCAGTCTGACCGGTGCGAAATGGGAGCATCTGACCGTCCCGGCCCTTATCGTTGCTGTGGGAGCTGCACTGCTATTGTCCCTGCACCGTTCGCTGAATTCCCTGCTGATGGGGGAGGAGGCGGCAGTGACGTTGGGAGTCAACATTGCCGCTTTTCGTATTTTACTCGTCGTTATTGCAGCCCTGGTGACAGGCACGATTGTCTCTGTAAGCGGTTCTATCGGCTTCGTCGGGTTGATGATTCCACACATCGCGAGGATGATGACCGGTTCAGATCACCGCCGGGTACTGCCGTTAAGCATGCTGTTTGGCGCGATATTCATGATCTGGGCTGATGTGGCCGCACGGCTTGTGCTGGCACCGGAGGAGCTGCCGATTGGTATCGTTACAGCCTTATGCGGAGGGCCGTTCTTCATCTGGCTGCTGCGCAGAAGTACATACTCATTTGGTGGGGGGGACGGTAAATGAATGTGTCGGTTGAAGAAGTCTCCTACAGTGTGCAGGATAAACAACTGATTGATTCAGTTTTGCTGCATGTACGGAAGGGCGAGCTTGTCGGGCTGATTGGGCCAAACGGCAGCGGGAAATCAACTCTTCTGAAAAATATTTACCGTGTCCTGCAGCCCGATTCCGGCCGGATTTCGATTGACGGACAGAATTTGCATTCCATATCGCATAAAGAGACAGCCCGGCAGATCGCAGTAGTCAGCCAGGAAGCGCCGGTCGCCTTCGATTTCTCCGTCAAGGACATGGTCATGATGGGGCGTAATCCTCATAAAAAGTGGTATCAGCCGGATAGCGGGGAGGATCTGAGGCTGGTGGAGCAGGCGCTGGAACGTGTCGGATTACTGCAGGACGCGGGCCGCAGCTTCTCAACCCTATCGGGTGGAGAAAAGCAGCGTGTTTTTATCGCGCGGGCGCTTGCACAACAGGCCAAATTTCTCATCCTGGACGAGCCTACCAATCATCTGGATATCAAGCATCAGCTGCAAATCATGGATCTGGTAAAAGGGCTTAACATCACTTCATTGGCGGCTCTGCATGATCTCAACATCGCGGCCTGCTACTGTGACCGCCTGGTTGTCATGAAGGATGGTAAGGTGATTGTAACCGGGACACCGGAGGAAATCCTCACGCCCAGGCTGCTGTTTGCCATTTTTGAAGTAGCGACTGAAGTCGTCAGGCATCCAATGACAGGCAAACCATCCATAACATTTCTGCCAGAGATGAGTGAAATGGAAAATATCAGTCCAAATGATTGGACAAGCGGAGGAAGCCATGATTAAGTTTAATAGATTATTCAGACTGTGCATGGTTGGCACAGCGTTGATTTGCCTGCTGTCTGCGTGCGGCAATGCTACTCAGGAAGCCGCAGCCATATCACCAGCCGGGGCGCAATCGGACCAGCAGAATTCAGGGAAAGAGCCTGTTGTCATCGAAAATATGGGGGAAAAGCTTGTGTTCACCGAGCCGCCGCAGCGTGCCGTTACGCTGAATCAGCATGCGACAGAGGTGATGCTGGCGCTTGGCCTGGAGGATTCCATGGCGGGAACGGCTTACTTGGATGTCCAAATCCTTCCTGAGTACAAAGAACAGTACGACAAAATTCCTGTGTTGTCGGAACAATACCCGTCCCAGGAAGTGTTTTTTGCGGCAAATCCGGATTTTGCCTACGCGGGCTGGAAAAGTGCCTTTACCGAAAAAACGCTTGGTTCCAGAGCAGAACTCGCCGGGCAAGGCGTGCAAACCTATGTTCAGGAATCTTCAAACAAGGCCGGTCCGTCACTGGACGATGTGTATCAGGACATTTTGAATATTGGCCGGATTTTTCAAGTCGAAGAGAGAGCCCAGGCTCTTGTGAATGATATGAAACAGGAGGTCGGGCAGATCCAGGACAGCATTGGCACCGTTAGCGAACCTGTCAAGGTGTTCGTCTATGACAGTGGGGAAGATACAGCATTTACTGCCGCCAACACCTACTTGACGAGTTTGATTAACATGGCGGGCGGAAAAAACATTTTTGATGATATCGAAAAAGGCTGGGCCACGGTCAGCTGGGAGGAGGTTGTGAACCGCAACCCGGATGTCATTGTCATCGTCGATTATGGGGATACAAGCGTGGAACAAAAGAAAGCTCTGCTGCTGAGCAATGCTGCATTGGCGGATGTGGCTGCGATCAAGGACAAGCGATTTGTTGTGATGCCTCTTTCGGCGGCGGCAGAAGGGGTACGCGCACCGATGGCGTTAAGGACACTTGCAGGCGGGTTTTATCCTGATCAAGCGGCGGATATGAAATAGCTCTTTGTTTTTCAAAATCAAAAGAAGCCTTTCCCGGAATTGAAGCGATGAGCAGCAGTTCCGGAGAAAGGCTTCTTTTACGTCTTTTAACAAGAGGGGGCAAAGTAATAATTATGTAAATACATGATCATGCACTGTAAGCAATGTAATCAGGTGATTCATTGGCGCTGTAATATGTTTGTTCTTGGACAGAAGAATTTGCGAATAAAACGGCTGGATAGCTCCCGGGTTAATGGAAAAGCCGGACAGGGCGTTCTGAAGAAGCTGCTGCTCAACGGCTATTCTGGGAATCATCGCGATTCCCATGCCATAGATAACACATTGCTTGATCCCCTCAATACTTCCCATTTCAGACACGGTTTCATAGGTTACACCATGATCATTCAGGGATTGCTCCAGCGCTTCCCGGTATTTGCACCCTTTCTCTGTAAAAATAAACGAGCTGTTGTGCAGCTCATGAATCGATACATCATCTCTGCCGCGTAAAGGATGGTTTTGCGGGCAAATGAATATAAATTCCTCATTGCGAATAGGAAAAGCTCTTAAGTCAGGAGCTGAAACGGGAGTGCTTAACACGATAGCCAAATCAATCTCGTTATTCTTTAATTTACGAATGTTGTCTTCATCAGATGCAGGAAAAAAAGTGACATTCAGCTTTGGATACGTCTTACGGAACAATTGAAAATACGGAGGAAGCAAAAAAGCGGCAAGTGTCTCCGTCGTGCCAATGCGAAGGTCCACGGCAGAATCCGGAATGAGCAGATTCTCCGCCCCCAGGTAACCCTCAACAATCTTGTCCGCAAAGTGAAGAAGTCTGAATCCCGGCTCGGTCAGCTTTAATTTGTTGCCGTTTCGCACAAACAGCTTGGTGCCGAAGTGGTTCTCAAGCTTCTTAATCTGTACACTGACTGTTGGCTGCGCATAGTTCAACTGCTCTGCCGCTTTCGTGAGGCTCAGGAAGCGTGCAGCTTCACGAAAAGTAATAAAGTATTGAATATCCATGCGACTCCCCCACCGTGAAGTATTAAACATCGTAATTGTTCGATTACGATCGTTAGAGATAAGTAATACACCTCGTATGCTATATTATAAACTATTCCAAGTGGAAAACTATACTATAATTCGTGAAGAAGTGGAGGAGTCCTGTGAATCTATCATTTAAAAGACTGCCTATCGTAATGTCATTAAGTTTAGTCCTTGTTCTTGCCGCATGCAGCGGCAAGCCGGAAGCCTCCAGCGTACAAGGCAATGAAGAGGGCAATCCCGTTTCCGGCGGCATATTGGAGGTAGCCTACCCCGCCAATCCTGCCACACTTGATCCTCATCTGACCACCAATCAGGCGACGAGGGACGTCTCCCGCAACATCTATGAACAGCTGCTGACGCTGAACAAAAACTATGAGGTTGTTCCTCAACTGGCCGAATCCTATGAGATTAGTGAGGATGGGAAAACCTACACCTTCCATCTTCGTCAAGGTGTCCTGTTTCATAACGGCAAGGAGATGAAAGCTGAGGACGTAGTAGCTTCCATGGAGAAATGGCTGGCCACCTCGACCCAGGGGCAAGCCAACCTGAAAGGAGCCGCATTTTCGAAAATCGATGATTATACCGTACAGCTTACGCTGGAGGCACCATCTCTTATAGGTTCCTACATACTTGCTGACACGGCTCCCTTTCCAGGCATTATGCCCAAAGAGGTCATCGACGCCGCCGGTCCCGAAGGCGTAAAAGAGTTTATCGGAACAGGTCCTTACAAGCTGGAGGAATGGAAGACCGATCAGTATGTTCATCTGGCCAAATTTGCGGATTATGCCCCGCAAGAGACAGAGTCAAGCGGACTTAGCGGCAAGAAGAACGCTTATCTGGATGAGATTTACTTCCGTTATGTGACAGACGAGTCAACCCGTGTTGCCGGCATCATGACAGGAGAGTATGATGTGGCGTTTGGCATCCCCTTTGATAATGCCGAACAAATCGAGTCGACCGATGGGGTGAGCAATTATTTTAGTGAAGGGGGCATTGTGACTTATGTCTTTAATAAGAAAGCAGGCCCTTTCGCGGATCAAAAGCTGAGACAAGCCTTTAACCTGGCTCTGAATTATGATGAAGCTCTTACTGCGGCATATAGTGACAGTCGCTTCTATAAGCTGGATTCATCGCTGGCGCTTCCTTCCCAGACCGATTGGTACAGCAAGGCGGGAGCGGAGCAATACAATGTAAATGATATCGAGAAAGCCAAACAATTGGTAGCGGAATCAAGCTACGCCGGGGAAGAGGTTGTAATCCTGACCACACGCGACTATCCGGAGCAATACAATCTGGCGGTTGTTGCCCAAGAGGTGCTTAAATCCATCGGTGTAAATGCGAAGCTGGACGTGTATGACTGGCCGACAGTTCAAGAACGCCGGACAGATGAAAATAATTTCGATCTGTTTGCCGTAAGCTTTGCTACACGTGCAACGATCCATCAGTATCCCTTCCTGGAGTCTGGTGCGGATTATCCGGGGTGGACCAACAGTCCGGAAATTGATGAATTGCTCGCTCAAATTCAAGCGGCCCCTTCCATTGAGGCAGCCAAACCTCTGGTCGATGAATTGAACCGGAAAAATTGGGAGTATCTCCCGATCATCAAGCTGGGCAACATTCAGAATCTTATCGCTGTCCGCGACAATGTAAAGGGCTTTGCTGATTTAGTCGGACCGATTCTGTGGAATGTGTGGCTCGATGAATAGTGCCGGGGGTTCAGGCTGATGGCCAAATATCTGATTCAGCGGGTTCTGTCGCTGCTTCCTGTGCTGCTGGTTGTTGCAGTTGTCGTTTTTTTGCTGATCCATTTAACCCCCGGTGATCCTGCGAGCGTCATCCTGGGGGATGAGGCAAGTGCGGAAAGTGTAGCTGTGCTGCGTGAGCAGCTGGGCTTAAACCTTCCGTTGCATCAGCAGTTTCTTGCCTGGTTCGGCAATGTGCTCAGGGGGGATTTGGGGGATTCCATCTTTATGGATATGAGCGTAGCCGAAGCTTTTTTCAGCAGAGTGCCGCCTACGTTGTCCCTGGCGATTCTCGCCCAAATCATCGCGGTTGTGCTTGCCTTGTATATGGGGATTGTGGCTGCGAGAAAAAGAGGCACGTTGGCAGACCAAGCGGTGATGGGGGTATCCTTGCTGGGCATATCCGTCCCCAGCTTTCTGCTCGGTTTATTTCTGATCCTGATCTTTGCAGTCGAGTTTAAATGGCTCCCGGTCGCTGGTTACCGGCCTTTAAGCAACGGTTTGTGGGACCATCTTCGTTACCTGCTGCTGCCGGCGATCGCGCTTGGGGCGATGCAGGCTGCGCTGATCGCACGCATGACCCGGTCATCACTGATCGAAGTGCTGAGTGAACAATACATTAAAACAGCCCGGGCCAAGGGGCTTCAAGAGAAAAAAATCGTATACAAGCACGCCCTGAAGAATGCTTTTATTCCTATATTAACGGTTATTGGGGAAACCTTTGGGACCTTAATAACGGGAGCGGCCGTTATTGAAACGGTCTTTAACATACCGGGAATCGGCCAGCTCATCATCAATTCCATTGAAAGAAGGGATTTTGCGGTCATTCAGGGCAGCATTTTGCTGATTACGATCACCTATGTATTGCTAAATTTATTGATTGATTTACTCTATGGGCTTCTTGATCCTCGGATCAAGCTAAACCGGCGTTAGAAAGGGGGATCTATGTGCCCAAAATTGAGCGAAGCAGCAAGGCGCCAACTTCCGGCAGGTACAGCATCGCGCTGCGGAGATACTGGTCGAACCCCCTGCTGGTCACGGGGACCGTCTGTATCACCTTGTTGACCCTGACAGCCCTCATTGCTCCCTGGATCACTCCCTTTGATCCGTATTCGATTGAGGCGCTGAACCGGCTTAAGCCGCCAAGCGGCGAGCATTATTTCGGAACTGATAATTTGGGACGGGATGTATATACACGTGTCATCTTTGGTTTAAGGGTCTCTTTGCTCGTTGGAGGAGCGGTAACGATCATCTCTGGCCTTATCGGTCTGGCGGTTGGACTGCTATCGGCTTATTATGCCGTATGCGATCATATTTTGATGAGAATTTGCGACGGTTTATATGCTTTCCCGTCCATTTTGCTGGCAATATCTATCGTTGCTATTATGGGGCCGCGAACCATAAATGTCATTATCGCTCTGTCCATTGTGTATATTCCGTCGATTGCCCGGCTTGTTCGATCAGCAGCGCTCGTTGTCAAAGAGAAAACCTATATTGAAGGATTAAAGGCACAAGGGGCGGGACCCTTTCGCATTATCGGTCTGCATATTGTGCCAAACGTGCTCTCTCCGTTGGTTATTCAGGGGTCATTTATTTTTGCGGTATCCATCTTAACCGAAGCCTCTTTAAGCTTCCTTGGTGCGGGTATCCCTGCTCCGGCGCCCAGTCTTGGCAATTTGCTGCTTGACGGGAAAAACGTTATTTTTAACGCCTGGTGGATGACGGTATTCCCCGGTGTGTGCATCATTTTGCTGATCCTTGGTCTGAACCTGCTCGGAGACGGACTGCGTGATTTCCTTGACCCCAAAACCAAGAAGAAACGGCTTGTTAAAAAGAACAAGAAGACGAGTATAGGCAGGAGTGAGCGCAATGAACGGGACCTCACTATTGGAAGTTAGAGATTTAACAACCATATTTCCTACGGAAACAGGTTTCATGAAGGCGGTTGATGGTGTTTCCTTTCATATTGATCCCAAGGAAACATTAGGTGTCATTGGAGAGTCCGGATGCGGAAAAAGTGTCACCGCTGAATCGATCATGCGTCTGCTTGATGAGGAATCGACAGATTACAGAGGGCAGATTCTCTACAACGGTACGGATTTATTGCAGCTGCCTGAGGAGAAGATGCGGGAAGTGCGGGGGAATGAAATAGCGATGATTTTTCAGGATCCGATGTCATCACTGAATCCCGTATTTACCATTGGCGATCAAATGATGGAGGCACTTATGCTGCATCAAAAGCTGAACAAAACCCAGGCAAGACAAAAGGCTGTAGAGCTGCTGCGCTTAACCGGCATATCTGATCCCGAGGCCCGGTTTCATGCTTATCCTCATGAGTTATCAGGCGGTATGAGGCAGCGGGTAATGATTGCGATGGCTTTATCCTGTGAACCGAAGCTGCTGATTGCCGATGAGCCGACCACGGCGCTGGATGTCACGATCCAGGCGCAAATTCTGGAATTGATGAATGAGCTGAAAGCCAAGCTTGGCATGGGCATCATACTCATTACGCATGACCTGTCGGTAGTTGCCCAGATGTGCTCACGGGTTATCGTCATGTATTTGGGTGAGGTTATTGAAGAAGCGGACGTTGTAACCCTGTTTGATAACCCTTTACACCCTTACACGGTTGGTCTGTTGAAATCCGTGCCCCGGTTGAACGGAGAGCGCAAGGGCAGGTTATATGAAATCAGAGGTTCTGTGCCTGCAATGAAAGAAGTGAGCGGCAGCTGCAGATTTGCGCCCAGATGTTCTTTTGCCACGGACATTTGCCGTTCACAACCACCTCGTTTGGAAGAAATCGCGCACGGACAAAAAATAAGGTGCTGGCATTACGCAGCTATTGCTGAAGAAAGAAGGGGGAATCCGGGACACCATGAGCGAACAACCGATTCGTGAACAGCCTCTGCTGCAGGTTGAACAATTAACGAAATATTTTGCTGCCAAATCCGGGTCCTTCTGGCGAAAAAAACAGGTGAAGGCGGTGCAGGATGTCTCTTTTTCAATATATGAAGGTGAAACCTACGGTTTGGTCGGAGAATCGGGAAGCGGGAAAAGCACAGCCGGCAGAACGCTGCTTCGTTTAACGGAACCTACAAGCGGCAGAGCCTGTTTTCAGAATCAGGACATTTTTACGCTTCGGGGAAAAGAGATCAAGGCGTTAAGAAGAGAGGTACAAATGATCTTCCAGGACCCTCTCTCATCCCTGGACCCCAATAAAAGGGTCGGCTACAGCATTGCTGAGCCGTTGGCCATTCATGGTCAAGGCTCTAGGCATGAGCGGCATGAGCGCGTACTTGAGTTATTAGGCCGCGTAGGGTTAACCGCCAGGCATGCGGACAGGTTTCCACATGAATTTTCCGGGGGGCAAAGACAGAGGATTGGTATTGCCAAAGCGCTGGCGCTGCAGCCCAAACTGATGATCTGCGATGAACCTGTGTCCGCACTTGATGTATCCATTCAGTCGCAAATCCTGAATTTATTAATTGAGCTGCAGACCGAATATCGGTTGTCCTATCTATTCATTTCCCATGATCTGAGTGTAGTCAGGCATATTGCGGACCGGATCGGAGTGATGTACCTCGGGCATTTGGTCGAGCAAGCCCCGACGGATGAATTGTTTGCCCGCCCTTTGCACCCGTATACGCAATTTCTGCTGTCCGCCATCCCGGCGCCTCATCCCAAATTAAAGAGAGAGCGGATTCTGTTACAGGGGGATATCCCTTCACCTGCCAACCCGCCGTCAGGCTGTGTGTTTCATACCCGCTGTCCGTATGTAATGGATGTTTGCAAGCAGGTTAAGCCTGCTGCCATGGAATTATCCCCGGGCCACAGGGTGCAATGCCATTTATATCATGACGAGCTGAAAGCAGAGACCATTTTAAATTAGAAAGGAATGACAGTTCATGTCTAGTAAAGATTGGAAGCAGAAAGAAGCGGAAATGCTGCAGTTGATAGAGGAGATCGTAAATATTGAAAGCGGAACTTTTGTAAAATCAGGGGTGGATTTAGTTGCAGCGAAGCTAGGCAGCCTTTATAAAGAGATCGGCTTTCAGGTAGCTGTGCAGGAACTGGAGGAGAGAGGGAACAACCTTGTGATCACTCATCCGGAGGCACAGCATCCGGAAATCCTCATTATTGCCCATATGGATACGGTCTTTCCTGCCGGAACTGTTGCGGAGCGGCCTTTTTCAAGAGATGAGAAGTTTGCTTACGGACCGGGTGTGTTTGACATGAAAGCCAGCCAAATCACAACCTTGTATGCTATCAAATACCTGCAGGAGAGCGGAAGCGACAGCTTTAAAAATGTGCGGATAATCCTAAATTCTGACGAGGAAGTGGGCTCGGTTCATTCCCGTTCATTGATTGAGCAATATGCGGAACTAAGCAAGTATGCTCTGATTGTCGAGCCGAGTGATGAGGACGGAACCCTGGTTACCGGAAGAAGAGGGGGCGGAAAATACTATTTGACCGTAACCGGAGTCGCTGCGCATTCCGGAGCCGAGCCTGAGAAAGGACGCAGTGCCATTGCCGAGCTCGCCCATAAAATCATCAAGCTGCACGCATTGACGGATGCTGAGGCAGGTGTTCATGTCAATGTTGGTGTCATCGGGGGAGGAACCTCAAGCAATACGATCGCACCACATGCTTTTGCCAATATCGATGTGCGGATGGAAACGAAAGCACAGGCGGAAGAGCTTGACCGCAGCATTCGGGAGATTTGCTCCCGTGTCGATATTGAAGGAACCTCATTGGAGCTGCAAGGCGGTATTACCCGGCCGCCGATGATCAAGAACGAGCTGACTGAAGAATTGCTGAGCATTGTTCAGGAGGAAGCGCTGAAGCTGGGAGAAAAATTGCATGACAAAAAGGTCGGTTCTGGGTCGGACGGCAATATTACCTCCTCTGTGGGCATTGCAACCATCGATGCCTTGGGTCCGAAAGGCGGCAAGGCGCACAGCAAGGATGAGTATCTGGTTATTGAATCACTCGTCCCGCGAACAAAGCTGCTGGCCCATGTGATTGAACGTCTGACAAACCGTGAGCTGTGAAGGAGATAACAAATGACGAAAGCGTATATTATCCACGAAAATGAAAGCTGGATTATCCCGCTGCGGGCAGCGCTAGAGGAATTGGAGGTGCCGCATGAATTCTGGCATTTGGACGAAGGGCGGCTGGATTTAAGCCAGCGCCCGCCAAGCGGCGTGTACTACAATCGCATGAGCGCTTCATCCCACTCACGGAATCATCGATACGCCCCCGAATACACCGCGAATGTGCTAGCATGGCTTGAGCATCATGGAAGAACCGTACTTAACACCAGCCGCGCGCTGGAGCTTGAAGTCAACAAGGTAAAGCAGTATCTGGAGCTGCAAAAATTCGGTATTGAGACTCCTGCTACCGTTGCTGCAGTTGGCAAAAAAGCAGTGATGGAAGCCGCGAGAAATTTTCCGTACCGGACCTTTATCACGAAGCATAATCGTGCAGGAAAGGGGCTTGGCGTCTACCTGTTTGACAGCATGGAAAATTTGGAGACCTACGTAAACAGCGCAGCCTTTGAGGATTCAGTGGATGGAGTAACCTTGATCCAGCAGTACATCCAAAACGAGGATCAGGTGATTACCCGTTGTGAATTTATCGACGGCAAGTTCTACTATGCGGTCAGAGTGGATACCTCGGAAGGATTTCAGTTATGTCCTGCGGATGCCTGCCAAATCGGGGAGCAGCTCTGCCCGGTTGGGGAAGGAACCTCGTCACGTCCGAAATTTGAAGTCATCGAAGGATTCAGTAATCCGCTCATAGCCAAATATGAGGCATTCCTGCAGCAAAACGGAATCAGTTTTGCCGGGATTGAATTTATTGCCGATTCAGCAGGCAGGACCTATACGTATGATGTCAATACAAATACAAATTACAATCCGGAAGCCGAAGGTCTGGCCGATGTCTCGGGAATGAGGGAAATTGCAAGAATATTGAAAGGGTATCTGGAAAAAGAGAGACAGTTAGCGGAGGATTAATTTTCGCATTTTCAATCGAACGATAGAGAAAGTCTATTAGCGCGCTCATGAAGCGGGTGGTACATTATTATCACATCAATTCTTACTATGCGCATAGGAATTATAAATTTAGAAACAAGGGGGTTCATTCATGAGCGAACACTTTCGTTTAGCAGAATTGAATAATGCAGAGCGGCTGCAGGCTTTAATATTTGAGGCTTATGCCACGATCCGCGAGCTGGAGCTGCATTGGCCGGCTGCAAACGCCAATCTGGAGCAGATCCAGGAGAATATTTCGCAAAATGAATGCTATGTGCTGGAGGCAGACGGTACGATCGTTGCAACCATTACCCTTTCAAAGGGAGACGATGTGAAGCATATTACGGATTTGCCGTTCATTAAATGGTTTGCCGTTGACCCGGCCGAGCAGGGCAAAGGATATGGCGGCAGGCTTCTCGACTGGGTGGAAAAACATATCATCCGCGACAAGCTCGGTGCGCCTGCTGTAACCCTAGGGACCGCCGAAAAGCATCCGTGGCTGCTGCCCATGTACGAACGTCGGGGATATAAAAGCATCTATTCCTTTGATCCCGGCAACGGTGATGGCGTTGGCCATTTGCTGCGCAAAATTGTGAACCCTGAATTATTCGAGCGCATTCATAAGCAGCAGGAAGCCATAAAGCAGCGATAATAGTCAGGTTTGGGCAAACCATGATCAGCCTAAAAGACGGAGGTCAACAGGATGAAGAAAATGCGATTGCTATTTGCAGCACTGGTTTTGGTCATCGTGACCGCAGGCTGCGGTTCAAATGCAAGCAACGATGGAAGCGGGCAAAATGCAGCAAATGCCTCCTCGGGCAGTTCAGGAAACTCACATGTGAAAAAAATAATCGTCGGTACTGGAACAGCGTTCCAAAAGGTTTGCTATATCGACGAGAACGGTAAATTGACCGGATTTGACGTTGAGCTCGTAAGAGAAATTGATAAACGCCTTCCTGATTATGAATTCGAGTTTCAGACGATGGAATTTTCCAATCTGCTGCTGAGCCTGGAAACGAAGAAAATTGATTTCGTGGCCCATGAGATGGAGAAAAATCCGGAGCGTGAGCAGAAATACCTGTTCAACAAGGAGCCGTATGCCTTCTGGAAAAACAAAATCATCGTCGCCAAAGACAATAATTCGATCCAGACTCTGGACGATTTGGTCGGCAAAAAGGTGCTGACAAGCGCGACAAGCGCCGCTGCGCAAATTCTTGAAAATTACAATAAGGATCATGACAAGAAAATCGAGATTGTTTACAAAAACGGAGCGGCGAACGATACAGTCAGCCAGATCACCAGCGGAAGAGTCGATGCCACAATCGGTGCGGATTTTACGCTTTCTCTGATCGACCCCCAAGCCAAGCTGAAAACCGTAGGCGACAGCTTGTCCGCGGCGGATATTCTGTTCGTATTCCGCAAGAATGATCCTGACGCGCAGAAGCTGTCGGATGACATTGACGCCGCCCTGAAGGAGATCAAAGCCGACGGTACGCTGGGCAAGCTGAGCAAGGAGTGGCTGGGTGAGGACTTTACAGCCAATGCGTCGTGATCATTTCAAGAACTTTTAAGAGAAAGGTGAGATCGTAAGATGGAATACGGCTTCGATATCACCTATGTGTTCAAGTTTATCCCCAAGCTGCTGGACACTTTGGATATCACTTTGCTGATCGTAGCGGGGGGGATTCTACTAGGCTTGATTGTAGGGCTGCTGGTGGCCCTGCCCCGGCTGTACAAGGTGCCTGTTCTTCAGCATTTGTCGGTGCTCTACGTTTCCTTCTTCCGCGGAACACCGATTTTGATTCTGCTTTTTTTGTTCTACTACGGGCTTCCTGAGGTATTAAAGCTTTTCTCGGTTGATATCACGAAGCTGCCCGTTCTCTTTTTTGTGATTTTAACGTTTGGGCTTCATACCGGAGCCTACATTTCTGAAAATATCCGGGCGGCGGTTCTTGCTGTTAACCGCGGACAGGTGGAGGCGGCTTATGCGGTCGGGATGACGGGGTATCAAGCATTTACCCGCATTGTTCTCCCGCAGGCCCTGGCCGTCGCCGTACCCGTATTTTCCAATCTGGTGCTTGCCATGCTGAAGGATACTTCCCTTGCCTTTACACTGGGTGTCATGGAACTGACGGGAAAGGCGGAAACGCTTGGGCAGCTGACCCAGCATTTTATCGAGACCTACCTTTCCCTTGCTCTAATTTACCTGGTGATCAGCATGGTCCTGGAACGAATTCTGCTTCTGGCAGAACGAAAGCTGCAACGGCATATGCGCCCGGATGAAGGAAGCGGTAGCCGGTCTGCTGGCCACAGACGCTTGTCGCTCGGACGCCTGTCCGCCAAGCCCCGTCCCGGGCAAGAAGGAGGTGTCCGGTTATGAATCTTGATCCGGGATTTATCTGGACAGCGTTCGTCCAGCTGTTATCCGCCATCCCGACTACGCTGTACATCACCGTCGTCTCTGTCTCTTGCGGTTTCGTGATCGGTACGCTCACGGCACTGTTCCGCCTGCGTCGTATTCCGGTCCTGTCCCAGCTGTCGACAGCTTATGTGACCTTTATCCGCGGCACTCCAATGCTGACTCATCTCCTGTTAATCTATTTCGGCTTGCCGGTGATCGTTGATGGACTGTCGGCTTTGCTGGAGCTGGGCTGGAACTCGGCCAAAATTCCGATGATCGCTTTTGCGTTCATTTCGTTCTCGATCACGTCCGGCGCTTATATGTCCGAGGTTGTCCGTTTCGGGCTGCAGGCTGTCGACCGCGGGCAGTTGGAAGCGGCCTGGTCAGTCGGCATGACCACTGCCCAGGCGTTGCGGCGCATCGTTTTTCCGCAGGCGTTTGCGGCCAGCCTGCCGAATTTATCCAACTCGATCATCGGTATGCTGCACGGTTCAACGCTTGCCTTTACGGTGTCGGTGGTCGACTTGAACGCGAAGGCCCAGATCGTAGCATCGAGCAACTGGAAATATTTCGAGGCATACCTCGCCGCCGCCGTCATTTTCTGGGGATTGACGATTCTGATTGAACGCATTACCGGGGTGATTGAACGCAGGATCAATATTTACAGAAAAGGAGGCGTAGCATGATCCGTCTTAGCGGCATTCGAAAATCGTTCGGCCGCAGCGAGGTTCTCAAAGGAATCGAGCTGACGGTCGGGAAGGGCGAGGTTGTGGCTATTCTTGGACCAAGCGGCTCCGGGAAAACGACGCTGCTCCGCTGTATCAATTATTTGGAGCGGCCAAGCGACGGGACTATACACATTGGTGATTTTGTCCTGGACTGCAAGCATGCCGGGAAGAAGGAGATTCATGAGCTGCGCCAGCGCTCGGCGATGGTATTTCAGCAGTACAATTTGTTTGCTCACAAAACAGCGCTTGCGAACGTCATCGAGGGGCTCATTGTGGTGAAAAAGCTGAACAAGGCTGAGGCTCGGAAGCGCGGCATCCAGCTGCTGGAGAAGGTTGGGCTCGGCGCGAAGCTTGACGCTTATCCGAGCCAGCTTTCGGGAGGGCAGCAGCAGCGGGTCGGCATCGCAAGGGCTTTGGCCATGGAGCCTGAAGTGATCCTGCTCGACGAACCTACCTCCGCGCTTGATCCGGAGCTTGTAGGCGAGGTGCTTGCAGTGATCCGTCAAATCGCCAGGGAAGGCATTACGATGATCATTGTGACACACGAAATGGGCTTCGCCCAGGAGGTTGCCAATCATGTGGTCTTTATGGATGGCGGAGTGATTGTGGAAGAGGGCAGTCCCGTCGAGCTGTTCCGCAGACCGAAGGAAGAACGGACAAAACAGTTTTTGAAACGGTTAAGTCCGGAGCCAAGCTATTCCATCTAGGAGGCAGAAAAAATGTCGATTACAATAAGCATTTTGGATCAGAGCCCGGTTTATGAGGGCGAGACAGGGGCAGAAGCTCTTGCGCATACGGTTGCTTTGGCGCGAAAAGCAGAGGAGCTTGGTTTCAAGCGCTTCTGGGTAGCGGAGCATCACGACTCCGGGCAGGTGGCAGGATCGTCGCCTGAGGTGCTTATTTCTTATTTGCTGGCGAAGACGTCGCGTATCCGTATCGGCTCGGGAGGTGTCATGCTGCAGCATTACAGTCCGTATAAGGTAGCGGAAAATTTCCATGTGCTTGCTTCGCTTGCCCCGGGCCGCGTCGATCTGGGCATCGGCCGCGCGCCGGGCGGACTGCCGCGCAGTACGCAGGCACTGCAAAAAAATATCGTAAATCCGTTATCCTTGACAGACAAAATTGTTGAGCTGCACAGGTATTTGACCGTTGAGCCGGACGAAGACGGTGCGCTCGCCGGACTGAAAGCAACACCGATTCCGCCGCTTGCCCCCGAGCTTCATCTGCTTGGAGCAAGCAGCGGCAGCAGCGAGCTGGCTGCAAGCCTGGGACTGCCATACGTATTCTCATTGTTCATTGGCGGCGATGAAGAGGCTGCGGTAGAAGCAGTGCGGCAATATCGGGCAAGCTTCAATCATGGGACGGGAACGCAGCCACAAGTTATATTGGCGCTTTCCGCCATTGTGGCGGACACCGATGAGGAGGCACAGAGCCTGATTCCGCCGCAAAGGCTGGTAAAGGTTCATCTGGCCAGCGGACGCACGGTTACGGTCAGCACGCTGGAGCAAGCCGAAGAGTTTGGACGCCAGTCCGGGGAGTCCTACACAATTGAGGAGAAAGATCCGCTCATCACGGCAGGCTCCAAGGAGAATGTGCGCGATAAATTGCTTGCCCTGCAGGAAGCGACGGGTATTGAGGAGTTTATTGTGACCACTAACGTGACACCGTTCGAAAAACGGCTGCGCTCGTATGAGCTGCTTAGCGAAGCTTTTGCTGAGGTCCGAGCTTAATACCGAAGGGGGGAAATGTATGAGCAAGGAGACGGAGGTATGGAGCGCTGCCGCTCTGGCAGGCCGTTTGACGGAAATCCGGAGGGAGCTGCACCGCAATCCGGAGCTGTCGAATGAAGAGTTCGAGACGACATCGAGAATCAGAAGATGGCTTGAAGCGGCAGGAATCCGCATTGCGGAGTACCCGCTGCGGACAGGTGTTATTGCAGAGGTGGGTGGAAGACACGGAGGGCCTGTTATCGCGCTGCGGGCGGATATTGACGCACTTCCCATTCAAGAGGAGACAGGACTGTCTTTCGCCTCTGCCGTTCCAGGCAAAATGCATGCCTGCGGCCATGATTTCCATACTGCTTCGCTTATTGGGGCCGCCTATTTGCTGAAAGAACGCGAGGAAGAGCTCAACGGTACCGTTCGATTGATCTTTCAGCCTGCGGAAGAAAAAGCGTCCGGCGCCCGCCAGGTGATTGAAAGCAGCGCTCTCGAAAACGTGCGGGCTATCTTCGGCCTGCACAACAAGCCTGACCTGCCGGTAGGCACGATCGGCATTAAACAAGGGCCGATCATGGCTGCTGCGGACGGATTTAAAGTGGAAGTGCAGGGAAAGGGCTCACACGCCGCAGTGCCGGAAGCGGGTATCGATCCCATTGTAATTGCCTCACATATCATTACGGCGCTGCAATCCATTGTCAGCCGTAATGTCAGCGCTCTGGATAGCGCGGTGATCAGTGTAACGAAGCTGCACAGCGGCTCGACCTGGAACGTGATCGCCAACAAGGCTGTGCTGGAGGGAACAGTCCGTACCTTCGATGAGCAAGTGCGCAGCCGAGTGCTGGCCCGATTCGATCAAGTTGTCGAAGGCGTCGCAGCCGCTTTTGGAACAAGCGCAGCCGTGCGCTGGATTGAGGGACCGCCTCCGGCTATCAATGATGAAACTTTGGTGGAGCTGGCCTGGCAGGAGGCGGAGCATTTGGGACTTCTGCCGGTTGTTCCCGCACCATCGCCGGCCGGAGAAGATTTTGCCGTTTACCAGAAGCTTGTGCCGGGCTTGTTCGTATTTATGGGCACATCAGGCAGTCAGGAGTGGCATCATCCGGCATTTGATCTGGATGAACGCGCGCTGCCGGTCGCAGCGGATTATTTGGCTGGCATAGCGGTACGCGCTCTAGGTTATTATGCAGAAGGCTTTGGCGGGAAACAGGCATTATAGCACATGGCATGGAAGCGGCAGGGAACAGCAGAACACATAAATGAGGAGGATGGAACATGGCGAAGCATAAACAGCTTAAACTGGGGGCACTCCTGCACGGAGTAGGCGGAGGAACGTCGATGTGGCGTCATCCGGATGCCCGGCCTGACGCAAGCGTGAATTTTGAATTATACAAGCAATGGGTCCGGAAGGCGGAGGAAGGCAAATTTGACCTTATCTTTATTGCGGACGGCTTGTATATTAACGAAAAATCGATTCCCCACTTTCTGAACCGGTTCGAGCCGCTCACGATCCTGAGCGCACTGGCCGCTGTAAGCAAAAATATCGGGCTTGTGGGCACATTGTCGACTACGTACAGCGAGCCTTTTACCGTAGCCCGCCAATTCGCTTCCCTGGACATGATCAGCGGAGGACGCGCCGGGTGGAACGTCGTGACATCCCCGCTGGAAGGCTCGGCCCTGAACTATGGCGGCAGGGAGCATCCCGAGCATGACAAGCGATACGAGATCGCAACCGAATATCTTGAGGTTACCCGCGGCCTGTGGGATTCCTGGGAGGATGACGCCTTTGTGCGGGATAAGGAAAGCGGGGTATTTTTCGATCCCGGGAAGCTGCACACTTTGAATCATCAAGGCAAGTTTTTCTCCGTTAAAGGTCCGCTGAATATCGCCCGCTCCAAGCAGGGGCAGCCTGTTGTTTTCCAGGCCGGGTCGTCCGAGGTTGGCAAAAATTACGCCTCCAGGGAAGCGGATGCGGTATTTACAGGTCATGAGACGCTGGAGGAAGCAGCGGAATTTTATCGGGATGTGAAAGCGCGCGCGGCTGCGTTCGGACGAAATCCGGAGCAGGTGCTGATCTTTCCGGGCATCTCGCCGATCATCGGCAGTACGCCGGAGGAGGCCGAGCGCAAGTATCAGGAGATTGCCGGACTGGTGACCATTGAGAATGCGCTGAATTATCTGGGCAGATTTTTCGAGCACCATGATTTCTCACAATATCCGCTCGACGAACCGTTCCCGGATATCGGGGATCTCGGTAAAAACAGCTTCCAAAGCGGTACGGACAAGATTAAAAAGAACGCCAGAGAGAAAGGGCTGACGCTAAGACAGGTAGCGCTGCAAGCCGCGACGCCGCGCAGCGGCTTCATCGGAACCCCTGAGCAGGTGGCGGATCAGATTCAGGCGTGGTTTGAAGCGGAAGCCGCTGACGGGTTTATGATTGCATCCGCTGTTCCTACAGCGCTTGAGGATTTTGTGAATCAGGTTGTGCCGATTTTACAGGAAAGGGGTATTTACAGAACCGAGTATGAAAGCGACACGCTGCGTGGCAATCTCGGGCTGCCCGTGCCGGAAAACCGTTATACCAGGGAGAAGGCAACTGCGGTGCAATCTTAAAACAGATGCCAGGATAAGGAGGAGCACAATGAGCAGGATCGTTTTTATTATTGGGAGCCCGAAGGAGGGCTCCCGTTTGTTCGGACTGACAGACTATTTGGAAGAACGGCTCGCGCTCGCCGGCTACAGCGTTGCTTTCGTATCAGCAACAGAGCTGCCTGCCGAGGAATTGCTGAGAGCCGATTTCAGCCATCCGGCCATCCAGCAAGCTGTTGAGTTGATCGAGGAGGCTGATGCTATTGTTATCGCTAGTCCGATCTATAAGGGCACTTATTCGGGGGCACTGAAAACGATATTGGATCTGATCCCGCAAAAGGGATTTGCGGATAAGCCCGTGCTACCTCTGTTCATCGGACAGTCGGTCATGCATCTGCTTTCCGTTGATTACGCCCTGAAGTCGGTGGTTGCCGCCTTGGGCGGAACCCGCATTCTCGGCGGTGTATTTTCCGTGGATCAATGGGTGGGCCGCCTGGAAGACGGTGGGTTCAAGCTAACGGAGAAACTAAAAGAGCGTCTGGATGACGCATTTGCCGAACTGGTGGCCGAACTGGGCGGATATGCACCAAGGTCGACGTTAACGCATTAAAGGAGCTATGGACTCATGGCTGGCTTAGGATTACTGGTGGGGTGGTTTGTTGCTTATGCTGCAACGAGGTTTTGCGATCATCAACGAGCTTCGGATGTTCCCCCCAGTTTTCACCCCATATGCGCATTTGCCGAAGCACAGGTATGTACTCCCTTCCTTTATCCGTTAGCGAGTATTCAACGGTTACAGGTACGGTAGGAAACACCTGGCGATTGATGACTTTATATTGCTCCAAATGGCGCAGGACATCCGTTAAAGACTTGATGCTGATGTTATCTAAATTTCTTCGCATTTGATTAAATCGTTGCGGACCCAGACTAAGTAAGGTAAGCACCAAAAAAGACCATTTTCCGCGAACAACCTCCAAAGCTTCACCAATGGAGATGAGGCATAGCTCGTCCTCTTTGCGCAAATCCACAAAAATCACTCCTGACTATAATATAGGTAGTCTATTTTATAAAGCTATATAAAAATAATGTGTCTACTTTAGATAATACATTTAATAATTTATAATAACAATCTGACTTATTTTACTGCTATGGTTTAGCTTAAACAGAGATAGCAGATGGGTTGCAGTTGATAGTTCGACTGCATTTGATTTAAGAACATACTGTGAATTATGGTGCACAGTAATTATGAGGAGGAGAGAAGCATGTCCGTTGCACAATCGTCCCAAGCAGGGGAGCAGCAGCAGTTTTTTAACGTTATTCAAGATCGGCGGTCCGTCCGCAGCTATGATTCCGAAGTAAAGATCTCACGGGAGGAAATGAACGAAATCCTGCAACAAGCTGTGTTGGCTCCTTCAGGTGCCAATCTGCAGCCGTGGCGGTTTCTCGTAATCGACTCGCAGGAGCTGAAGCAAAAACTGCTTCCGATCGCCTTCAATCAGCAGCAGGTGATTGAAGCTTCAGCTGTCATTGCGGTACTCGGAGATTTGGAGTCCTATAAATTGGCCGAGAAAATTTACGGAATGGCGGTGGATGCGGGCTACATGCCTGCAGAGACAGCTAAATCGTTCGTGGAACGCTATCAAGGGATGTTCGCGAGCATGCCTCCAGAGACTGTTCTCCAAAAAGTATCTATTGACGTTTCATTGGTATCCATGCAGCTTATGCTTGTCGCCCGCGCCAAAGGCTATGATACAGTCCCGATGGGCGGCTATGATCAAGCTAAATTTGTAGAAGCGTTCGATATTCCGGAGAGATACGCTCCTGTTATGCTTATCGCCATCGGTAAGGCGGCGAAGCCCGGACACCCGACAGTAAGATTGCCGATTGAGGATGTCGCTTTCTTCAACGAAATGCCTAAGGCATGATATAAATTCAAGCAATAAGAAAAAACGCTAAGCCGGTCACATTCGAGGGCTTAGCGTTTTTTTATTAAAATGTTGGCGGGCTTCCTTCTTGTTCAAAGCGAATCGCGGGAGCTCTTTTGGCTCGACCAAGGAGCTATTTTATTTTGGTTTCAGGTATGGATACGCACGATGCAGCGGAGAGGACGAAGCGATTCCGGAAAAGCGGCAGCGTTCGCCTTTACCCCCGAATTTCTACAGCTAAAAATTATAATTAGAGAAATTTCGGGGGTAACAGCGATTGGAGGAATGCTACGTCCTCGGAGCGTCTCACAGCTTGCGAAAGAACGCAAACACTACCGAGACCGCTGCTTTGTCAGTCCAAAGAGTCTCTTCTCCTCATAGGCAAAATAAGCATCCGCCAAAATATTCACGCCTCGTACGATTTGCTCCTCACTCACATAGCTGAAGCAGAGCCTTGCATACTGATAGCCTTCAGGCTTTGTAAAAAAGCTTTTTCCGTCCACAAAGCTGACACCCAGCTCGGCCGCATCCCGCAGAAAATCACTCGTATTGACATGCTCGCCGAATTGCAGCCATATATAGAAGCCGCCTTCAGGCAAATGAAACGTCACATGATCTCCGAAGCACGATTGCACTGCCTCCGCCATAACATCTCTCTGCTCGCAGTAATGCAGGATGAGCTGGTCCACATGCTCCTGAAAGGCAAAACCATCAAGCAGCTGTGCCAAAATTTCCTGTGTAAATACACCGATGCTGCCGCCAAGATTCAGCAGTCTTGCTTTTTCAATCACCCGTTTGTCCGCGATCATCCATCCCAGACGCAGACCGGGACCAATGATTTTGGAAAAGGTGTTCAGGTAAATGACCCTCTCCGGAAGCAGCGTATAGAGGGGAGGGGATTTGCGGCCGCTAAAATTAAGCTCCGAGTAGGCATCATCTTCGACAATGAAGAAGTTATAAGCCTCCGCCAATTGAGCCAGCCGTCTGCGCCGTTCATTCGATAACGTGACCCCGCCGGGATTATGGTAGGTTGGCATCGTATAAATAAATTTGGGAATAGGCTTGTTATTGCGGCCTGCTTCGAGCAGGGCAATCTCCAGCAAATCGACGCGCAGCCCGTCCTCATCAATAGGGAAAGAGGTGATTACCGCCTCTGCCGTGCGAAACGCCTGCAGTGCGCTGAAAAAAGAGGGGGATTCCACCCATACATGATCTCCCGGATCGAGCAGCATCCTAGCCGCCAAATCAATGCCCTGAGTCGAACCATAGGTGACCATAATTTGATTCAATTCAGCCTTGATGCCGTGCACGAGCGAGCGATTCTGTATCCATTCAAGGATTTTGCGCGGACCGCTGGAGCCGGAATATTGGAGGGCTTTTCTCCCATGCTGCGCTACAGCCTCGTAAGCTGCACGGGACAGCTGCTCAATAGGAAATAAATGCGGTGCAGCAAAGCCGAAGGATAAATGAACATGATCCGGCTTCGTGACGGTTGTGCTGCCGATGGACGGCGTGGCAGGGATTCGTTTGGCAAATGAAAAAAGTTCGAATGGCGTGGACATCCTAACACCCGCTTTCACAGAGTTATGATTAAATGGAGTAGGTCAGCTTTCGGGACTGTAAATGCTCTGTTTCGCGTGTGTCCCTGTTTAACACCCGGTCCAGAATGAGATTCTCAAAGTAGACGAAGGTGCTGTCCCGTTCGCGTGGGCGCGCCATACTTATCTTGATATCCATCGCGATTTTTCCATCCTCGATCAGAAGCACACGGTCCGCCAGGGTTACAGCTTCACTGACATCATGTGTGACGAGAATGGCGGTAAATCCTTGCTCCAGCCACAGCCGTTCAATCAACTGCTGCATTTCAATGCGGGTTAACGCATCAAGCGCACCAAGCGGCTCATCCAGCAGCAGCAGCCGGGGCCGGCTTACGAGTGCCCGCGCCAGAGCGACCCGCTGTTTCTGCCCTCCGGACAGCACCCTTGGCCAATCGTTACCACGTTCCTCCAGGCCGACCCATGCGAGCGCCTCCGCAGCGCTTGTCTTGTCATTGCCAGCAGCGGCGATGCGTACGTTATCAAGCACCCGTTTCCAGGGAAGAAGACGCGCCTCCTGAAACAGAACGCGCGTATCCTCATGCAGTGCTCCGGCGCTTTGGCCGTCAAGCTGGATGGAGCCAGCGGAAGGCTGATCGAGGCCTGCGATTAAGCGGAGCAGCGTGCTTTTGCCGCAGCCGCTACGGCCCACGATGGCAATAAATTCCCCTTGCTCGATCGTAACATTCACGTCCGTTAAAACCGGATGCTCGTCAAACTGTTTCGATACCTGGCGGATATGAATGTGAGATCCGTTTGTTGTCTGAGGCATGTTACTATCTCCCTTCAGCCATTATCGTGACGCATAATTCGGATTCCACTGCAGCCACCATTTTTCCAGCAGCTTCGCGGCGCTGTCCGACAGTTTTCCCAGGAGCGCATAGATCAGGATGCTGAGTACGATGACATCCATCTGAAAAAATTCACGGGCATTCATAGCCATATATCCCAAGCCGGAATTGGCAGCCACCGTTTCGGCGACAATCAGGGTGAGCCACATGATGCCAAGGGCATAGCGGACGCCGACAAGAATGGAAGGGAGGGCACCCGGCAAGAAAATATGCAGATAGAGGCTGAAGCGCTTGAGCCCGTATACTTGCCCCATCTCGATCAACCCCGGATCAATGGAGCGGATACCGTGGAACGTGTTTAAATACATGGGGAAAAATACACCGAGCGAGACCAGCACCAGCTTCGCAGGCTCCTCAATCCCGAACCAGATAATGACCAGCGGAATCAGGGAAAGATGGGGGATGGTGCGAATCATCTGGATGGATGAGTCGGTCAGCTTTTCGGCCGTTCGCCAGAAGCCGTTGATTAATCCGAGCAGGAAGCCGAGACCACCGCCGATCAAAAAACCGCTGAAAGCGCGCCTGGCGCTAATCCCGATATGCGTTAACAGCTCCCCGGATTTCAGCATGCTGATCAAAACGTTCAATACCTGAAGAGGCTGCGGCAGCACATGATTGGCGATAATCCCCGTGCCGGTGAGCATCTGCCAGGCGAGCAGAATGAGAAGGGGAATGATCCAGGGGGCCACCCGCTGGAAGCGCAATTTGGTTTTCGACGTTTTCAATGGCAGTTGCTCTCCTTTCTTTAGCTCACTTCTCTACTTGGATTCGGTCGTGATTTGCTGCAGCTCTTCTTCAAACTCCCTGCTCCATATAGAGCTAACGTCCAAGTCACTCTTTAAAAGACCAAGCCCGGCTAACGTATCCGCAACCTCCTGCTGGGAAGCGATCGCTTTTTCGAAGTCGGAGGAGAGTTTGGAGGGCCGCTGTGCTTCCCCAAGCTTCAGCGTATTGAGCGCCTGTTCGACAGGCTGCTTCGTGTTGGCTGCCGTAATTTCGGCCCACTGCTGCTGATTATTGCGCGTCCAGGCGTAAAATTTGTTCAAACGGGTCAAATAATCGACGATAGCCGCATGTATGGCCGGATCATTAATGGCTGCGGGGGTGGCTTCATACAAGAAATTTCCGGATAAAATGTCCTTTGCGCTCGCCAATTCTGTCGCGCCATTCTGGTGAGCGGTAATAATCGCGTTGCCGTAGCTTGCGAGCGCATCTACCTTGCCGCTGATCAAAGCGCTTAGACCGTCCGACGTCGATAATGGAACGGCCTCGATATCCGACCAGGACAAACCTGCTGCCTCCAGCATTTTCGCCAGGAAATAATGAGCCGTTGTGGCATTGACATAAGCTACCTTTTTACCCTTCAGGTCCGCCACATTTTTAATCGGGGAGCCTTTCGGAATGACAAGCTCTTGGTTCAGAGTGGTCGATTCGAAAGAGGCAATGATTTTGAAATTACCCCCGTTTGCCGCCTGGGAAGCGAAGAGAGGAGGAATCTCACTGGTGGAGCCCAGATCAATATTGCCCGCGGCCATCGCTTCGAGCTGCAAATTGCCGCCCTGAAATACACTGTACTGCACTTTATAAGGAGTATCGCTCAGACCCGCTGCTTTAAAGCCAAGCTCCAGATTGCTCCAGCCCGTCTGTCCGACACGCAGCGTCACTGTGCTGAGATCAGCGGAAGTTGAGGTCTCGCCCGATCCTGCCGACGGGGCGGAGGAAGCTGTCGCGGCAGCCTTCGATTCCCCCGGGGAGGCAGCATTACTGCCGCAGCCGGCGGCGAATAGAAGAATAATGAAGGAAATTGAGGCAAGGGAGGCTAATGTTTTGACTTGAAGCACCGGGATTCCACCTTTCCTGTATACGCTCGTTCTAGGATTTCGCAAAAACGGCTTCCTCTTGAATACGCTGCCCCCACTGATCCGCTTGCTGGATGGCTTCGGCAAGACTGGCTTCCTTCACGTCAAAGCTCAGACCCTGTGTCGTATCTTCACGCAGATGAACTCTTTGGACGATGTCAGACACGATACTTGGCGTGACTTCGGTGATCCCCAGTTCACGGAGCGTGACCGGGAGCTTCAGGCTGTGAAGCCACGCCGCCAGCTCACCGATTTCGTGTTCAGCTCGCCCTTCCAGCACCGTTTGGGCAAGCAGCCCGAAAGCTACCTTTTCGCCGTGCAGCGTGCCTGCGGTCTGCCGGACAAAAGTCAAGCTGTTGTGTATAGCATGAGCGATACCTGCACGGGGCTTTAGCCCCTGCACTGTTCCGGCCAAACCAGCGAGCACGATAATGTCATTGACTGTCTCCGTCAGGGCCGGGGTTACTTCACCGCTTCCGGCCGTTTCATATGCCGTCAAAACGTGGCGGCGCAGCCGGTCGAGAGCCAGCCTGGCCGTTTGGGTTGCGATTTGCACATCCAGCCCATCAGCCTCGTCGCTCAAATTCACGGCGATTTCATACCATTTCACAATGGTGTCGCCAATCCCAGAGGCTAAATAACGTTTGGGAGCAGCAGCCAGCACCCGTGTGTCTGCAAGCACCAATGCCGGTGAATGCTCATTCGCCAAATACCCCGAGAAGCGCCCAAGCTCGTCGTAGAGGATGGAGACGGCCGCCCAGGATGCGCAAGTAGCTGCTACAGTCGGCACGGTAACAACCGGCAGATGCAGCCTGCCGCCGATCGCTTTGGCAAGATCAAGGGCCTTTCCTCCACCGACGCCAATAACCACATCTGTTGGTTGTGCCGCAGCTTTGGCGGTATATTCTTCAATTTCCGCTGCTGTAACCTTCCCGCCGAACAGGGCGATGGTGCGGGTAATTCCCGCTTGCTCCAGACTTTCGAGAAGCACGGGACCTGCCGCCTCCAGAGCTTGCTGACCTGCAACAATAAACGCATTCTTGCCGTAGGGCGCAATCAATGAACCGCTTTTTTGCAAAAGATCGGGTTCATTCCAATAATGATGAGGGGCTTTCACGGTGAGCATATTTCGTTCACTCCTTTTTCAACGTTCAACATGTAAATAACATTATTCCTATGGGTCAACTGTAATATATTGAAACCCTATCATCAGCAGTTCTGTGCCGTCTAATTGATGTTTTCAATACAAGCATAGATCGATTCTATTAGTCAGATTAGAGCAGGGCTGGTAAAGTTCATCTCAAGGATGAATTGATGAGGAGGAAATTAGATGAGTCAGGTTGATATTCAGGCATACCTTGATACACACAGTAAGCTGGTTGAAGCGACAGCAGGATTAAATAAAGAACAATTGACATGGAAGGCGGCACCGGAATCATGGAGCGTCACCGAGGTGCTGTCCCACCTTGCCGATCATAATATCGTCGTCTCTTTCCGGATCCGAGATATACTGGCAGGCACGACGGCCAGGCTGCCGGCTTTTGAACAAGATGCGTGGGTGAGCGGGCAGAAAGCAAATGATGGCGAAGCGGCCGACATTCTGGCGTTATTCGAACATCTGCTTCAATACAACGCCCTTCTGTTTCGACGTCTGACCGACCATGATTGGGAAAAGACCGCAGTGAACGCCAAGGGAGAAACTGTGCGGGCCGCCGATATTGTTGCAAGCTTTACGAGGCATGTCTACAATCATCTCGGGCAAATTGAGCGCATTAAACAGGCATCCGTCGCCGCACGCTCTCAGGAGGTGAAGCAGCATGAGTGAAATTATCCGTCTTGCTGTGCAGGAGGATGCCGAGAGGCTGCAATATATCATTTATGAGGCCTATGTTACGATTCGTGAGCTGGAGCTGCAATGGCCGGCCGCTCATGCCGATCTGGCTCTTGTACAAGACAATATTGTGAAGAATGAATGTTATGTGCTGGAGATGAATGGTGAAATTGCAGCTACATTAACATTATCGAAAGAAAAGCTCTATCTATGGGACACGGGTCTTCCTTTCCTTAAATGGTTCGCGGTGGATCCCAAATATCAAGGTCTCGGAGTCGGCACGAAGCTGCTGGCGTGGGTGGAGGAGTCCATAATTCGGGATAAACTTGGCGCGCCCGCCGTTACTCTGGCAACGGCAGAGAAGCATCCGTGGCTGCTCGATATGTATGAAAGGAAAGGGTATGAACGGATCGAATCCATTGATCGCAACAACGGGGACGGCACGATGCATCTGCTGCGGAAGGTTGTGAACCCCGAATTGTTCAATGTCTGGATTCAAAGCAGGGAGGAGGAAAGGCTTCATCATTAATTGCTCCGGCATTTACAAATCAGGCAGTCAAGGAGATCGCCCATGAAATTCGTATTGTTCAGTCTAGTGATGAATATCCGAAATGCAGTTACCGGAGAAACCTTGTCGGAGCAGCAAAAATTTCAAAACATACTGCAGCAGGCCATACTTGCCGAAAAGCTGGGTTTTGACGCCTATGGTGTAGGGGAGCGGCACGGGCCTCCGTTTCTGTCCTCTTCACCTCCGATCCTCTTAACCGCCATTGCAGCCAGAACGATGCGAATCCGTTTGTTAACGACAGTTACGGTGCTCAGTGTCCTTGATCCGGTACGGGTGGCCGAGGACTACGCGACATTGGATCATCTTTCCGGAGGGCGTCTGGAGATGATTATCGGCAAAGGCAATGATCCACGCCATTATCCGCTTTTCGGCATTACGGAGGAGGAACAATGGGAATCTCTTGCCGAGAGATACGAACTGCTCAGAAGATTATGGAGTGAAGAGAACGTTACCTGGCAGGGAAAATACCGTCCGCCTCTGTATGAAGTCACCGCAATGCCCCGGCCATATCAGAAGCAAATTCCGGTCTGGCATGGCAGCGCCTCCAGTCCGCTGTCCACCGAGCTGGCCGCAAAATACGGCGAGCCGCTGTTTTCATCCAATTCCTTTCACCCGCTTGCGAAATACAAAGCGCTCATCGACCATTACCGTGAGCGCTGGCAATATTACGGACGCGACCCCAAGGATGCGATTGTCGGTGCTGGAGCGGGGAGCCTTTACCTGTCCAACACGACAGAGGAGGCGATTAGGCGCTATCGTCCTTACTACGAGACATTCCATGCTACGGATGCAGCGAAGCACAACCGGTCTCCATTTGATAGCCTTGAGGACAATTTGAAGGATGGGCCAATTCTCGTGGGAAGCCCCGATAGCGTGATCGAGAAGATTTTAAAATATCATGATGCTTTCGGGCATCAGGTGCTCTCCATCAGCGTAGACGGCCTAAGCGAAGCGGAGCAGCGGGAGCAAATGGAGCGCTTTGCTTCCGAGGTCGCTCCTGTGCTGCGCCGTGAAATTCCAAGCACGATCTGGCCACATAATTTAATCACTAATATCTGATTGACATACTTGGTTATTGCGTTTAAAGTATAGAATAATCAACCGGTCAACCGGAGACCTGCAAGGCATACAACCCAGAAAGATACATGGGCTTGCTATGCTTTGAAGGTCTCTTTTTGTTTCGGAACGATAATCCTACTCTGATTTGATCAGGAGAAATGCCCATGAATATCGAGAATATTGAAGCTTTTGTCTATGTATATCATTATGGCAGCTTTAACAAGGCAGCGGAAATATTGTTCCTGTCGCAGCCGTCGGTCACCGCAAGAATTCAAACCCTGGAACGGGAGCTGGACTGCCGCTTGTTCGACCGGCTGGGCAAGCAGGTGCAGCTGACCGAGAAAGGAAGGCAGTTTCTGCCGTATGCACAGCAGGTGCTGCAAATTTACCAGAAGGGGAAGCAGCATATCCAGAAGCAGGGGACGATTCCAAATGAGCTGCGGATCGGATGTACCGTATCCGTCTCCAACTACATTATTCCGGAGCTGCTCCCCAAGCTGAAAGGGGAATATCCGGGGCTGCAAATCAAGGTGACGACGGCCGGTACGGACGACATTGCGGCAAAAGTATTGAACAGGGAGCTGGATATCGGTTTTGTCCGAGGTATAAGTCATCCATACCTGCAATCCGTGAAATATTATGAGGACCCGATTCGCCTCTATACGTCTGCGGACCATCCCCTTGCCCGAATGGGGGAGGTATCGCTGGACAGGATTGCAGATGAGCCGTTCGTCTTCTTTGAATGCGGTGCGCTGGATTGGCTGCGGATACACCGCGTTTTCCAAAGCCTGAACAAACCTCCGGCCATTCATATTCATACCGATAATGCGGAGACAGCGAAGCAGCTTGTGTTGAACAAAGCCGGGATCTGCTTCCTGCCAGGGGTGTGTGCACGCAAAGAAGTGCGTGAAGGGCTTCTTTCGCCGATCGATGTCGCCGAAGTGACAGGGGTTGCGCTGCAGACGAATGTCATTAGTCTGAACGGAGAGCATTCGGAAATTGTGCAGTATATCATCTCCAACCGTTTTTTTCAGGATGAGATACGTGAAATCAGTGCCGTCAAAGGGTAGTTGCTTAACCTGCAGCGTTTTGTTGCAGGTTTTCTTTTTTTTGTTATATTTCGGAAAACTACGGAAGGGGTAATAAAATGGCCTTGAGCACAGCTCACCATCACTCCCTACGATCAGGATGAGTGGGTGGCAAAGCAAAACTATGAGCAAACCTCAATAGATGAGATTATTAATCTGTGGGTCAGCCTGAACCGTTCCATTGTCCGGGTTATTGCAAGCCTGCCAAGAGAAACGGCCCTATCTCTGACCGTGAAGCTGCCAAATGGAGAGATAAAAACATTGGAGTGGCTTATTGAGGATTATTTGCAGCATATGAAGCATCATTTAAAGCAAATCTTTCCAAGCCGCTGCATCTAACCTGATTCATACGGGCATAATGAGACCAATATTGTATACATATGAGGTGCTGCCTTATGCCCAAAAATTGCGATGCCGCCCCCATAAAAGACGAGTTGAAAAAATATCTGAATCTAATCGCCCAGGACATACTTCGTCTCACGGAAGCCATTGATCATGAAGGAGAATGCCATTTATCTGAATTCGAGAAAATTGGCGACTCGTACAAAAAAGCGGAATCCCTGGCTGGTGCTAGCTCAGCCCTTTTTAGATATCCATAACTTCAAAGAGAATCAAATAAAGGAGATCTATATCAAGTATAAGTTTTTGAAGTAGTTGATGTCGACTCATTAGCGTAAATCAGCCGTATGGCAGAGTGTATCCTGTATAAAGCGGGATGGGCACAGATCAGTATGAATATTGGAGTATACAGGTTGCAGCAGAAAAAATTGCACAGATTAATAGACGCGTTGGCAGATCAAGATCGTTTTTCGTAGAATCAAGCAGCATTTGAATATTCCAACGTTTTTTGGAACTGCGCCAATGCTGTTTTACGAGCAGTTGTCTGCCGCTTTAATGGTTACGCACTGCTAAAGTAACTTTTTGATACAGTTAGCACTGTTGTGCCTAATTATGCTGCACTTCTTTTTGTTAGGTGTGCTCGTTTGTAGTTCTGGCGCGCTTACCTATAGGAGGGTCGCTATGCATTCAGCGTAGGACTCAGGGTTCTTTATCTTCTATTTTAGGTTAAAGTTTCACTGGGAAATTCCCAGGGTCGTAGAATATCTAAAAAAGGACCGTTGCAACGGTCATTTTCCAGCGAATTGTTTGTTATATTATACGGTATTATTACATCAGGGAGGCAAGGAGATGAGTTCAAAAGGTAACCACGAACAAGAATTGTTACTGTTTCTTTCGAAAAATCAAGGTTATGTAACTTCGGAGGATCTCCTAGAAGTACTAAATGTTTCTCAAAAAACAGTATATCGGTTAATAAACAAAATTAACAACGAGAGCTTGGACGGCCCATTAATTATATCTGAAAGGGGGAGAGGGTATAAACTAAATTACGAAAAATTTATTAATTATCAAAAAGGCAATAATAAATACAAAGAAAAACAATTTTCTCCTAACGAGAGACGTAAACGGATTATGGAAGAATTATTGTTATCTTCGCCTAAGCCTATAAATATTTATCACTTATTTAGTAAATATTATGTAGGAGACTCCGTTACTTTTAATGACGAACAAATAATGAGCGAAGAGCTTAAAAAGTATAATTTAATTCTAGAGCGAAAAAACAGAACACTAGCCATACTAGGAGAAGAAGTTAATATTCGAAAGGCCATCAAGGATATTATTGAAATTTTTAATACGATTGATATTGATGATTTGAAAAGGAATCAAGAACTTAATTTCAATCAGTACGATGTTTTGCTTATATTGGATCAATTAAGAAAGATCGAAGAAGATTTAGATATAACGATTCCCTACCCATATAATGTGAACATTTTCTCGCACTTGTATATACTATTAAGCCGCTCGAGAAAAGTTCCTGCTAGACTGTTCACTGATAAAATATCTAATGAAGAAATGGAAAACATGAAAAGAGATATTTTGTATCCTATTGCAAAAGTTATTGTCCATAATATTGAAAAATATTTAAACAGTCCTTTGCCAGATAGTGAGATTTATTTTCTATATCAGTACTTGGTTTCATCAAGAATGCAAGGATCTCTTGCGATAACTTCCACGTTTTCCTCAGAAGTTATCCAAATAACGAAAGCATATATTGAAGGAATGAGTACTAGCTTAGGAATTGATATCGACAGTCAGTCTATTTTTATTGATTTAGCAAACCATATTAAACCGTTGCTTAATCGATTAGAGCATAAAATTCGAGTTAAAAACAGCTTGCTTAGTCAGATTAAGGTAACGTATGAAGAAGTATTTTGGGGAGTAACAAACGAATCCAAATTGGTAAGTGAGAAATTCAATTTACCAGCCATAAATGACGATGAGAATGGGTTTCTCACCCTCTATTTCGCAAAAGCAATTGAAACAGGCCAACATCAGCGCCTGATAAAAACACTAATCATGTGTACGACAGGAATTGGAACTTCAGAACTTTTAAAAGCAAAAGTTTCAAAGAAATTTCCCGAGTTGAAAATTGTTGATGTAGTAGCATCACGAAATGTCCAAATGTTAAAAGAGAAATACTCGGATGCTGAATTGATCCTGACTACTGTTCATATTAAGGAAGAAGTTACAACTCCATATTTATTAGTGAGTGCGATGTTCACAATAGATGACCAGAAGAGGCTTCAAAGAAAAATAGAGGAAATTTATCATGGAAATTAATTCGCTTTATCAAGTTTATTTTAATTGTGAGTTAAAAACAAAAGATGAAGCATTCTCTTTTATCTCTGAAATCGTATGCCAGGATAGTCCTTCGCAAAAAGAAGAGGTCATCAATCAATTAACCGAAAGAGAAAAGGTAGGCAGCACATTAATCGCTGAACATGTCATGCTACCCCATATCGAAAGCGATCAAATAAAGAGAAGCCAAATTCTATTTATTCACTTAGCAACTCCAATAGAGTCATGGGATTGCCAGACAAAAGATATCTGTTTATTGATTGTCCTTTTATTAAAGGAAAATGAAAGCGTTCCAATAAAGAAGGCAGTTTCTTTGTTCACTAAAGCTTTAGCAGATGAAGTGTATATAACCCGATTATTGAATAGTCATGAAAAAGAAGATTTTATTAAAGAAATTATAAAAAAACAGGAGGAATAATCATGAAAATAGTAGGAGTTGCAGCATGCACAGTTGGGATCGCACACACATATATCGCACAAGAAAAATTGCAGAATGCAGGAAAGAAAGCAGGCCATGAAATTCATATTGAAACGCAAGGAACGATTGGAATAGAGAATGAACTGACTCAAAAACAGATCGATGAAGCAGACGTCGTTATCTTGGCCGTGGATGTTAAAATCTCAGGACGAGAACGTTTTGAAGGGAAGAAAATCATCCAGGTTACGACAGAAATAGCTGTTAAATCACCAAATAAATTAATTGAAAAAGCTGCAGAAGTTGTAAGTCAAGAAAAATAATCGTAAATAAGGAGAGAGAGAAAATGGAAGTTAAAGATATTATAGATTTAAGCACAATCAAAACCAACATGAATGCTAGTAGTAAGGAAGAAGCAATTCAAGAATTAGCAGAAGTGTTGCTGCAAAATGAATATATTACCGACATTAATGGGTTTTTAAAAGATATTTATGAAAGGGAGGCAGTGGGACAGACTGGAATCGGAAATTATATTGCTATCCCCCATGGTAAGAGTGCTGCTGTGAAAAAAATAGGAGTTGCTATCGGGATTAATCAGAGTGAAATCCCATGGGAGACACTCGACGGGAATGGAGTTAAAGGTATCATTCTTTTTGCTGTAGGAAATGAAAAGGGTGGATCGCAAAATCATTTAAAAATATTAACATTATTTGCAAGGAAATTAGGTAATGATGATGTAATTGAGAAAATGCTACAATCCACAAATGCTGAAGATGTACAGGCCGCTTTATGTAATTAAGTAGACTTGTAGTCAGTAGGAAAAGGAGGGGTAAAATGAGTGCAATAAAAAAATTAAATCTTAAAGGTCATTTATTGACAGCAATTTCATATTTGATCCCAGTTGTTTGTGGTGCCGGTTTTTTAATCGCAATTGGTATGGGATTTGGAGGTGATAGCAGTGCTGACTTAACAGGAAGTTTTACATTTTGGGATGCTCTGGCCAGAATGGGGGCTCTTGGTTTGGGTTTGCTGCCTGCCGTTATTTCTACAGGAATTTCTTATTCAATTGCAGGGAAACCGGGGATCGCTCCAGGCTTTATTATTGGTCTGACGGCTAACGCAATTGGTGCTGGTTTCATTGGTGGGATTTTAGGGGGATTTGTAGCGGGATACCTGACCATAGCTATTATTAAACATATTAAAGTTCCTAACTGGGCTAAGGGATTATTGCCAACTGTAATAGTACCATTTTTCAGTTCCATTATTGGCGGGTTAATCATGGTATACATTATTGGTATCCCGATCGCTGCTTTTACATCCTTATTAACAGATGCATTAAATGGTCTAGGATCTTCTTCTAAATTAGTATTTGGCGCAATTATTGGTTTATTAAGTGGAGTTGATTTTGGTGGTCCTCTTAACAAGACTGCATTTGCCTTTGTATTGACATTACAGGCAGAAGGGATTAATGGACCTATTACAGCCTTGCAATTAGTAAATACAGCAACACCCATCGGATTTGGGTTAGCTTACTTTATAGCAAAAATATTCAGAAAAAATATCTATTCACGCTCAGAAGTCGAGACTTTGAAATCAGCAGTTCCCATGGGTGTTATTAATATTGTTGAAGGTATCATTCCAATTGTTATGAATGATATTGTTCGTTGTGTAATTGCAGTAGCGATTGGTGGAGCGGCAGGTGGAGCAACCACAATGGTGTTAGGAGCAGATGCCCAGGTTCCATTTGGTGGCGTTTTGATGTTACCAACGATGTCTCAACCGTGGACTGGAGCAGTAGCTATACTTGTGAATGTTCTTGTAACAGGGGTTAGCTTGGCTTTGCTTAAGAAAAATGTAAATCAGGAAGATGAAAAAGTAGACGTTGAAGAAGATGATATTGATTTAGATGATATTCAAATCATCTAAATACCTTAAGCCAGTGAATGATGGAGGACGACAAACCCCGCCATAATTATAAATAAAATATCTTTTTGGAGGATACAAATATTATGAAAAAAGTGGAGTTTTCACCTTCGTTGATGACAATGGACTTGGATAAGTTTAAAGAACAAATCACTTTTTTAAACCGTCATGTAGATTCTTATCATATTGATATCATGGATGGACATTATGTTCCGAATATTACATTATCCCCATGGTTTATCCAAGAAGTGCGAAAAATCAGTGATTTACCTATGTCCGTTCATCTTATGGTAACGAATCCAAGTTTCTGGGTTCAACAATTAATTGATATCAAGTGCGAATGGATTTGCATGCATGCAGAGGTATTAGATGGTTTGGCTTTTCGATTAATTGATCAAATACATGATGCCGGATTAAAAGCAGGGGTAGTATTAAATCCGGAAACGCCTATTGAAACGATTTTTCCTTATATTGAATTAGTAGATAAAATTACAATTATGACAGTAGATCCAGGGTTTGCTGGGCAGCGATTTATTGAAAGCACCTTGGATAAGATTTCAGCATTAAGAGACCTGCGTGAAGAAAAAGGATATCACTATGTCATTGAAATGGATGGATCATCTGGCCGGAAAACCTTTAAAAGAATTGATGCAGCCGGACCTGATATTTATATTATAGGTCGTAGCGGTTTATTCGGATTAGATGAGGATATCGTCAAATCATGGGAAATCATGTGTAAAGATTATGAGGATAAGACGGGGAAAGTAATATCTTAAAAATGTAAAGAGGTTGGGATAACGCCCACCTCTTTCATTTTTTTAAAAAGAAAAAGAAATCACTTAAAAAATAATAAAGGAGTGGCATAGGTTGAAACCATTACAAACGAAACAAACGATTGACCAATTGGCAATCAATACCATTAGAACTCTATCCATTGACGCAATTGAAGAAGCAAACTCCGGTCACCCAGGAATTACAATGGGGGCTGCTCCATTGGCTTATACGTTGTGGTCAAAGGAAATGAATATAAATCCAACAAATCCATTGTGGATTAACCGTGATCGATTTATCTTGTCTGCTGGTCATGGATCTGCTCTTTTATATAGTATTCTTCATTTATTCGGCTATGGCTTAACAATTGATGATTTGAAAAATTTCCGTCAATGGGGTAGTAAAACACCTGGGCATCCTGAGTTCGGACATACAGCAGGTGTAGATGCCACAACAGGCCCACTTGGTCAAGGTATTGCCATGGCAGTTGGTATGGCTATGGCAGAATGTCACCTTGCTGAAACGTACAACAAAGAAAAGTTCAATGTGATTGACCATTATACGTACAGCCTATGTGGTGATGGCGATTTAATGGAGGGTGTATCCGCTGAAGCAGCTTCATTAGCAGGTCACTTAAAATTAGGTCGTTTGGTTGTATTGTATGATTCCAATGATATTTCACTGGATGGTGACTTAAGTCTATCTTTCTCGGAAAGTGTAGCTGGTCGGTTCATAGCATACGGATGGCAAGTTCTGCGTGTGGAAGACGGCAATGATATCGAAGCCATTCAACAAGCGATTCAAGTAGCGAAGGCAGATCTGGAGCATCCTACTTTAATTGAAGTAAAAACCACAATTGGCTTCGGTTCTCCTAATAAATCAGGTTCCTCAGAGATTCATGGTGCGCCTCTTGGAGCGGACGAAGTGAAACTAACAAAAGCTGCCTATCTATGGGAATCGGAAGAACCATTCTTTGTACCGGAAGAAGTAGAAAAGCATTTTGCATTTATCGCAGAAAAAGGGAATGCAAAAGAACAAGCTTGGAATGAATTATTTGAAGGATACAAAGCAGCCTATCCCGAGCTTGCTGCTCAATTTGAAAGTGCTGTAACAGGTAGATTACCAGATGATTGGCAAGAATCACTGCCTGTATTTGAAACAGGTTCAATAATGGCAACGAGAGCATCCTCAAGCAAAGTTTTAAATGCGGCAGCAAAAGCAATTCCCCAAATGATCGGTGGTTCTGCAGACCTGGCAGGATCAAATAAAACACTGATTGCTTCGGAAAAGAACTTTGCGTTAGATGGTTACGCAGCACGGAATATTTGGTTTGGTGTTCGTGAATTTGCAATGGGCGCAGCTTTAAACGGAATGGCACTTCACGGCGGCATGAAAGTATTTGGAGCAACCTTCTTTGTTTTCTCAGATTATTTACGGCCAGCGATCCGTCTAGCCGCCCTGATGAAATTGCCGGTCACGTATGTATTTACACATGACAGTATTGCTGTAGGTGAAGATGGACCAACTCATCAGCCAATCGAGCATTTAGCTGCATTACGTTCAATGCCTGGTATTTCAGTCATTAGACCGGCCGAGGCGAAGGAAACAGCTGCGGCATGGCGTCTAGCTCTTGAAAGTCAGGATCACCCTACTGCTTTAATATTAACTCGTCAAGATCTTCCAACTCTAAAGGTTGATCAAGAACTTGTGTATGAAGGTGTAAAGAAGGGTGCTTATGTCGTGTCACAATCAAAAGGAGAAGTGGCAGGCCTATTACTTACAACGGGTTCAGAGGTATCACTTGCTCTTGAGGCACAGCAAGTGCTGGAAAGTGAAGGTATATATGTTTCTGTTGTCAGTATGCCAAGCTGGGATCTGTTCGAACAACAATCAGTAGAATATAAGGAAAGTGTGATCCCTGGTCATGTAACAGCTCGTGTTGCCATCGAATTAGGCTCTGCATTTGGCTGGAGAGAGTATGTTGGACAAGCTGGAAAAATGATTACCATTGATCATTTTGGTGCATCTGCTCCAGCTAATAAATTACTACAAGAGTATGGATTTACGATAGAAAATATCGTAAAGACATTTAAACAATTTGATAAGTAAGCTTATGTACACGCCTGTTGATTACCGTTAAATGATAGAAAAAGAGCCGTTATCTCGGTAAAATGTTTGCTCCCTACTAACTAAATCGAAAGGTGACGACTCCATGCAATTAATAAGCAAAAGAATTAAATGGCAGCCAATTGATTGGCTGCCGTTTTTCTAAATGGAATCCGTAGGCTGTTCAGTTAGAAAGATGCTGACGTTATGCTATACAGAAGGCATTGGCGTTATCCCCTGGAGTGCTCTGGCCAAAGGCCATTTAACACGGGATTGGAGCGAATAAACATATCGCTCCAAAAATGACAGGGTGGGTCAGGCTTTTTATTCGAAAATGGCAGACCAGACCGCGGGGTTGTAGAGAAAGTAACTGAAATTGCAGAGAAACGCGAAGTTTCGTCGGGCACCGGTTGCTCTGAAGTGGCTCCTGTAAAAAAACTGGTAATGATTCTAATAATAGGAACAATCAAAATTCATCATTTGGAGGACGCTGTAACTGCGGTGTCAGTGAAATTGGATCCAAGTGAAATTGCAAGTCGGGAAGAACTTTATGTACCGCATCTGCTAATGGGCGACCAAATAAAACGATAAGAATCTGAAATGGTGAAGCACCTTGGCAGCATCAAATCAACCTCTAATAAGGATGTCAAAGGAGCTGTCAAAATCTCTGATATCATTTAATACGGGTATTGGGTGGGTTTATAACGTCCTTTCTGATTGCACATGGCATTGGAAAGGACTTAAGGATCCAAGGATTTGTTGTAAGTGAAGTAACAGATTATGTGACGGGCCGCCTACGCTGCGATAAGTTTAAGCTGGCGTTTGCCGCCACATTTTCTCTAAAAGCTATTCATACTTCTTTACCAGCAATTATTAAAAAACCATAAACAAAGATAAATCACTACTATGATGTGAAAGTATAGCTATATTTCATATCTATGTTGAAACCGAGATATCCCTGCGTCTTGCTTTAGTTATCTGTTTTACAAGATATAGGTTTTTTCAACTTCCAATACGAATAAGTAGCATCTTTCTATTTAACGTAATTACATATTCTCTCAAGTAAAGCACCCCACTGTTTAGCCTTAATTGCATGGAATTTTGGTTCGACTGACCAAATCGAACCATTAGCAAAGTGAATTAATTCTAGAATATAAATGAGGAGGCAATACAATGAAAGAAGCTGTACTTTGGACTGGTGCCGGACAAATTGGCATGGCAATAGCTAGAAGAATCGGGTTTGGTAAGAAAATCATTATTGGTGATAAGAACCTAGAGAATGCCAAGGTAATTACAAAAATAATGAATGAAGCAGGATTCGATGCGGTACCTATCGAAGCGGACATTTCCTCCAGAGAATCCATATTAAATTTTATTGCAGAAGGTCAAAAATATGGTGAAATTACTGCTCTTATCAATGCAGCCGGAGTGTCACCTAGTCAGACAACTATTGAAGTGATTTTGAAGGTGGATTTGTACGGAACTGCAGTATTGTTAGAGGAAGTAGGTAAGATCATTGCTCCTGGAGGAGTCGGTGTGACAATTTCCAGTCAATCTGGACATAGAATGCCTCCATTGGGAACTTTAATTGATGAGCAGCTAGCAACGACACCAACTGAAGAACTACTTAATTTAGAAGTCCTTAAACCAGAAAATATCAAGGATACGTTGCATGCTTATCAACTGGCGAAACGCTGCAATGTGAAGCGTGTTATGTATGAATCTATACGCTGGGGAGAAAGAGAAGCTCGTATCAACTCCATTTCTCCAGGAATTATCGTAACACCATTGGCAATAGACGAGTTCAATGGTCCAAGAGGAGAGTTCTATAAAAATATGTTTGCCAAGTGCCCTGCTGGACTTCCAGGAACAGCTGATGAGGTTGCAAATGCTGCTGAGTTGCTGATGATACCACATGGGGCTTTCATTACCGGTTCTGACTTTTTAATTGATGGGGGAGCAACAGCTTCTTATTTTTACGGACCACTAAAACCAGAGGAATAATAAATGTACCTTAAAATGCTGATTCAATTAGAAACGAGGCATCAATTGCCGAAAATAAACTAATTAGTCACCTTTTCAAAAAAGGCTTAGACTGCCGCTGGAATTAAACTAACGTTTCCCGTTAGTTGAACAAAAGCAGCCGATCACATTGATCATTCTATAATTATAAAAAACGCCTTGTTTATCAATTGTTAATAATGAAAAGAATGAGTATTAATTCACTTTAATCAAGTAATTGTGTAATATTTATTAAGGAAACTTACTTATAAATTGCCCCCATTCAGAAAGGCCCTCGTAAAGGAATCCCTGGCTGCGTCATTTTATCTGCAGTGTTATCTATCTGCTTTTACAATGAATTATGAGGCCTTGTCCATCACCGTTTAGGATCTCATGAACCGCAGGCACGGTGCCCTGATTGTCATCCAGCGCAATGATTCATTAGAAGGGCTGATCCACTCAGGTATACCGATTGGCGCAACTGTTACTTTTTCTTTATTAGAGGCTATCTTTTATCCGGGAAATCCGCTGCATGACGGTGCAATCCTTATCCATAATGACATTATTGTGTCTGCAGCCAATGTATTGCCTTTATCCAGTCAAATCGCAGGTGACCAAAAGCTGGGCACAAGGCACAGGGCCGCATTGGGGCTCACGGAACAATCTGATGCTGTGGTACTGGTCGTATCCGAAGAGACCGGCAGGGCTTCCTTTGCTTATAAGGGAAAGCTTCATCCCGTCAGCGGACTTGAGTCATTGGATGAAATCGAAATATAACGGACAACAGGATGGGATGACATATGAGAAAAATAGGTCTGGTTTTAGGCGGTGGGGCCGTTCGCGGGCTGGCGCATTTAGGTGTGTTAAAATCGTTGGAGAAGCATACGATTCCCATTCACTGTGTCATTGGCACCAGCATGGGAGGGGTTATTGGCGGGCTTTTCGCTGCGGGTATTTCAGTCTCGGAGATTGAACATACATTTATACATACTCCAAAATATCGGTTTATTGATGTTGGCATATGGCAGCGAGGCCTGATTGCGGGAAATGGGATCATTCAGGTAATAGGTGATTTGTTGGAGAAACAGAATAAAGCGGAGTTGAAAATTGAGCAATTTCCCATCCATTTTAAAGCGATCGCGGTGGACTTGATGGAAGGCAAGCAGGTTACTCTGGATAAAGGTGATCTTGGAACCGTGCTGCGAGCGACTTCGGCTTTTCCCGGGGTATTTGCTCCTCTAATGTTAAACGATCAAATGCTTGTAGACGGCGGCGTACTGAATAACTTGCCAATTCAGGATATGCGCAAGGAAGATGTCGATTTCATTATTGCCGTTGATGTAGCCCGTGAGCATGAAAAGAAACCTCCACGCAACATGATTGAAGTGGTCTATCGCTCTTATAGCTTGATGACGGCGGAACGGAAGCATAGCAGCCTGCATATGGCTGATCTCGTCATTCGCCCTGAGGTAGGCCAATATGCGGCCTTTGATTTTACCAAAATAAAGGAATGTATTGCTGCGGGCGAAGAAGCCGCCGAATCCTTGATCCCTGAATTAACCCGGGTTATTGCAGAAGGATGAGCGTCTTCTTGCCCACACATTGAAATGATGAACGCACTCAATTATTATGAATTTAAGACGATTTTTAACTCCTGACAGTATTCCCGCAGTTCAGCCACCTGTTCCAGAAAGAGCAACAAGGCTTTGACATGAGCGGTTTCGTGTAATGTTTCGGCCAGCTCGCTTTGCAGCTTCTCCAAGATGCTGAAGTAATCATGTTTATCGGCATCCTGCAGATTAAGCTTTCCAATAATGGTGTGCATGCGATGTAAAATCGAATCCACCTGCTGCCACTTGCTCCATGGCTTTCCTTGTTCCTCCGTAGAAGGTTTCCACATGATTTCATGATGATGATCCGGGTTGGTCATTCCCTGCATCAGGATGTCTGTAATGCTCATGACAAAATCAGCCAGCAGCTGATGCTCGGAAGCGCGAAACTCCTGACCACTCATTCGCACATAACTGATGATCATGCTTTTGATGACAAAAATAATATCGTAATAATAGTCGCTCCATTCTTCCCCGTACAGGTTCATCATCAGGTCCAGAATCCGGTTGGATAAACTGTTCTCCAGACTGTCTACGGCCTGCGCGATCTTCTCATCGGTCGAGCCTAGCAGCGGTACGGAAAAAATGAGCAGATGCATTTTGCTCTGATAGACACGCTCAAGAACAATCACAAAAAATTGGGTCAGCTTCTCACGGGGAGACAGCCTGGAGTTCAGATATACCTTTTCCAGCTCCTTCTCCATGTCTTCCTGAACAAAAGCAATCGTGCCCTGCAGCAATTCTTCCTTGCTTTTAAAATATTTATAAAATGACGCCTTCACCATACCGCTTTGACGGGCGATCTCATCCACGGAAGTGGCCTCATAACCTTTCTCGGAAAACAGGGAAAGGGCGGCCTGAATTATTTCTTCGCTGGTTACTTTTTTCATGGTCCCTCACTTAAAATAAAGATTTATATGGTAACATTGTGCTGAACGTTCGCGGCTTCATTTGCGGCCTGCCTTCTTAGTTTGAATCTGGCGACAAGCAGATACAGTGAAGGCACGACAAACATGGTGAGCAGGGTGGAGTACATTAAACCAAATATGATGGTGTAAGCCAGTGGCCTGAACAATAGCTCACCAATGGTTGCAATCGGAATCATGCCTACAATGGCCGTTACAGAGGTAAGCAGAATGGGCCGGAAACGTGCATGAGTGGCCCCGATCACCGCTTCTTCCAGATCGGCGCCTTCCCGGCGCGCGTCCTCAATGAACTCCAGCAGTACAATTCCATTACGCACAACTATGCCCGCAAGCGCCGTCATTCCCAATATCCCCATAAAGCTTATCGGCATGTTTAAAATGAACAGTCCCAGGAATCCGCCAGCTGCCGCCATATAAACCGTCGTCATGATGATGACCGGAGCAGAGAAAGAATAGAACTGCAGGAAGATCAGCAGGAAAATCAGGAAGATCACGACTACATATAGCTTTGCTATTTCGGACAATACATCATTCTGGCCATGCACTTCACCGCCAATGTCCCAGCTGTATCCGGGCGGGAAGGAGGTGTTTTGCAAGTTATTTCGTAATTCCCGCATAATCTCATTAGCAGTGCGGCCGTATAAATCAGCATCGATGGTGACAGTACGCTTTAAATTATAATGATTTATTTGCTGGGTTTCAAAAGACGGCTTCATCTCAGCCAGCTGTGTGAGCGGGATTTGTGTTCCGGCCGCATTAGTCACATTCAATTGCTGAAACAGAACTTCAGGGTCTTCATCAGGTTTGCCAAGCGTCATTTTCATTTGAATCAGATCGCTGCCTGTGTCAAATTCGCTAAACTGCAGTCCGTTGCCCATCAGCAACAGGGTATTGGTCAGGCTGCTGTAGCTGACCTTATAATGATCCATAGCCTGTTTATCCACCCGGAAGTCGAGGGTAAAGTTTTCGTTTTCCATACTGTGGTGTACGTTCTGCGCACCCGGGGTATTTATGACTTCTCGTTTGACGGAATCGGCCAGGTTCTGCAGCTGAGGCAGATCATTGCCGGAGACCCGGATGGATATCGGCTTGCCGAGCGGAAGCCCCATCTCGGGAATTTTAAGTGTGATGGATTGGCCCGGAAAACGTTCCTTCAGTTCGGCCGACCATTCCGCCACGGCTTCATCTGCCTTAAATTTTCCTTCAACACCGACAACTGCAACCTGTCCGACGGTTGGACCGGTTCGGTCATCGGCGGTCATATCCTGAAACAACATGGGAGCACTGCCGCCTGCCGCATAAGTCACGGTCCGGATATTCGGCTGCTTCTGTATCCAGCCGGCGAGCTCGGCCGTAATTTCCCGAGTCTCTGCAATGGAAGTGCCCACAGGTGTCCGCACATTGATGCTTACCTGCGGATCCTCCGTTTCCGGGAAAAGGTCCAGGGGAATCAAAGCAAGCAGCCCGTATAACAGGGTGCTGATCAGCAGTCCGCCTGCCGCATAGACGGAGGGACGCTGAATCACTTTCGGAATAAGCTTGCCGGAATAGAAATTGCGCATGCCATCAATTTGCCTGCCCAGCAGCCCCGATGGACGGGGAGTCTGCTCTGTTTTCGTATTGCGCCGGCGTCTTGTTCCATACCATTCCCTGAAAATAGGAATAATGGTCAGCGACATCAGCATGGAGGCCAACAGGGTAAAGATAACAGCGTAAGGCAGCGGTTTGGCAAACGAACCGGCATCACCAGTCAAAAAGAGCAGGGGGCCAAAAGAAGCCACAGTAGCCAGTGTAGCCGTTAAAATGGAGATCGCAACTTCCCTCGTTCCGCGCAAAGCCGCTTCTGCGGGAGATTCTCCAAGCGTCTGCAATCTCCGCTCAATATTGTCATTGACGACCACCGCATCATCCACCAGAATGCCCATGACAATAATCAATCCGATGACGGTAACCTGGTTGAGCGTAACACCAAGCAGCGGCAAAATAATCAGCCCAATGGCGATAGAAATGGGAATCGCCAGCGCCACAAACGAAGAAGTTACCAGGTTCAGCCCCAGCGTACATACGAGAATAACGGAAGCTATAGCAAACATCATTTCCCGTGACAGGTGATGAAAAATATCGGCTACGCGATCCGTCTGTGAAAACAGGGTCTGCAGCTGATAATGCTGAGGCAGGGTATCTTTTAAGGCGACCACTTCCTCATTGACCCTTTCAAAGATTTTCTCCACATCAGCCCCTGTATTTCCCATAATCGTCAAAATGACTGCTGGCTTGCCGTTATAATAAGCCAAATAATCGGACTGGCTATGGGAGAGCAGCACAGTGCTGACATCCGCCAGATATACGGGGGTTCCATCAGCGGTTTGTTTGATCATAATCCGGTTCAAATCTTCCGCACTCTGCGACTGATCCACATTCAGCTGATACGTCAACTCATTGTAATCCAGATCTCCAAGCGGACTGCGCTCATTTTCATTTTGCACCGCCTGCATGAATTGCTCCCAGGTAATCTGATACTGCTGCAGCTTGGCGGCGTCAATCTGGATCCGCACCTCCTGATCCGGAAGCCCCTGGACGATGATTTGGGAGACACCGTCTACGGTACTGAGCTGGTCTTTCCATTTCTGCACCAAATCATGCAGCTTATATAGCTGTTCAGATGAACCAGCTGTGATGGCATATGAATGAATGAAGGTTTTATTCAGGTTTTCATTGATGACCGGCTTTTGTGCTTCTTCAGGAAGCGCAGCTTCAATATCATTGATTTTCTGCCGAATTTCCTCCCAGACAGCTTTGGCGTCCGCCGTGCCTTCCGTTTCAATACGGATGGTCGACATCCCATATGCGGAGGTGGATTCCAGTGTTTTGATGTTTTCCGCTTCTCTGAATTTCTGTTCCAGCGGGGTGGTAATTTCCCGCTCCACCTTTTCGGGGGATGCGCCCGGATATATCGTTGTGACCACGGCCGTTTTTTGAATAATATTGGGCATTTCCTGTCTGGAAAGCTGCGTAAGCTCGAAAATTCCAAAACCGATAGCCATAACAAAAATAAACACGGTCAGCTTCCGTTTGCGGATAAAATATTCAATCATTGGTTTGTTCCTCCGCGGGCTGAACGACTATACCATCGTAAATGGAGCTGGCGCCTGTCGTGACAATAATGTCGCCAACGGCAAGACCGTCCGTAATTTCCAGCTTATTGCCGGTCAGCTCGCCAATTTCCACTACCGTTTTTACAGCTTTATTGTTTATAACTTTATACACATACGTCTCACTACCGCTGCTAAGGACTGCTTTGGCAGGGATCAGGAGCTTCTCGTTTTGCTGAGTGCTAAGACCCGCTTGGACCACCTGGCCCGGTGCCCAGTCATGCTTGGGATTCGAGACTGTAACCTCCACATTGATGGAGCCCGTATCGGAATTGGTAGCCGGGTATATTCTGCTGACCGTTCCTTCCCGTTGCTGACCGTACAGGGTCAGGCTCACTTTGTCCCCTTTTTTCCATTGATCAATCTCATGATCCGGCACGGGCAGCAGCACCTTCAATTTGTCGATTTGACCGATCCGGTAAGCGGGTTGTCCGGAAGCGGCCAGTTCACCGGCAGTTACCTTTTTTTCCAGAACCACCCCTGATATTGGAGATTTCAAAGAGGTTTTGGACAGGGAAAGCTCGGCTTCCTTTTTAGCCACGATCGCTTGCTCATACTGAGCGGAAGCCTGGTCATGCGCTGCTTCAGCCTGCTGCAGCGTAGCGGCAGCAGATGCTTTTGCGGCCTGGGCCTGCCGAACTCCGGATTTTGCCGTTTCAAGGTCCTCCTTGGTAGCTCCTTCTTCCAGCAGGGACAGGGCATTCCGCGCATCCTCAACGTCCTTGGAAGCATTCGTGAGCGCAAGCTGTGCTCGTTCCTGTTCCTCCTTCGTGGTAACTCCTTGTTCATAAAGCGATTGTACTCGGGCCGCATCCGTCCTGGATCTGGTCAGTGCCGCCTGTGCTCTTTCCACCTTGGTACGAGCCTGCTCAAGTTCCTGCTGCCTTGCTCCTTTAACTGTTTTGTTTAATGAAGCAGTAGCAGAAGAAATCTGAGACTCGGCAGAGGATATGGAGGCTTCGGCGCCAGCCATCGCGGCAGCGGCATTTTTGAGGCCTGACTGAGCCTCGGCAATGGAATGGTTTGCTTGCTCCAGTTGAAGCTGAACATTTGCGCTATCCATTTTGGATAACACCTGATTTTGAGAGACCGCATCTCCAACCTCAAAGGAAGCTTTCTCAACTAAGCCTGATAACTCGAATGCGACGGATACTTCTTTATAAGCTTCAAGCGTACCGGAAAGATTTTTGACGGCGGATACCGATTGTTTCTGGACCGTTGTGGTTGCAACATTCGCTCCGGTCGCATCATCGCTGCTGGTTTCTGTGGAACCTGACGACGAGCATGCAGAGCTGGTTAGCAGCATTGCGCCAATCACTAAAAGGTGAAGGTTGCGTTTTAACAAAATGATCTTCCTCCCGAAAAATAAACTTATAAGTATAATAATAAACTATATAGTTTAATTAAAGGAATTATAGGTTTTTGAAGGTGAGCTTGTCAACTGAAGAGGAGGGGACGGGACGATCCGGAGTTTAAGCAGAAAGTATTTCTCTTGACTTTTAAACTGGAATGCGCTGGGTCTTGACAGGCATGTGCTATAGTATTTTTATATCCAATTCTATTTATAGAAGTTGCTTCCTAAAAATGAAGGACAAAGGAAAGGAAAGCCATGAACAAAGCGAATTTAATCAATGAACAGGTGGATCATTCCCAATTCGGTGCCGGACAAGTTGTAAAACACGGCGACGGACGGATTACGGTGCTGTTTTCTTCCATTGGCCCAAAGACGTTTCTGTATCCGGAAGCATTTGAGCATCATCTTAAAATGCGCAATCCGGTTCTTCATGAAACCGTACTTGCTGAGTATGTGAAAAAGCAGAAACAGCTGATAGAAGAAAAGAATCGCCAAGCGCAGCAGCTTAAAGAAGAAGCGGAACAATTGGCTGCGAAAAAAGCTGTAAAAAGCAAAAAAAGTGCTCAGACCAAGGAAAAAAAGCCTGTTAGTTCAAAGCTCAAAGCAACTAAAAATTCTGAAAATCGTAAATGATACTTAAAGACAAAAAGTTGTTAAAGCGTTACAGGCAAGTGTAGAGGAGGAAGAATAATGGCATATCTTTTTTTGGCAATCTCTATTATTGGTGAATTAATTGGAACTTCAATGCTTAAAGCTTCGGAAGGTTTTAGTAAATTATATCCAACTATATTTACTATCGTTGCATTCGGTATCTCTTTCTTTTGTCTTTCTTTAACTCTCAAAACGCTCCCCTTAAATATGACTTATGCTATCTGGTCAGGTGTAGGCGCGGTTGCCACGGTGCTGATTTCGGTATTGATCTGGAAAGAAAAAATCAATACAGGCAGCATTGTAGGCATTGCTTTAATCGTGATTGGAGTTGTCATTTTGAACTTATTCGGTGCAGGCCATGGCGAGGCAAACGATACAAAAGAAGCAACAAGTTTAGTTTTTCAAAATAAAGAATAGAAAGATCCCCCAAAGAAGGCTTCTACATGATTATACTTTCCTGCTGTGTCCGCTATAATGGAGGGAGTGATTGAGGAAAGGAATGTCATAATGAAAAAAGTCATCGTCATTGGAGCAGGAATTCTCGGGGCATCGACAGCGTATCAGCTGGCCAAAATGGGGGCAGAGGTGCTGATTGTGGACCGTAAAGATATAGGGCAGGCTACGGATGCAGCCGCTGGCATCATTTGCCCATGGCTGTCCCAGCGGCGCAATCAGGCATGGTACCGGCTGGCCAAGGCGGGCGCGCGTTTTTACCCCGGACTGATCCAAGAGCTGCAAAGCGAGGGCGAAACCGAGACAGGCTATGCACAGGTGGGGGCACTCAGCATTCATGAAGATTTAGAGAAAATCAGCAGCATGGTGGGGAGGGCGCAGCTCCGCAAACCGGATGCACCGGAAATTGGTGACATTACCCGGCTTGATGCACAAGCAACTCAAAAATCCTTCCCTCTGTTGACGGAGGGTTATTCCTCTGTACATATTAGCGGGGCCGCCCGCATTGATGGCCGTGCACTGCGCGACGCGCTGCTCCGGTCTGCACAAAGAAACGGAGCCGTCCTGATCCACGGGGATGCCAAGCTTGAGTATCAGTCAAACCGTGTCATAGGAGTCACTGTTGATGCAGACAGCTGCCCGGCAGACGAAGTCATCGTTTGTGCAGGTGCATGGGCCAATGCATTGCTGCAGCCTTTGGGCATTGACTTTAAGGTTCGTTTTCAAAAAGCGCAAATCATGCATCTGCAGATTCCTGACCGGCAGGACACCGGCAGCTGGCCTGTGGTCATGCCGCCTTCTGATCAATATTTGCTGGCATTTGACCAGCAGAAGATTGTGATCGGGGCAACTCATGAAAATGAAGTGCAAGGCTACGATACAAGAGCAACCGCAGGCGGTATTCAGGAAGTCGTGAATAAAGGGCTGGAAGTGGCGCCTGGCTTGGCAAACTGCACTTTTCAGGAGATAAGAGTGGGCTTTCGGCCTTTTACGCCCGGTTTTCTGCCGGTGCTCGGCGCTGTTCCAGGCTGGGACGGTCTTATAACAGCAAACGGACTTGGAGCGTCCGGCTTGACGATGGGCCCCTTTATCGGTAGCCAACTGGCCAAGCTGGCGTTAGGAATGGAGCTGGATATCGATATGGAGGATTATGATCTCCGCAAAGCCATGGATGAAGGCTAAATGGTTTCATCAAGTCTGCAGCTGAAAGGAATGTCTTTTAATGAAAGACCTGATTAACTTCTCGCACATGGATCATCAAGGCGGTAATCCATTGCCATATACCATTGCCAATCATATTTTGAGGAAAATATTCCTTGAGGAGTTAGCCCAAGGTGCTCGCCTGACCGAAAGCGAAATCGCAAAAGAATTGCAGGTAAGCCACATTCCCGTTCGGGAAGCTTTCTATATTTTACAGAATTACGAGATTCTTGAGAGAGCACCCCGGAAGGGCGTGAGAGTTAAAGCAATTTCCCGACAGGAGCTTGCTGATTATGCAAATGCCTTAATTGAACTGTATGCGATTGTCTTGCGTCATTCCAAGGAGAAATGGAACTCCGATAAGCATGATAGGCTTCGCAGCTACCTGGAAGAAGCAGATAAGCAGCTTAAAGAGGGCAACCTTATTGATTATCTCGTCAAGTGTGATGAACTTTGCCGGTATCTGTTTGTAGTGGGGGAGAATAAGGCGTTTCTTCGTTTTTATTCGGAAATTACATATATCACTACTGCCTTTTGTCAGTCACGGTGGAGAAGCCTGGAAACGGCTGAAAAATGCCAGCATCATCTGCAAGCGGCGGTCAACGCCTTGATTGAGGGCAACATGGATCTGGCAGCAGCAGAATTGGAGAACGTCACAAGATACTCGATAAATACTTGAAATGTCTGGAGAGTGCAAAAAAAGCGCAGGCACCAGGTTTTACCTGGTTTGGCTGCGCTTTTCTGCATTCACGGGTTATCTGTCGATTTTGGCGGTGGAGCCGCTGGCTTGCACATTGAAGCCGCCGTCAATCAGCTGGGAGGTTCCTGTGGTGAAATAGGCCTCATCGCTGGCCAAATAAACCACCAGGTATGCGACATCAACAGGTCTTCCCATTCGGCCCAGCGGTTGGGAGGCCACAGCTGCATCCATGGATTCTTGATCAGGGAATGCATCCTCAACCATGGAAGTATAGATAGTGCCAGGCAGTACTGAATTGACCCGAATATTGAAAGGAGCCAATTCAATGGCCGCTGCTCTTGAGAAAGCATCTACTGCACCCTTACTGGCTGTATATGCCGTAAATGCGCCGCTTGAATTGACAACAGCCATCGAAGCGATGTTGATGATCGAGCCGATGCCCGCTTTTTTCATATAAGGAATAACGGTCTGCATGCCGACGAACTGGCTCCATGCGTTGACATCCATTACTTTGCTCCAATGTTCATGGGTTAGTTTGTCATACGTAGTCGGAGCCAGGATGCCTGCGTTGTTAACCAGCACTGTAATAGGCCCGAATGCTTTAACGCCTTCTTCAACGACTTGAATCCAATCCTCTTTGGAAGAGACATCATGCTTAAATGCGAGAGCGCTTCCAAGGTTCTCGGCATTAATTTCCTCAACGACTTTTGTGACATTTTCAAAATTGATGTCTGTCGCTATGACCTTGGCTCCTTCTTTCGCCATCAGCTTTGCTTCGGCCGCTCCTTGACCATTGCCGGCTCCGGTTACAAGCGCTACTTTTCCTGTTAATCTTCCCATAATAAAGCCTCCAGTTTATATAGATATATAAGTCACAGTTCAAATTATATATAATATATAATATATAATTCAAGATGAAATTTTTTGAATGGTCTCTAATTGACAGTCTAAAAATAAAATGATAGTATAAGTCCAGCCATTGAGTAATCGTTTACGCAAGCTTTATGATTCAAAGGGGGAATAGGAGAGATGTTTATGTTTTGTTTGAGTAATCGTTTACTCCAATAGCTTGACATGTTTTATGAAGTTATGTTAACGTTGAGTAAACGATTACTCATTAGGCGAGGTCACTCATGATGAAAAAGAGCAATAAGATTTCAATCAAGGAAATTGCTCGGCTGAGCGGTGTTTCTGTGGCTACGGTTTCGCGCGTTATTAATAATAACGGACGTTTTTCTGATGAAACCAGGCAGAAGGTTATGGATGTGATCAATCAACATCATTATGAAATCAACACGGTAGCCAAGAGCCTGCGCATGAAGAAGTCACAAACGATTGGGTTATTGGTGCCGGATATCAGCAATGAATTTTTCGCTTCCATCGTTCAGGAAATCGAACGCATTTTCTTTGAAGAAGGCTATTCCACCATTATCTGCAATACAGCCAAAAATGCGGAGAAGGAAAAGGAATACATGCGCATGCTGGACGGAAAAATGATCGACGGTCTGATCTGCATTTCAGGTCAGGAAGAGGTGCTGACCGATATGCTGCGGCGGAATGTGCCGATTGTCTGCATCGACAGACGTCCGAAAATCAACCAAAACGTGGCCTTCATTGAGTCTGACCACCATGAAGGAGGGCGGTTGGCGACAGAAGCCTTGATCCGGAAAGGGTGCAAGAACATCCTTTTGCTGACCAAAAGAAAAAACCTGTCCTCCGTAAATGAACGGCTTCAGGGATACAGGGCAGCATTAACGCAAAATGGATTCCCGATCACGGAAAAGCATGTCGTATATATTGATGAACAGGAAAATAATTTGGGGGCAGCCCAGACCGCACTCCAGGAAGTCATTGATTCCAAACTGGAGTTTGACGGCATCTTCGCTACAAACGACTGGCTTGCATTGGGTGCATTGCTTACCCTGCAGCAAAATGGGTACCAGGTTCCGGAACAAGTGAAAATCGTCGGCTTTGATAACAACCAGATCTCCAAATACTGCAACCCGCCGTTGACAACGATTGATCAGGACGAGACCCTGCTGGCCAAAAATGCCTGTACAGCGCTACTTGATATGATTGACGGGTCCAGTGTCAAACACGGACAGCACCATGTGATTCCAGTAAGTCTGGTGGAGAGAAAGACCACTTAACTTGAATGATGACGTCACGTCTTGTTTGTAAAACCGTTCACCCAAGCGGTTTTGCAATCTTTTTTGCATGATGAGTAAACGATTACCCAACAAGGGATTACTCAATAAAGGAAGTGATCATATGAGCAAGCTGTTCTGTCCTTCGATGATGTGTGCCAGCTTTAAATCATTAGCGGAGGAAGTAGCCGCTTTGGATGAAGCCAATGTGGACATCTATCATATCGACATTATGGACGGTAAATTTGTCCCCAATTTCGGAATGGGACTGCAGGATTTGGAATGGATTCGCAGTCAGACCAAGAAACCGGTAGATGTTCACCTGATGATTGATCGCCCCGGTGATTACATTGATTTGTTCGCCGCCAAAGGAGCCGACATTATATATTTTCATCCCGAAGCTGACCAGCATCCGACACGGACCATCGATCGCATCAAAGCTCATAACGTAAAAGCAGGCATTGCCCTCAACCCGGGAACTTCGATTTCATCGGTGGATGCGCTTCTGAGTCTGGTCGATTATGTGCTGGTGATGACGGTAAATCCGGGCTTCGCCGGTCAGAAATATTTGCCATTCGTAAATGATAAAATTAAGGATTTGAATGAGCTAAGAACGAACAAAGGCCTTTCCTTTACCATGGTTGTCGATGGGGCCATCTCTGAGGAAAAAATCACTGAGCTGTCAGGCTATGGAGTCGAAGGATTTGTGCTCGGCACGTCCACACTGTTCGGGAAAAATGAATCCTACAAGCAAATTATTAGCAGATTAAAGAACGACTATGTTCAAGGGGGCATCCTATCATGAAAATTGCAATTGGAAGCGATCACGTCGCTGTAGAAATGAAATCCGTCATTTCTGCTTATCTCGAAGAGCTGGGGCATGAGGTGGTGGACTATGGGCCGCAAACCTCCGAACGCACCGACTATCCCAAGTACGGCAAGCTGGTGGCTGAAGCGGTGGCCGGCAAGCAGGCAGATGCGGGAATCCTGATTTGCGGGACAGGTGTGGGAATATCGATTTCTGCCAATAAAGTCAAAGGAATACGGGCTGTTGTATGCAGCGAGCCGTACTCGGCCAAGTTATCCAAAGAGCATAACAACACCAATATTCTGGCATTTGGGGCCCGTGTCGTGGGAAGCGAATTGGCTAAAATGATTGTGAAATCATGGCTGGACGCCGAATTCGAGGGAGGGCGGCACGCAGACCGCATCCATATGATTGCCGATATTGAACAGCAATACTTATGTTAATTTACAGTAACTACCAAACCACATACTGGAGGAGATTTTATGGCTAAGAGACTGATTGCCTGCACGAAGAGCGATATTTTGAATATGAACGCGGCGGAATTAAAAGAGTCCATTTTTGCATCAGAAGGACGGGTCGTTATGGGCCAGCATCTGGTCAAAATTAACACCGGACTGGTTGACGGGGTTACCAACGCGGAGATCCAGGCCGCTTTCGGGGCGGATATGGTCATGCTTAACGGGTTTGACATGGTGAATGAGCAGTCCAATATCGGACTCCGGGAAATGAAACACGGCAATATGGCGGATAAGCCGTACAGTCTGCAGCAAATCAAGGAGTGGGCAGGGGTTCCGCTCGGCATTTATTTCGAATGTCCAAGTCCGGATGCCAAAGTGGCCGGTGAAAAATATGTAGAAGCGAAAGAGGGCAGGGTTGCGTCCAAAGAAAATTTCCTGCGCGCGCTGGAGATTGGGGCAGACTTCATCGTGCTTGGCGGAAATCCGTCGGCTGGCACAACGTTCGAGAGAATCATCGCAGCCACGAAGCTGGCTAAAGAAACGCTGGGAGACCAAATGCTGATCTGTGCAGGCAAGTGGGAGGACGGCACGATTGAAAAGGTATTGGCAGATCCGCTAAGTGAACGGCCTTCCCATGAAATTATCAAGGACCTGATCGATGCAGGCGCGGATGTGATTACGCTGCCGGCGCCGGGCTCCAGACACGGGATTACAGTCGAGCATGTCAGAAGCTGTGTGGAATTTGTACATTCCTACAAACCGGGTACACTGGCGCTGTCCTTCCTGAACAGCTCGGTTGAAGGGGCGGACGTGCAGACGATTGCCATGATCGCTCTCATGATGAAGCAGACAGGCGCGGATATTCATGCCATCGGCGATGGCGGTTATGCAGGCACGCCGTTGCCGGAAAACGTGTATCAGCTCGCTTTATCGATCAAGGGAAGAAGACATACCATCAAGAGAATGGTAGGCCGAAGCCGGTAAGACTGGTTGCAAACGACTCTATATACTCAAATAGCTTTATAGGGTCGTTTTCCTATCCGTTTTGGAAGCGGTTACTTATAGCTGTATATTTGCATGCAGGCCAACAAAAAAGGGGTAGATCATCGTGAACAACGAGAAACTGGCAAAAGACATATTGGCTTCTGTCGGAGGAAAAGACAATGTTGCAAGCGTTGTCCATTGCGCAACGAGACTGCGCTTTAAATTGAAAGACGGCAAGGCGGCCGATAAAAAGAAAACCGCCAATCTTCCAGGTGTAATCACTGTTGTGGAGAGCGGCGGACAGTATCAGGTCGTGATCGGCAATACGGTGGGCGACGTCTACAAAGAAATTGTAAAAGCTGGCAGCTTCAGTGAAGATTCCGCTTCTGAAACCTCGTCTAATGAACAGGGCAACTGGTTCAACAAGGCTGTCGATATTATTTCCGGCATATTTACACCATTTCTGGGCGCATTGGCAGCTTCGGGTATTTTGAAGGGTCTGTTGCTGATGCTGACAACATTGGGCTGGCTCTCCAAGGAGAGCGGCACCTACATGATCTGGTATGCGGCGGCGGACAGTATCTTTTATTTCCTTCCCATGGCTATTGCCGTCACTTCCGCCCGCAAGTTCGGGGCCAATATATTTGTGGCACTGGCCGTTGCTGGGGCTCTGGTCTATCCAAACATCATTCAGCTTTATAACGACAAAGCAGACGTTTCCTTTTTCAATATTCCGGTCGTGCTGATGAGTTATACTTCCTCAGTCATTCCTGTCATTATTTCCGTGTGGCTGCTGTCCATACTGGAACGTTACTTGAACAAGGTCATTCACAGCAGTGTCCGCAACTTTCTTACACCTTTGTTTTGCCTTATGATCATCGTTCCCCTGACCCTTATCGTTGTGGGACCAGTTGGGATCTACGCCAGCTTGGGGTTGGCCAAGGGTTATACCGTTCTGTATAACCTGAGCCCAATTATTGCGGGGATTATTGCAGGTGCAGGCTGGCAGATGCTCATTATTTTTGGACTTCATTGGGCCTTTATCCCGATTATGTACAACAATATAGCAGTTTATGGCCAGGATACGCTCAAGCCGCTGTTTGCGCCTTCCAACTTTGCTCAAGCCGGGGCTGCGCTGGGTGTGTTCCTGAAAACAAAAAATCCTAAAATCAAAGCCATTGCCGGACCTGCGGCCGTCACCGGTTTGTTCGGCATTACGGAGCCGATTATTTACGGCATCAGCTTAAGATACAAAAAACCGTTTGTCTGGGCCGCCATCGGTGGGGCCATCGGCGGAGCAATTGCAGGCGGGGCCGGCTCTGTGGCTATTGCTCCCGGTATCCCCGGACTTGCGTCGCTGCCGATATTCTTCGGTCCAGGGTTTGCAGGTTTTATCGTTGCTATTATTATTGCTTACATCTTTTCTGCGGTAGGGACCTACTTCTTTGGGTTCCATGATTCCATGGAAAAAGAAATGGTCGCTACCATTGAAGAAAGACAGGAACAGCCTGCCGATGATAAAGCCGCAGCAGCAGTTGCCCGCACGGAGCAGGTTGCCAGCCCATTGTCGGGAAATGTCAAGCTGCTCTCTGAGGTGGCGGATGAAGCCTTTTCCAGCGAAGCGATGGGGAAAGGCATCGCCATCATTCCAGATGATGGCAAGCTTATCGCCCCATTTGCTGGAACGGTCGCGAATGCATTCCGCACAGGGCATGCGATCGGGCTGATTTCCGATCAGGGGACAGAGCTGCTGGTGCATATCGGACTGGATACCGTCAAATTGAAGGGGCAGCACTTCAAAATGCATATTGCAGAAGGCGACCGGATCGAGAAAGGACAGCTGTTGGTCGAGTTCGATATTCAGAAAATCAAGGAACTGGGTTATGACACCATCACACCTGTAATCGTTACCAATACCCCGGTTTATTCGGACATAAAAACCACCGGCTCGACTCAAGTAAAGGCGCTTGATCCATTAATCGACGTGATTTTGTAAAATAGATAAATACAATTGCTGGACGGAGGAGAGAGGCCATGATGCTGGAACAACTGAACAGGAAGAATAAACCCATCATAATCCATGATGTTTTGAGCGAAGCTTTTCGGCCATTCGGGAGGGTGTGGCTCAACATTGATGTCACTGAATTGATTGCCTGTGCGCAGGGGAAATTCCCCATCCCGCAAGAAGGCAACCAATATGTTCCATCCGATGCAGAGCTGGAGGCGTTCCCATCAGCCCACCGGATTAAAAATGAAATCTATGGCGGGATTCCCATCCAAATCGGATTTTGTGCCGGACGGAACGCGAAGCTCACAGGGATGGAGTATCATCAGGGGAGCGAGGTTGTCATTGCCGCAACCGATTGCGTTCATTTTCTCGGCCGGATGCAGGATATACAGAATAATAACTATTACGGCGGCAATGCTAGGGCTTTTTTCCAACCAAAGGGGTCCGTGATCGAGCTGTATTCCACAACTCTCCATTATGCGCCTTGTAAAGTGACAGAAGACGGTTACCTTACGCTCGTGGTACTTCCCCAAGGGACAAACGAGCCGCTGGATGCTTCCGGTTCCAAGAGAGAGAATGTGCTGCTGGCCAAAAAGAATAAATTCCTTATGGTGCATGAGACGCAGACCGAAAAAGTAGCCCAGGGCATACATCCCGGGTTGAAGGGAGAGCTTCGTGAGATCAGGACGCTGTAAGGCTCGTAAAATGGAAGGCTAAAATGTAAAAAATCATCCTTTATAAGACGACCGCTGAAATGGATGCGGCCGTCTTTTTTTGCGCAGAGAGATATAAGCTTGTCAGAAATTCTTTACGGACCGGACAAAGAGCTGTTACAATGGCAGATATATTGTCAACCTTTATACAATTATTTTGGTTGACAATATATCTGTTGAATTGAACAATTGAGAAACTTATTGATCTGGCGAACAGGAAAGGATGATATGGAATGGCTGTAGAAACAAGAATTGACTGGAACGATTTCGCAAAAAAGGCGCTGCTGGGGGAACGACTGTCACTTGAAGAAGGCCTTGCAGTGCTGGAAGCGGACGATGAGGAGATTTTAGGCATTTTACAGGCGGCCTTCACCGTTCGAAAGCATTATTTCGGCAAAAAGGTCAAATTGAACATGATCATTAACGCCAAAAGCGGCCATTGCCCTGAAGACTGCGGGTACTGCTCCCAATCCATCGTTTCGACGGCTCCCATCAAGAAGTATACGATGCTTGATAAAGAGACGCTGCTGGCAGGCGCGCGGGAGGCCATGAGCCGACAGGCCGGCACCTACTGTATTGTGGCGTCAGGCAAAGGCCCCACGGATAAAGAGTTGGATCAGGTGGTTGATGCCGTAAAAGAAATCCGTGATACGATGCCGCTTAAAATCTGTGCCTGTCTTGGTATATTAAAGGAGGGACAAGCCGCGAAGCTGGCCGAGGCTGGTATACACCGTTATAACCATAATTTGAATACGAGCAGAACGAACTATCCATCGATTACGACAACCCATACATACGATCAACGGGTGGAGACCGTGCAGCAGGTTAAACAGCATGGCATGTCTCCTTGCTCTGGCGCCATCATCGGCATGGGGGAGTCGGACCTGGAAATTGTGGAGCTGGCTTTTGCTTTGCGGGAGCTGGATGCGGATTCCATTCCGATTAACTTTTTGAATGCCATTCCAGGCACACCGCTTGAAAAGACGGACCGGACGCCGCCCTCAAAAGCGTTGAAGGTTATTGCGCTCTTCCGCTTCATTTGCCCGTCTAAAGAAATTCGCATCGCCGGAGGACGTGAAGTGAACCTGCGCTCGCTGCAGCCGTTATCGCTGTATGCCGCAAATTCGCTGTTTGTAGGCGATTATTTAACGACAGAAGGACAGGACGTATCTATGGATCATCAAATTATTGAGGATATGGGCTTTGAAATCGAAAAGTATGCACTATAATTAAAATTACATTTACTTGAAGAAGGTGAGACAAGATGATGAACCTGCTTCCCCTGATGCTGGAGCGGGTAGGGATTCTGTTGATCGTTGCCTTCTTATTGTCCCGTCTGAAATCGTTCCGGCATATCATCCACCGGCAGCATGTGCTCACAGATAAAATAAAGCTTATTTTTATTTTTGGCACATTCGCAGTGATCAGCAATTATACAGGGGTTGAAATCCAGGGAACGGGGCAGACGGGCACACAGGCCTGGCAGACGTGGATCAGTGTGGACAGTGCGATCGCCAATACGCGCATTATGGGCGTGGTTGTCGGCGGCCTGCTCGGCGGCCCCTTGGTTGGCACGGGTGTCGGAATCATTGCCGGTCTGCACCGCTTCACTCTGGGGGGATTTACAGCCTTTGCCTGCGGGATGTCCAGCATCCTGGCCGGGATTGTAACCGGATTCATAGGCAGACGCTTGCGAATTATGGACAAATCCGCCTTGTGGAAAACGGTCGTCATCGGCATCCTTATGGAATGTATCCAGATGGGGATTATTCTTGCTACAGCCCGCCCGTTTGCAGCGGCTCTGTCCCTCGTCAACATTATTGCCGTTCCGATGATTGTCATTAACGGCTTTGGTATGCTGCTGTTTATGCTGGTCATCCAATCTGTGCTGCAGGAAGAATCGCGCACACGGGCGCTGCAGACCCATCAGGTGTTCGAGATTGCGGATCAGACGCTGCCGTATTTCCGGCAGGGGCTCAATCCGCACTCCTGCCGGGAAGCAGCTGCTGTCATCCTGAGCAGGACGAACGCCGATGCCATCTCCATTACGAACGGTCACCAGGTTCTCGCTCATGTCGGGGAAGGCTCGGACCATCATGTTCCGCTTGAGCAGCTTTCCACCCGGTTAACCCGCAAAGTATTGTCGACAGGAAGCGTAATGAAGGCCTCATCCCGTGACGAAATCCAGTGCAGTCAGCCGGACTGCTGCCTGGAGGCCGCCATTGTTCTCCCGCTCAAAGTACATGAGAAAACGGTCGGGACTTTAAAGTTGTACTTCAAGAATCCCAGCCGATTGGACCAGGTTGAGCAGGAGGTGGCGGAAGGGCTCGGCAGATTGTTTTCAACCCAGTTGGAGCTGGCCGAAGCCGAGCAGCAGCGAAAACGGTTAAAGGATGCGGAGATCAAGGCGCTGCAGGCACAAATCCATCCGCATTTCCTGTTTAATGCGTTCAATACGGTGTCGGCCCTCTGCCGTACCGATCCGGAGAAGGCGCGAATGTTGCTTCTTCAGATGAGCTCGTTTTTTCGCAGCAATTTGCAGGGAGCGCAGCAGCTGTTAATCCCGCTGTACAAGGAGTTGGAAAATGTGAATGCTTATCTCGCCATTGAGCAGGCCCGCTTTCCCGGTAAATTTTCGCTGCAGACGAAGATCGATCCTTCGCTCAAAACAATCGGCGTGCCGCCCTTCCTGCTGCAGCCCTTGGTAGAGAATGCTTTGCGGTATGCATTTCCGTTCCATGAGGAGGGGGACAAAGGAGAAGTCACTCTAAGCGTATTCCGGGAAGATGAGTACATGGTGCTCATGACCGAAGATAACGGACAGGGCATTGAGCCTGAGCTGCTGCAGCAGCTCGGAAAGCGGGAGATTCAATCCGCCAGGGGAACGGGAACCGCTCTTTACAATATCAGCAAACGGATTGAGGAGATGTTCGGGCCTGAAGCTGATTTCCGCATACATAGCAAGCCAGGCTTAGGGACAGCCATTACCATCCGGCTGCCGATCCAACATTCGCAAGGGAGGGATTTATATGCTTAAAGCAGTTATCGTGGATGACGAGCCGCTCGCTCGGGACGAACTGGGGTACCTGCTTCGCCGGACCGGACGCGTGCAAGTCGTTGGGGTGGCGGATCGGCTTGAACAGGCTGTCGAGCAAATCCGCAGCTCCTGTCCGGATGTTGTATTTCTGGATATCCAGCTTGATCATGAAAGCGGGCTGGAAATCGCGCGGGGACTGATGACAAAAAATGAGGAGCATCTGCCGGTTATCGTGTTTGCCACCGCCTATGACGAATATGCTTTGCAGGCCTTTGATCTCAATGCCGCGGATTATATCTTAAAGCCATTTGAAGAAGAGCGGGTCAGGCAAATGGTGGAGAAAATTACGGCAATGGCCGGTATCCGCCGGCAGCCTGCGGACGCTGATTTGGTGGATGCCGCCAGATACGCAGAGCGAAAGGAGAGGCTTGCCATTACGGTGGATGAGCGGATTTTGCTTCTTCCAGTCGGTCAGATTTTATATATGGCTTACGAGGACGGCAAGACCATCATTACGACGGAAAATCAGGTTTATCGGGTAAACGAGCCGTTAACCTCACTGGAGCGGCGGGTCGGAAATACAGCTATCGTGAGGGTGCACCGCGCTTATCTGGTGAATCTGGACAGCATCACCGAAATCGAGCCCTGGTTTCACTCCACCTGCAACCTGATTTTAATAAACGGCTCCCGTGTGCCTGTGAGCAGAACGTATATGAAAGAATTGAAACAATTGCTCGGCTTTTGAGAAGCCTGTGCACTTCAGGCCGGAATTTATGCAGGTCAGACTCAGAGGCGTGCGTTGCAGCTTGAAAATGCTCTGCCTTCATTTTCATCTCCTATAATGGGGGCTATGAAGAAGCAGAGGAGTGCAGATTTATGAATGCGATTACAATAGTAATTGGATCGATTTGTATTTTGATGATAGCCTATCGGCTGTATGGCACTTTTATGGCTGCCAAAGTATTGAAGCTCGATGATGCCAAGGAGACGCCGGCCCATGCGTTAAATGACGGGCAGGATTATGTGCCGACCAACAAATGGGTGACCTTTGGTCATCATTTTGCCGCCATTGCGGCAGCCGGGCCGCTGGTCGGGCCTATTTTGGCCGCCCAGTTCGGCTATCTGCCCGGGCTGCTCTGGCTGCTGATCGGGGCCGTTATTGGCGGTGCTGTACACGACATCGTCGTATTGTTTGCCTCCATGCGCAAGCAGGGAAAATCGCTCTCCGAAGTAGCCAAGGATGAGCTGGGGCCGGTTACTGGCTTCTGCACGGGACTCGCCATGCTGTTCATTATCACGATTACGATGGCCGGATTATCCATGGTTGTCCTCCATGCGCTGGAAAACAACCCTTGGGGCACGTTCGCTGTCGCCATAACGATTCCGATCGCGATGGGCGTCGGTCTATTCTACAAGAAGACCGGAAATCTCAAGCTGGCCTCAACACTCGGTTTTATTTTGCTGATGATCGGCGTATTCGCCGGGCCCAGTATTCAGGGGACGGTACTCGGCGAATGGCTCACGCTGGATACACGAACGCTCGGCTTTATGCTTCCCACCTATGCCTTCTTTGCGGCTGCGCTGCCGGTCTGGCTGCTGCTTGCGCCACGGGATTATTTAAGCAGCTTTATGAAAATCGGCGTATTCATCGCGCTCATTATCGGTGTCTTTATTATTAATCCGGACATCCAATTCCCTGCCTTCACTTCCTTTGTAGGAGGAGGGGGGCCAGTCATTGCCGGGCCGGTCTGGCCGTTTATCTCCATCACGATTGCCTGCGGCGCGATATCCGGCTTTCATGCCTTCGTCGGTTCCGGCACCACGCCGAAAATGATCAACCGCTGGAGCGATATCAAAGCGGTCGGCTTCGGTGCGATGCTCGTGGAGTGTCTGGTTGGCATTATGGCGCTCATCGCCGCGGCGGCGCTGCAGCCTGCTGATTATTTTGCCATTAACTCGACACCGCAAGTGTTTCAGACCCTCGGCATGAATGTCGTCAATCTGCCGCAGCTGGCGCAGGAGATCGGTCTGGATCTGGAGGGCAGAACAGGCGGGGCCGTAACGCTTGCGGTCGGCATGACGTATATTTTCACCAGCATTCCCTGGTTCCATGGACTTGCGCCGTACTTTTTCCAATTTGTCATTATGTTCGAAGCTGTGTTTATTCTGACCGCCATTGATGCGGGAACACGGGTGGCTCGTTATTTGATCCAGGACTTTTTCGGAGAAGTATACAAACCGCTGAAAAAGGTCGACTGGCTGCCGGGTTCCATCTTTGCCAGCGCTTTGGCCTGCTTCATGTGGGGGTATCTGCTTTTGTCCGGAGACATCAGCTCCGTATGGGCGTTGTTCGGTGTATCGAACCAACTGATGGCTTCCATTGGGCTCATTGTCGGCGCTACTGTCATTTTGAAAATAGCGGATAAACGCTGGTACGCACTTACCTGCTTCATCCCGCTCGTTTATTTATTCGTGACCGTCAATTACGCAGGCTGCTGGATGATCGCCAATGTCTATCTGAATGAAGGCAATAAGGGGTATAACGTCCTCAATGGTATCCTGTCCATCATCATGCTTGTACTGGGAGTCGTCATTTTTGTTACGGCGATCAAAAAATGGTGGGGACTATGGAGTCAGCCGCGCCATCCGATGGGGACTGAATTAAATATGAGCTGAGGAGGGAATTTATTTGGACAACAAGCGAATGACATACAGCGAAGCTGCCAAAACGGAAACTTTCCGCAATCTGATGGCGAAGAAGAAAAGGTTCATTATTCCGCTGTCCGTGTTTTTTCTGGCGTTTTACTTTACTCTTCCGATTTTGACGTCCTACTCCGATGTATTGAATCAACCTGCTTTCGGCTCGGTTACCTGGGCATGGGTTTTTGCCTTCGCGCAGTTCATCATGACCTGGGTGCTGTGTTATCTATATACCAGACAGTCGGTCAAGTTTGATGCCATGTGCAATGAGCTTAGGGCGCAAACAGCTCAAAAAGATGAGGGGGCGCGTCCATTATGAATACGGCATTTATCCTGTTCCTAGTGATCGTACTCGGCACCCTCGTGATTACCTATTATGCCTCCAAAAAAACAAAAACAGCCAGCGAGTTTTATACCGCCGGCGGCGGATTGACCGGCTGGCAGAACGGGCTGGCCATCGCCGGCGATTACATGTCAGCCGCTTCCTTCCTGGGCATTGCGGGCATGATTGCACTGTTTGGGTTTGACGGATTTTTCTACAGCATCGGCTTCCTTGTCGCTTATCTGGTCGTGTTGTACATCATCGCGGAGCCCTTGCGCAATCTGGGTAAATATACGATGGCTGACATGATTGCCGCCCGCTTCAATACGAAGAAGATCCGAGGCGTCGCCGCCCTGAACTCCATCGTCATCTCCATTTTCTACATGATCGCCCAACTGGTCGGCGCAGGAGCTTTGATCCAGCTTTTGATCCCGGGACTTGATTATACGATGTCCGTGCTCATTGTTGGGGTTTTGATGACCATTTATGTCGTGTTTGGCGGCATGACGGCGACAAGCTGGGTGCAAATCATCAAATGTGTGCTCCTCATGGCAGGTACTTTCATCATTTCACTGATCGTCTTCGCCAGGTTTGATTACAATATCGGGCAAATGTTTCATGACATGCGGACATCCACACCGCTTCAGGAAGCCTTTCTCCACCCTGGCAATAAATTTGCCAACGGACTGGACACGATTTCGCTGAATCTGGCACTGGTGCTGGGAACCGCAGGGCTTCCGCATATTTTGATCCGCTTTTTTACCGTTAAAGATGCGCCCACGGCGAGAAAATCCGTCGTTGTCGCCACATGGATCATAGGAGTGTTTTACGTGTTGACGCTGTTTCTCGGGTTCGGTGCTGCTGCTTTCGTAGGGGAAAGCGCCATCGTGGAAGCCAACGCCGCAGGCAATATGGCCGCACCGCTCCTGGCCAAAGCCCTCGGCGGGGAATTCCTGTTTGCCTTTGTGTCTGCCGTTGCGTTCGCCACCATTCTGGCTGTCGTCGCCGGTTTGGTACTGTCCGGGGCGTCTGCCTTCGCGCATGATTTTTACGCGCATATTATCCGGAAGGGCGCAGCAGAGGAAAAGGAGCAGGTAAGAGCAGCTAAGCTGGCTTCCGTCGGAGTCGCTATAATCTCCATTTTATTAGCGCTGTTTGCGCAAAAGCTCAACGTCGCTTTTCTCGTATCGCTTGCCTTTGCCGTTGCCGCCAGCGCAAACCTGCCTGTGCTTGTCTTCACCGTATTCTGGAGACGTTTTAACACCGCAGGAGCGGTTACAGGCATGCTGGTTGGTCTATTAAGCGCGATCATTCTGGTCATGATCAGTCCCAACGTGTGGGACCCGGTTGCTGGCAAAGCGATTCTAGTAGGCACTCCGCTAATCCCACTTACTAACCCGGGCATTATTTCGATCCCGCTGGGATTTTTGGGCGCATTTCTGGGAACGTATTTCTCCTCCGCGCGTGATGACGCGAAATTCGACGAAATTCTCGTAAAGGCGAACACCGGGATTCAGGATCTGCGTTCATAAGCTTGAAAATATGATCTTCGCAATACCACAATACCTCTACCTATAGAGGACTGAAGCACCTGATATAAGTGAAATTTGCTAAAGCGTTGCCATAGCGGTGACGCTTTCTCTTTTTCGCTTTCTAGGGGAAGTTCAGTGCCAAAGCAAAGGAATCACTTGCAAAAAAATATCATGCATTATATTATTGATTCATCAACATTTGATATATCAATAAATGATCCATCAAATATTGATGAATCAATCGTTTAACTTTTAAAAAAAGAGATGGAAGGCTGATTACACATGATAACAGAAAATAAAAAACAAGAAATTTTAAAAGCTTACCAGTTCAGACATGCTTGTAAGGTATTTGATACCAGCAAAAAGATCTCAGATGATGATTTTCATTTTATTTTGGAAACCGGAAGATTATCGCCAAGCTCTTTTGGTTTAGAGCCTTGGAAGTTTGTTGTAATTCAGGAGGCTGCGCTTCGTGAAAAATTAAGACCAGTATGTGGTGGTGCTCAAGGACAACTGCCCACTGCGAGCCATTTCGTAATAATTTTGGCCAGAAGAAGAGGAGGACTACGGTCTGATTCGGATCACGTTATAAAGATGATGAAAGACATCCAACATATGCCTGAAGAAGTTGTACAGTTTGCCTCCAGAATCTATAAATCCTTTATCGAAACAGAACTCGAAGATAATGACCGACTCATTTTTGAATGGGCATGTAAACAAACATATATAGCATTGGGAAATATGATGACAGCCGCGGCTCAAATTGGTATTGATTCTTGTCCGATCGAAGGTTTTGATCAAAAGCAGGTGACCTCTATCTTACAACAGGAAGGTATCATTAACAGCAACGAATTCGGCGTAGCTTGTATGGCCGCTTTCGGATATCGCCAAGATGATCCCAAACGTCCAAAAGCAAGACAACATCTCGAAGATATTGTGGTGTGGCGATAAACATAAGATGATATTTGGCAATACACATTAAAAATAGAAAAAAGGAGAATGAAAAATGACAAAGACAGCGTTAGTAACTGGTGCGAATAAAGGTATTGGATTTGAGATTGCGAAGCAGTTGTTAGAAGTGGGGTATCGTGTTTTAGTTGGGGCACGTGATCAGAAGCGAGGAGAAACGGCAGTAACTGCCCTCCGAAAATTTGGTGATGCAGAGTTGGTGCTATTGGACATTGCTGACCTGGAGAGTATTGATCATGCAGTGACAACAATTAAGCAGAATTACCCTGATTTGACGCTCTTGGTTAACAATGCGGGTATTCCAGGTGATATGCATAAACCTGGATGGGAGTTTACGGTTGAAGAGCTACAGGCAACCCATCAAGTTGACTTTATAGGTCCTTTTGCACTTTCAAAAGGCTTGCTGCCACTATTGATCGCCAATCATGGCACTATTGAAAATATCAGCATACCTATTGAGCCACTACCTTTCTTCAATGCGTTTGCCTACCAAACAGCCAAAGCACCTTTGAATGTTATGACAAAGTCTTGGGCAATGAGTTTTGAGCAGCAGAATATACCTGTGGAGATTTTTGCGGTGATGCCAGGGGCGGTTTCGACGGATTTGAATGGGCATATAACCGGAGATTTTGTAAAAACACCTGCTCAGGCTGCGGAGTTGATCGTGAGCTTTGTTTTGGATGATGAAAATCATAATGGACAAGTGATTAATTACGACGGCACTCTAGCAAAATACTGATTTGAATAAAAAGATTTATGCACAACATCTGATCTGCTTCCGCGTCCAAAAAGATCACTTGTAAAAACGGATATATAGTTGTATATTTGTTGCTGATATCAATTGTTGATGCATCAATAATCACGCAACAGGAAAGATGGGATGGTTTTGAGAACACGTTCTTCACAAGAAGCTGAGATTTTTCTTCAACTGTATTGGGTAAACAAAATGATTAGCACGAAGTTTGAAGCAAGCACGGGTATCAGCCAATCACGATTGGAAATACTCTCAGTGCTCTATCAAGTTGACGAGATCAGTCAAAGTGACCTTCAAAAAAAGATGAATATCGATAGTGCGGCCATCACAAGACATGTCAAACAGCTTGAAGCCAACGGTATGGTATTAAGAAGAAGGAAGTCTGAGGACAACCGTATAATACTTGTTTGCTTAACCAATCATGGCCGTGAACAGATCGAATCTTCCCTGGAAGTAAAAGAGCATTTTATGAAGAAAGTGCTCGCCAATGTCAGCGCAGAAGAACGCCTGGTGCTTGAGAATGTGCTGTCTCAAATGCAGGAAAATTTGGATCATTATTAAATGTATGTCTTGACCTCTCGCCAATGGCTTGCTTGAGTTTGAATACACGCTCTAGTAAAGCAAAGGCTCTTGTTTAAAGCAGTTACATGCTGCTTATGTTCTTTAAGAATATAGTGTTGAGGACGTAGCCCAAGCGAAGGTGAGGGAGCGTCCTTTTTTAATAAAGTAAGAGGCAGAGTTTAGTTCCAATTTACTTCACAGCTGAACGAGCATATACAGGAATCAGGAGGAACCGATCCGATCGGCTCCGCAGACCGAAGCCGTTTTTTCTATATTTTTTACCTGAGTTTTCGAAAAAAGCCGAAGATAAGAAACGGACTCAGAATTGTATACGTAGAAATAAAAAATGAAATATAAATTTCTTTAGATAATCTTTAGATTCAATTTATACAATATTAAGAGTGGATCCTTATAATTTTTTCATGGTGGAGAAACCAGCTGAAAAAACAATAACCGGGATGATATAACTTACCTTAATGAAAGTGGGGAATTATGAAATATCGTATCCTGATCGCAGATGATGAGCCGGAGATTGCGGAGCTGCTGCAATTATATCTTGAAAAGGATTATGAGGTAACCTGTGCGGTGCATGGGCAAATGGCATGGGACATTATTCAGCGCGAGCGTATTGATTTGGCCATCCTTGACATCATGATGCCGGGAATTGACGGGCTGCAGCTGCTGAAGAAAATACGCAAGTCCCACCTGATGCCGGTGCTTTTTTTATCAGCCAGAAACCAGGCGACTGACAAAATTCTCGGCCTTAATCTGGGCGCTGACGATTACATAGCGAAGCCCTTTAATCCTCTGGAAATTGTGGCCCGTGTGGAAGCCTTGCTCAGGCGGGCTTACAGCTTTGAAACGGCATCCAATTCTGTAGGAGAAAATAGGCAGCTGGTTCTGGGCGAGCTCGCCTTGGATCAAAACCAGTGCATTCTCTTTCAGCGGGGAGAACCTGTAGCTCTTACATACACAGAGTATAAAATAATGGAACTGCTAATGTCTGCGCCTGGCCGTGTTTTTACCCGGAAACGTATATATGAAACCGTATGGGGGGACTATTATGCATACGAAGATAGCACCATCATGGTACATATCAGCAATATCCGCGAGAAGATTGAACAGGATTCAAGAAAGCCGCAATATTTAAAAACGATAAGAGGATTGGGATATAAAATTGAAGCGCCTATGGAAATTTAGAAATAATCGGAAGCTGCAGTCCTCTCTGGTCATTGATTTTTTGTTGTTTATTCTGTTCTTTATATTGCTGATTATTGTTTTACGCTTCACGGTCCCGCTCGGTATTAATTACATTGTCTCAAAAGAGAGGGATACCGACCTCGGGCTCGATGCTGTTGCGGCACATGACTATATAGCAGACTGGAAACAGGGGGGAGGTCTCGAGCTGGACAGGCTTCAACAAAGCGGGGGCTGGCTTGAGCTTCTTGATGCGAACAGACAGGTAGAGCAAGTAGTGGGGAACAAAAAAGACTCCCTGTATAAATATTCAGAAGCTGAACTCTATGATATGCTGGCAAATGATTCTGATCAGACCTACTACTGTTCTATAACTGCCGTCAATGATCCGGAGGAAACGATCAAATATTTAATCGTCAAGATCCCACGTGAACTGATCAGCATCTCCGTTGTTGATGACCCGTCCATAAGCCGGATCGTATCACTTCTCCTTTTTATTGCCATCAGTTCAATCTTGCTTCTGGTCTTCGTATACAGCTACTGGATTGCGCGCCGAATCAAGAAACCGTTGGCATCGATTCTGGACGGACTTCATGAAATGATTGCCGGCAACTATAATACAAGGCTGTCTATTTCCGCCGAAAAAGAATTCAATCTTATCGGGGAAACGTTCAATTATATGGCGGATGTCATCGAGAGAGCCACTTATGAGAAGCGTATTGCCCAGGAAAGCAAGCAGCGGTTGATGATGGATTTGTCCCATGATCTCAAAACCCCGATTACAAGCATTCACGGATATGCACAGGCACTGGTGGAAGGGAGAGTGGAAGACAGGGGGCGGCAAAATAAATATTTGTTCTACATTTATAACAAGTCCACCCAGATGACAAGACTGATACAGAATATGCTGGAGCTATTCAAGGTGGATGCGCTTGATTTCACGCCTCATGTGGAGCGAAAAGAAATCGGTGAGTTTTTGCGGGAACGTATTGCCGATGTCTATGATGATGTGGAGCGAAATGGTTTGCTGCTGGATTTTTCCGTCCCCGACCATGATGTGTATGCCCAATACGATCCGGAGCTGCTGGGCCGGGTGATCCAAAATCTGATCGCCAATGCTTTGTTATACAATCCGGCAGGTACTCATATACGGGTTGAACTGGTTGAACATGACGAGGAAGTGCGTATCGAAATTGCCGATACCGGTATCGGCATTCCGAAGGAGCTGTGGGCCACGATTTTTGATCCGTTCGTCCGTGGTGACCAAGCCCGCACCCATACAGGCGGCACTGGACTAGGCCTTGCGATTGCACTCAAGAATACAGAAAAGATGGGCGGCACACTCACCTTGCGCTCCGAGAATGAAGAATTATCCATATTTACGATACATCTAAAAAAATAAGAGTGGATTTAAGAATGGGTTTATTGGAGGGAAACCATTGTATATAAAGAACAAAGTCTTGCGTTTTGCCATTTTCATCATTTTTGTGCTGCTGATCATCTATTTAAGCTCGAAGGTGAACTTTGTTTTTCAGCCGCTGCTTTCATTAATTCAGGTTGTGGCTATTCCATTCATGCTCGCAGTTTTCTTCTACTACCTGATCAGGCCGCTCGTCAGATATATGGCAAAGTACAGGATCAACCGGACCGCTTCGATTCTGCTTATTTATTTGCTCTTTGCTCTTGCGCTGGTTTGGTTCAGCGCCAGCCAGTGGCCGCGGCTTCAGGAGCAATTGGTCAGCTTTCTGAATAATATCCCGAACCTGTTCCATGAATTGGGGGAAAGAATCAACGAGCTGGAGCAAAGCGGATTTCTCTCTTCGTTGTTTCCGGAGGGCGCCAGCCCGCTGTCTTCGGTAACCGATTATTTGAACAAGGGTCTCGCACTTTTGACGAACTCTGTAGGAGGAGTTGTCTCCTTTGTATCCGACTTCACGGTTGTGCTGTTCACGTTCCCGATCCTCCTGTTCTTCATGCTCAAGGAAGAAGGAAAGTTAGGCAAGCGGATCGCCGGTGCGGCGCCAACCCGTTTCCAAGACGATACCCGTTCCATCATTACCGAAATTGATCAAATGCTGAGCGGGTTTATTATCGGGAGAGTGCTGATTAATCTGGCGTTAGGGGTGTTGATGTACTTTGGTTTTATTCTTATTGATCTGCCTTACGCCTTCTTACTGACGGCGGTAGCCGTAATTGCGAATTTTGTGCCTTTTATAGGAGCCATCCTGTCCGCAATCCCGATTGTCATCGTCGGTTTGACGCAGTCGCCATCTACGGCTATATGGTCCCTTGTTATCATACTTGTAGCCCAGCAGATTCAAGATAACCTGGTCGCCCCTTATGTGTTCGGGAAAAGCCTGGACATTCACCCGCTTACGACCATTATTTTGGTGCTGGCCGCCGGCGATATTGGGGGCATTATCGGCATGATCATTGTGATCCCCCTGTATATGATCTTAAAGATCATTGCGGTACGTGTCTTTACTTTGTTCTTCAAGGACAAGTGGATGCAGCTATAGCCAAAGCTATTACAAGATATTCGCTATTTATGAAATAGAGATGATGGTGAGGCCATGAAATCAAATAATAAGGAAGAACAAGAGCAAGGGGATTTACTTGTCTTTAAAGAACAGTTTTTTGATATTTTTCTGTACGATTTACCTGAAAAATCCTCGGTCAAATGTGACGAATTGAGAGACAATAGTTCCGCAGAAGTTGAAGAAAAGAAAAACGTGTAGGAAGCCGCATATTGCGGCTTTTTTTCATTTCTACACAAATCAAAGTGCCTTCTGACATGGTATGAACTGGAAAATTTTCTTTAGGCAACCTTTAGATCGAATTTAAGCAATTTTAAGAGTGACTTCCTATAATACGAATGGTTAGAACCCAATCTATACATATAAAAATTACTGGGGAGTGAGTAAATGTCACAGTTTTCAATACGCCGTCCCGTAACCGTCTTTATGCTGGTTATGGCTTTATTGATCGGGGGCGGCATCTTTGTGTTAAGGATTCCGGTTGAGCAGATGCCTGAAATGCAATCTCCTGTTGTAACAGTCGTAACCAGCGTGCCGGGCGCTACACCGTCGGAAGTTGAGGAATTGGTATCCAAACCGATTGAAAGCAGTCTTGCTTCGGTAGAGAACGTGGATACGATCAGTTCTGAATCTCAGGAAGGATCATCCATGGTTACCGTTCTGTTCAATTGGGGCGTTGATCTGGATCAGGCGACGATAGATATCAGGGATAGCTTGGACAGCGTCAGGGACTCTTTACCGGATTCCGCCAAATCTCCACGGATCATGAAGCTCAACGTAAATACAGAGCCAATCATTAACCTGTCTTTAACCGGGGATATAGATGTTAATACCTTAAAGCCAATTGCTGAGGATGTTGTCCAGCCGAGTCTTGAAAGAATAGCTGGGGTTGCCTCAGTAAGTGTAACAGGGGGGCAAGACCGTTTAATTCGTATCACGCTGGATCCATTGAAACTTGAAAGCTATGGGATCACACTGGACCAGGTGACCCAGGCGCTTTCAGATCATAACCTGTCGGGCTCCGCCGGGGCCGTGGCAAAGGGAAGCACTGAAGTACAGATTCGTATTCAGGGAGAATACAAGGCGGTTTCAGAAATGGGAGAAACTCCGATTCCAGTTGGCTCGGGAACAGTCAAATTGAAAGAAATTGCTACGATCGTGGATGATTTCTCCGATGTCACTTCCATTTCTACTTACAACGGACAACCGAGTATCAACATCGGGGTCACAAAAGCGTCTGGAGGCAATACGCTGCAGATTGCCAAGGCTGTAAAGGAAAGCCTGGATTCCATCCGGCAGAAGCTGCCGGATGGCACCGAGCTTGAGCTGGTTACAGATTCCTCTGAGTCGATTAACGATTCTATGTACCTGTTAATAGAGCATACAATCTTGGGAATTGTTATCGCAGCCATTGTCTTATTGTTGTTTCTGAACAGCGCGCATTCGACGATCATCGCGACCATTGTTATTCCGATTTCATTTGTGGCTACATTCATCATGATGTATTTCACAAATCAGACCATTAACATCATTTCTCTTGCCGGTTTGCTGCTCGGGTTGGGTTCCTTTGTAGACTTTGCGGTCGTGATCATTGAGAATATTTTCAGACAGCGGCATGAGGGGAAAAGCATGCTGCAGGCAGCTCTCGAAGGTTCAAAGCAGGTCGGCAATGCCGTCATGGCGTCTGCTCTCGCACAGATTGTGGTTTTCCTCCCGGTTCTGTTTGTAGAGGGTCTTGCAGGGCAACTGTTCATACCACTAGCCTTGACAGTCATCTTCTCCCACATCGCGGCATTGGTTGTTTCCTTAATGCTTGTTCCGATGATGAGCTCCCGCTTCCTGCCCAAAGTTCCGGATGAGTCGCTATATACGTCAGGCGCTTACCGCGGCGTGAATCCGATCGTTTGGTTTAATATTGGATTCGAGAAGTTCAAACAAGGCTACAGCAAAACGCTGAATTGGAGCATGAATCGCAGAAAAACCGTCATCGTGGCTACCCTTCTGATGTTTATAGGTGCTGGAGCACTGACAACTTTGGTCAAGATGGAGTTTATCCCAAGTGGCGATCAAGGACAATTCAGCGTATCGGTTAAAATGCCAAATGGAACAAAGCTGGAGGAGACCCAGAGGATCGTCCAGCAAATCGAAAATGAAATATTGAATATCCCTGAATTGGATAAGATGACGGCAACCGTAGGTTCTGCTGGCGGGTACAGTACCGTAAATCCGACGAATGCAGCAACACTCAATGTAACCCTGGTGGAAGGGCACACGCGTTCTACAGACCAGGTTGTGTCGGAACTGCGTGGCAAGATTACCAGCCTGCCGGATGCGGAGGTTACAATCAGCGCGTCAGAAAGCTTCTCTTCCGGTGCTGCTGTGCAAGTCAACTTAAAAGGCGACGATATGGACGTATTAAGGGAGCTTTCCGATCAGCTCGTCGAGCAAGTTAAAAATATTGAAGGAACAGTTAACGTTGCCAGCACACTGGATTCTGTAAGGGAAGAGTATGAAGTGACCATTAACCGCCAGCTTGCAGCCCGGTACGGACTGTCGGCAGCGCAAATTTTGTCGGCTGTGCGTACTTCCTTCGATGGCTCTGTCGCTACAACGTACCGTACCGGAGATGACCAGATTGATGTTCGGATTTCACTGCCCGAACAATACAAACAGGACTTCGCTTACCTGGAAAGGCTGCGGATAACAACTGCCCAAGGACTCGACGTTCCGCTGTCTGCGGTTGCAACTTTAAGCCAAGTGCAAGTACCTGACACGATTACACGTGCAGATCAGGTACGTCAGGTTAAAATTACGGGCGATATTGATGGCAGAGACATAACTGCTGTTAATCGGGATGTGGCCAACCTCTTAAGCCATCTGCAGCTGCCTGAAGGCTACTCTACCGACACCAGCGGTGGCGAAGAGGAGCAGATGATAGAATCATTTATAAACCTCGGTATTGCGATGCTGCTGTCTATTGTACTGATTTATATGGTTATGGCCGGTCAGTTCGAATCTCTCTTTACACCGTTTGTGATTATGTTCTCCATCCCGCCAACCTTTATAGGTGTAGTACTGGGATTGGTATTAACAGGAACGACTTTGAGTGTACTGGCTATTATCGGATATATCATGCTCACAGGACTTGTTGTTAACAATGCGATTGTCTTGATTGATTTTATTATTCAACTCCGCAAGGAAGGAATGGACAGGGAAAAAGCGATCCTGATGGCGGCTACCGAGCGGCTGCGGCCGATTCTGATGACGATGCTTGCAACAGTTCTTGCTTTGCTGCCAGTGGCATTTTCCCAAGAGCCAAGCAACCAGGAAATAGCTCCTATGGCAATGATCGTTGTATTTGGTCTTTCTTTCTCATCGATCATTACCTTAATACTGATTCCTGTCGTCTATATTTTGCTGGATAACATGACGGTCAGACACAACAACCGCAAAATAAAACGCCAGCAGGAAAGAGATGCCAGAAAGCAAGGCAAGCTTGAGCAAAACAGTGTACAGCCCTAAAAGCAGAACATAGTGAGGTGGGAAAAAATGAATACAAAAAGCATGACCATGATATCGGCTTTTGCTTTATCCGCGGCGCTGGCCGGATGCTCCGGGGGAGAGTCTCCGGCAGCTGCACCCGCGGAACAAGCAGCCGTGTCTATCGAAGTTGGGCAGGTAACAAGGGGAAGTATTGAAGCAGAGGCGGGTATAGTCGGTTCGCTGACTCCTAATAAAACGGTTCAGGTTGCTCCGGAGATTACCGGGGCGATCGCAAGCATCAACTTGCACATTGGCCAAAATATAAATAAGGGGGATGTCCTGTTTATACTGGATCAGAAGGACATTGAGGATAGCATTACTCAGGCTCAAGAATCCTATAACGTGGCGCTAGCAGATCTGAAACAAGCGCAGAATAGTGCAGAGCAGTCAGTACAGCAGGCTGAATCGGGCGTAGACCAGGCTAAAAGCGCCCTCGTTCAGCAGCAAAGCTCAATTGAACAAGCGAAAAGCTCCGTTGCAGATGCAGAGAGCTCTCTGCGCGATGCACAAAATATGCTGAACCGTACTCAGCAGTTGTTTGCCGCCGGAGCCGTATCCCAAACGGAACTTGAACAGGCGCAGACTACGGCCAGACAAGCGCAAAGCGCTCTGGATAATGCCAAACTCACGCTTAGAAATGCGCAATCTTCCTTGGAAAGCGCACAGACGACCTATAACAACGCTGTGAAGTCGCTTCAGCTTGCCCGTAACGGATCCGCGGTTGATGTATCCCGTGCGAGCGTCAATCAAGCCCGCTCCAATCTGCAGACAGCACGCAGCCAACTGACGGACGCGACAGTGAAAGCACCGATGTCGGGGACCATCTCCGCCGTTAACGGAACAGCAGGCCAGCTTGTCAGTTCACAGGCATCCGTGGTCACCATTGCAAATACGAATCCGGTCCTGGTGAAAGTAAATTTAGCCGAATCTGAAATGATGAATGTGAAATTGGGATCCTCGGTTGCGGTGGAAATTCCTTCACTGGAGAAAAGAATCAATGCCAAAGTCACAGCAATCAGCTCTGTAATGGATGAAAACCTGCGGGCTTTTCCAGTTGAAATATCCATAGAAAACCCGTCTAATACGCTTAAAGCAGGCATGGTAGCCAATGTATATACCCAATCCGGGGCAGCGGAGGGGCTGCTTATTCCTCAGGCTGCTGTAACGGAAAAGGCGGGGACAAAATACGTCTACATTGTAGAAGGGAATGCAGCCAAACAGGTGGAGATCACGACGGGAGAAGAGAGTGCCAAACAGGTGGAAGTAACTGAAGGTCTCTCGGAAGGGCAGCAAATCGTTGTAAAGGGTGCCACCATGCTTACTGACGGTGCGCAGGTATCTATCTTGAATCAATGAACACGCCCGAATTTTGGAAATGAATGAGCTATTGCCCGAACGTACACAAGAACTGCCCTTGTGTACGTTTTTTTTGTTGGCATTTTCCCGTATTATATAATAATGCTTGTATAGAATGACCATTCTTTTTGGCATAGGCATATAGAGGTGAAAAATGAATAATAAAAGAGCTGCCACTCCAAATGAAACGGAGAGAATCTTGACTTCCAGAGTTCCGGTTCTGATTTGGGTGGCCATCATATATAGCGAGGTCATGATATTTCAGCTTCTCAGTGAACCGATGCTTCTGAGGAGTATTCTGTTTACAGTGGCAATGGCAGTGCATTCCTGTTTATATTGGTTTTCGGAAAGGCTTGTAAGGTACGGACCCTGGCTATATTGGTTTGGGCACAGGTTTGTAAGGTATGGGCCCTGGCTATATTTTGTCCTGCAAGGGGCTATCATTTTTGTAAGCTCATTTCTTCTGCCCGTCGGCTTTCCGATTGTCCTGGTTTGCCTGATTCCCGTTCTGATCGGTCAAGGAGTGGGCGTTTATTATCAACCGTTGAAGGTAACGATGCTGTTTCTGGCACTCTATCTTCTGTTTTGTGCTGTGGTGATCTGGTTTCATAATGGGGAAAAAATCGGCATTCTCATGCCTGTTCTTATTATGCTGATTGTCGTGGTCGTTGCGTATGCACTGCTTTTCTATCAGCAGGTCCATGCCAGAGTCAGGACCCAGACCTTTCTCCGCGAGCTGGAGATCGCCCATCAGAAGGTGGAGGAGCTTACGCTGGCTAATGAACGGCAGCGTATGGCGCGTGACCTGCATGATACGCTTGCCCAGGGACTGGCGGGGCTTATTATGCAGCTGGAAGCCATCGATGCACACATGACAAAAGGCGGAGCGAAAAGAGCGCATGAAATCGTGCAGCAGTCCATGTCTCAGGCCAGACGGTCTCTGTCCGAAGCGAGAAGAGCCATCGATGATCTCAGATCCAAATCCGCTGTAGAAGTTGATTTTAAGGAGGCTGTTCGGGAAGAAGCACAGCGATTCACCATGGCTACAGGCATCCCTGTTGACCTGGAACTCGATGTGAAAGCCTCATTATCTACGCTGGTTACAGAGCATGCGCAGCACATCGTAAGAGAATGCTTAACCAACGTGGCCAAGCATGCTCATGCCAAGATTGTATACATTCGTATGATGAATATTGAACAGGTGTTGCGTATGCAAATAAGAGACAATGGAAAAGGATTTAACATTCAAACCATTGGAAGAAAAGCCGGACATTACGGATTGATCGGGATACAAGAGCGCGTGCGATTGCTTGGTGGAAGCATGAACATTCAAAGCTCTGCACGGGAAGGGACATCTATCGAAATTGAGATGCCATTGGCAAAGGAGGCTCGTTATGAAATTTAAAGTGTTCATTGTTGATGATCATTGGGTCGTCAGGGAAGGATTAAAGCTTATTCTTGAAACCGACAGCCAATACGAAGTCGCCGGGGAAGCGGAAGAGGGACGCACTGCTCTCAGCCTAATCGAGGAGTTGGCTCCGGATGTCATATTGATGGATTTGAACATGCCCGGAATGAGTGGGCTCGAAACCATGGAGGCGCTTAGAGAAAGAAATAACAAGACACCTGTCATTATTCTGACGACATATAATGAAGATGATTTAATGATTAAAGGCCTATCGTTGGGAGCAAAAGGGTACTTACTCAAGGACACAAGCCGGGAAAATTTATTTCGGACACTTGAATCCGCCCTGCGCGGAGAAACTCTGCTTCAACCGGAAATTACGGCAAAAGTGTTTGCGGACAGATTGAAAAAAGAGACGGCTACAGCTCCAGTCCGCGAACAAAGCTTAATTAGCGAGAAAGAAATGTTCATTCTGCAATCGATCGCCCGCGGCTGCAGAAGCAAAGAAATAGCCTTTGATCTGGGCATTTCCGAAAGGACCGTAAAGGCTCATCTTACAAATATCTACAACAAATTGGGTGTCGATTCCCGCTCGGAAGCAGTGGCTGTTTCCGTAGAACGGGGGATTCTCCATTTATGATTGCCCGGTCGTACATAAGGGTCTTGCCCTTTTGTACGATTTTTTTATTTGGTCATTAATATAACATCTAAATCAGGAGATGTGTAATCTCTCAAAGGGGGAGAGGAATGAATTCAATTCATAAGGACGAACAAGAGCATCTATGTCTCAAGGAGCCGGTTTTTGATTTTTTTCTTTACTATTTACCTGAGTTTTCTCACAAGGCAGAAAACAGGAAAGAGGGCAATAAACCCTCGAAAAAAGATGAAAAATTGGATTAATGTAAAAAAACGTGAGGGAAAAAGTGCGCCTATGGTGCATATTTTGTGCTCACGGCTTTTTTGCGTTCTGGGAGAAAAAATGCATAAGTACATAAAATGTTATTTGTATGACTTGGCATGGTATATTATGGGCGTCACCTGCTTCCACTACTGTAAGTGTATATCTGAAACCGTATGGGGGGATCATTATGTTTACGAATATAGTACCATCATGGTACATATCAGCAATCTGCGAGAGAAATTTGAACGGGATAAACCTAGAAAAATAATACTTGGTCCGTTGGAGGGAAGTCATTGTTTATAAAAAACAAGGTTCTGCGTTTCACCCTATTCATCATCTTCGTGCTGTTAATCATTTATTTAGGCTCGAAGGTAAACTTTGTTTTTCAGCCATTGCTTTCATTGATTCAGGTGGTAGCTGTTCCGTTGCTGCTCGCGGTATTCTTCTACTACCTGATCAGGCCGCTCGTCAGATATATGGCAAAATACAGGATTAACCGGACCGCTTCGATTCTGCTTATTTATTTGCTCTTCGCTCTCGCGCTGGTTTGGTTCAGCGCCAGCCAGTGGCCACGGCTCCAGGAGCAATTGATCAGCTTTCTGAATAATATCCCGAACCTGTTCGATGCCTTGGGGGAGACGATCAACGAGCTGGAGCAAAGCGGATTTCTCTCATCGCTGTTTCCGGAGGGCGCCAGCCCGCTGTCTTCGGTGACCGATTATTTGAACAAGGGTCTCGCACTTTTGACGAACTCTGTAGGAGGAGTTGTCTCCTTTGTATCCAACTTCACGGTTGTGCTGTTCACGTTCCCGATCCTCCTGTTCTTCATGCTCAAGGAAGAGGGAAAGTTAGGCAAGCGGATCGTCGGTGCGGCGCCAACCCGTTTCCAAGACGATACCCGTTCCATCATCACAGAAATTGATCAAGTGCTGAGCGGATTTATTATCGGGAGAGTGCTGATCAATCTGGCGTTAGGGGTGCTGATGTACTTCGGCTTTATTCTTATTGGCCTGCCATACGCCTTTTTACTGACGGCGGTAGCCGTGATCGCGAATTTTGTGCCTTTTATAGGAGCCATCCTGTCCGCGATTCCGATCATCATTGTCGGTCTGACGCAGTCGCCATCAACGGCTATATGGTCCCTTGTTATTATACTTGTAGCCCAGCAGATTCAAGACAACTTGATCGCCCCTTATGTGTTCGGGAAAAGCCTGGACATTCACCCGCTCACGACCATCATCCTGGTGCTGGCCGCCGGCGATATTGGGGGCATTATTGCGATGATCGTTGTTATTCCTCTCTATATGATCGTGAAGATCATTGCGGTGCGTGTCTTTACTTTATTCTTTAAGGACAAATGGATGCAGTTATAGCTAAAGATCGTTTTTTAAGATATTCCCTATTTATGGAAAAGAGATGATGGTGAAACCATGAAATTAAATAAAAAGGAAGAACAAGAGCAAGGGGATTTATTAGTCTTTAAGGAACAGTTTTTTGATTTTTTTCTTTACTATTTACCTGAGTTTTCGCGAAAGGCCGAAGATAGAAAAGATGGGGGGAAATCCTCGAAAAAAGAAGAGGAAATAGACGATGACATACCTGTTTCTCCTGAATGTAAAAAGAAAATCAACTCTTTAGATGCTGATTAAATCAGAAATGTTCAAATGCTCCTCTATAGGCAGACAGGTGAAATCATGAAATCCTGTTTCGCCCAGGGGAGTTTTTTTATGGCCCAAATGAACGACTCTTTTGATAGTAAGGCTCCGTCAGACAATCGGCATACGGGCCCCGATCGCGTTAAAGACGCTGGCAGCAGGTTTGTATCCTGAAAAACAAATCCGTAAGTGAGCATGTTCTCTCCACAAAAGCATACTTGTGAGGGGAGAGGCTGTTCAAGAAGGAGGATTATTATGACAACCTGGAATTTGGAAGAAACAAATTGCCATCTCCTTATTTGTAATGGAAGCAGCTGCATGCGGCGGCAGGCCGAAGAAGTGACGCAAGCTATAAGGGACGAGATTGCCTTGCTCGCAGCGGACCGGCAAATACATACGACGCGCACACGCTGCAACGGACGCTGTGCCGATGCCTGTGTGGTAATCGCTTATCCGGAAGGCGTTTGGTATAAACATATCACTCCCGAGCTGGGCAGGGAGCTGGTCCGTCGACATGCTGCCGGAGGCCGCTTGGAGGAGCAAATCGTTTACTCGTTCGATGAACGCTTTGTATCCTCCGGGCTTTCGGTTACAGGTCAGGAAAAGTAATCTGCTGTCAGAAAGTGAAAAAAGAGGCCGTCCGAAGTAGAGTTATTCTACCTGGACGGCCTTAGCTGTCTGCATGGGGAAAGTGCTTATATCCTTCTATTCTGCCACACAAGCGGCAAACTGTGTGCGGAACCACTCTTCATCCAAATTTCTGCCGATGATGACGAATTCGCTGACCCGTGCTTCATCCAGTCTCCAGTCCCGGTCCGGGTACGCACCAAACAGCATATGTATTCCTTGGAATACCACTCTTTTGTTAGTGCCTTTGATATTTAAGACCCCTTTGTAGCGGAATGTATCCACACCATGATCCACCAGCCATTCATGAATGAAACGCTCCACCTTTTTTAGATCAAGCGGGCGGGACTCGCGGAAAAAGACGGAGGAAACCTCGTCATCATGATCATGATGGTCTTCTTCCAAAAAGCCGGGTTCAATCTCCAGTTTTTTCTCCAAATCGAAAGCGCCAATGCCCAGAATGTGTTCGATTTCGATTTGGGAATGGCGGGTGCGGTAGATCTTGGCCGCCTGGTTCATCGCGTGCAAGCGCTGCTCCAGATGCACGAGCTCCTCTTCCGAAACGAGATCGGTTTTGTTTAAAAGCAGCACATCGGCGAAAGCGACCTGCTCCTGCGCTTCATGGCCTTCATCCAGGTGCTGGCCCGCATGCTTGGCATCCACAAGCGCAACGACCGCATCGAGATTATAGAATTCGGCGATTTCATCGTCGACAAAAAAGGTTTGCGCCACCGGAGCAGGATCGGCCAGGCCAGTGGTTTCAATCAGCACACGGTCAAAGTCGGCCTTGCGGCCTCCCTTTCCGAGCTTCGCATCCTTCAGATCACCGAGAATGCGGATGAGATCGCCCCGGACCGTACAGCAAATGCAGCCGTTGTTCATTTCAAAGATTTCTTCGTCAACTCCCACGACAAGCTGGTTATCGATGCCAACTTCTCCGAATTCGTTGACAATGACCGCAATTTTCTGGCCATGCTCTGCAGTTAATACATGATTAAGCAGTGTTGTTTTTCCTGCGCCGAGAAACCCGGTCAATACCGTTACGGGAATGCGGGGGTCTTGTAAAGTTGCCATTAATTTCACTCCTTAGCTAAGGGTCCTCCCTTAATAGTAAAAATTACTATTAAAAGTATAGAAGTTGACGAGCAAATTGTCAAATTTATGAACCATACGAGAATAACCCGTAATTTTTTATATTGACGACAACATATAAGGTGGATATAATTTACAACAGTTAATTGTAATTATTACTATTAAATACAAGGAGTTCAATCATTATTTTTGATGGATGGGAGATGGAGATGAGGCGGGAAATCGAATTTGTCAAAGTAAACCCCACACAAAACATGACCATTCTTGTAACAACAAAGCATCGTGCGGAGGAATATGCCCACATTGCTTCAAAAGTGATGTCCTATGAGAACGTTTATGCCGAACAAGTGGGCTTCATCGAACAGCCGGTTAAACCTGAAGCGGCTGCTCATCTTCAAATGGCGGGAGGTGAGTTTTGTGGTAATGCTTGCATGGCTTTGGCCGCCTTAATAGCGTCCGAGAAAGGGATCGCTGCGGGTGGTGTGATGAACATCGAATTGGAGGCATCGGGGAGTGAGCAAATAGTTAGCTGTCAGGTCAAGAAAATCAAGGAAGGCTATATCTGCCGGATGGATATGCCTGTCCCCCGGAAAATAGAACAGCAGACCGTAAGGTATGAAGGCGAGGATCTAACGATTGCTATTGTCAGGTACCATGAATTCTTTCATCTTGTGCTCGAAGTGGATAGGTTCAACAAAGCTGTGAGGAAAAAGGCACAGAGATTAGCCAAATTACTTGGAACAACATCAGGTTTCAGTGTAATCGGAGTTTTATTGTTCAGGCCGGCAGCTAACGAATTGGCTCCACTTATTTATGTGCCATCGCTGGACAGCATGATTTGGGAAAAAGGATGCGGCTCAGGAACAGCTTCACTTGGAGCCTACATGGCTTGGAAAAACAAAGGCGCAATTGCGGTGCAAATCAACCAACCAGGCGGAATCATTCACGTTGCTGCCGATAGCAGCAATAATGAGATTACAAATTTGAGCATTGAAGGCAGCGTTGAAATCGTAGCGCAGGGCCAGGCATATCTCAATATCTAAATTGACACGGGAGCGAGGAGAACGGATGAACAGGACAGCAAGACTTTTGGATTTAATGAAGGGATATCTGGATAAGTTCAAAACTCTGGCGGCAAGTTACGACGGCACTGTCCATCACAGCTCGGAGCTGGCGTTCACCGTCGACGCTTACGCTGCTTTCATCACCGATAAGAAGAATCAACCGGCGTGGGAGCAGCTCGAGAAACAAAGCGCTGATGACATCAGCCAGCTTGTGGCGAAGTTAAGAAAGACGTCGGCGCAATGTGTTGCCATTATGGAAAAGTATCGTGCAATGATGCTGTTGAACGGAAATGCCGGACGGACCGATTATTTTAAAAATATTGAAGACTGCATCGAACAAGAATTCGGAAGCTTTCAGGTTACCCCTGATTCTAAGGTGTTTATGGTAGGTTCGGGTTCATTCCCGATGACGCCTTTGTTGATTGCGAAGCGAACAAATGCTGAAGTCGTGGGCATAGACATTGACGAGGAGGCCGTCGAGCTTGGACGAAGGGTAACAGAAAAGCTGGGCAGCGGCTTGCGTATCAGGTTGGATAAGGGGAGTGCAGAACAGTTTGAGATAAGGAATGTGACCCATATCATTTTTAGTTCAACGGTCGCTGACAAGTATGAGCTGCTGGATCGGCTGCATCCGCTAACCCATGAGAACGTGGTTGTGGCGATGAGATACGGAGACTCGTTGAAATCTCTATTCAATTATCCTATGCAAGCTGTGGATGAGCGCAAGTGGAGGCTGGCTGATACCATTTTGCGTCCCGACCATGTATTTGATATCGCTTTATACAAAAAAGTATAAATCCCACATCGAAAAAGGAGGTTCGTATGGACAATTTTAACCGGACTCTAATCCTAGGAACAGGACCAACTACCGTTCAGCTGGCCGTCTTGCTAAACAATAGGTTGAATTGCTGCATAGGAATTGCGGGAAGAGATTCCCTTCGTTCTGATTTATTCTATGCGTCCCTTCAGAGCAGCCAAAAGCGGATATTTGCAGAGACTCAAAATGCAAAACATCGGCAGTTGGAAGGAGAATGCCTCGTGGACGATGTGTTTCACGGGTACGAAACTGTGACGGGCGAATGGGATACCGTTATATTGTCAGTTACAACAGATGTATATCTCGAAGTCTTGCGCCGGCTCGATACCCGGATTTTAAAGCAGGCGAAGTGCATCATTTTAATTTCCCCGACCTTCGGTTCAAACCATTTGGTCCATCATTACATAAATGAGCTTCAATCGGAGGCGGAAATCATCAGCTTCTCCACCTACTTGGGCGATACGCGCTGGAAGAGCGGGGAGCCTTCGAATCGCGTGATCACTACCGGGGTAAAAAGAAAGGTTTTCATCGGTTCGACTCAAGGTTCTTCACATAACGTCAAAAGGCTCTACAAGCTGTTCGGGCAATTGGGCATCGGCTTGGAAGTCATGTCTTCCCCCATCGAAGCGGAGAGCAGAAATATTTCTTTGTACGTCCACCCGCCGCTATTTATGAACGCTTTTTCGCTTAACGCCGTATTCGATAAGGCACCCGGCAAGAAATACGTGTACAAGCTTTTTCCCGAAGGGCCCATTACACAGGCCATGATTCGCGACATGCTGGCAGCCTGGAAGGAATTGACGCAAATCATCGAAAGGCTGGGGTTCAAGGGTGTGAATCTGCTGAAGTTCATGACAGATGACAACTATCCGGTCAGGCCGGAAAGCCTGTCGCGTCATGATATCGAGAACTTCATTCATTTGGAACCGGTTCACCAGGAATATTTGTTGTACATCCGATATGCTTCATTGTTGATCGATCCATTCTCTGAACCGGACACGGAGGGACGGTACTTCGATTTCTCTGCGGTTCCCATCCGGCAGGTTTTCGTAAACAGGGAAGGAGAATGGGATGTTCCGCGAATGCCCAAAGAAGATTACTACCGGATTAAGATCATACAAGGGATTGCGAGGGGATTGGGCTTAAAATGTCCGACAATCGATAAATTTATCGCCATCTATGAGCAAAAGCTGAAGGAAGCTGCCCATGCACTAAAGGGCAAATCGTTATCCGACGCCTTTGCCGTGCAAAGCTTCGAAGAGGATGTGAAGATGATCAGCGGCGAGACCGCAACGAGTGTGGAACCGAATGATTTCAACTAAAAAACGAGTAAACGAGAAGTACCGTGGGGGGACTGTTTTTTATGATGAAAAGAAAAATGACAATTTCAGTATCTGCAGTCATGACATTATTGGTGCTGCTGCTGATCGGCTGCGGGGAAGGCAACAGTCAAAAAACAGGAGCAACAGACAAAGTTCAAGAACTGATATCCGCGACAGCAAGAGATATCAATGATATGAATCCCCATCTGTATCCGGGGTCCATGCCTGCGCAAGGGATGGTATACGAATCACTGGTTGAAAACACGAAAGACGGGATCAAGCCGTTGCTGGCCGAATCCTGGGACATCTCTGAGGATGGGAAGGTTTACACCTTTCATTTAAGAAAGGACGTGACCTTCCATAATGGAGAACCGTTTAACGCGGAAGCGGTAAAGAAAAATATGGATGCAGTGCAGAGTAATGCCGGCAAGCATTCCTGGATCAAGCTGTCGACCAGGATCGTAAGCTGCAACGTGATCGATGAGCATACGGTTGAATTGGTGTTATCGGAGCCCTATTACCCGGCTTTGGTCGAATTATCGATGACGAGACCTTATGTGTTCATCTCCCCCAAAGACTTTATCAATGGGGAAACCAAAGACGGTGTCAGCGGTTATCACGGCACAGGCCCTTACAAGCTTACCGAACATAAAACCGATCAATATGCCGTATTTGAAGCCAATGAAAATTACTGGGGCGGTGTGCCAAAAGTGAAGAGGATTGTTTCAAAGGTGCTGCCAGCGGGAGAAACGACATTTTTGGCACTGAAAAAAGGCGAGGTTAACTTCGTCTTTACGGATGATTGGGGCGCGGACAGCATTGATGTGGAAGCCATGAAGCAGCTGGCGGATTCAGGGGATTACCGGATTATTCGCAGCGAGCCGATGAATACGAAAATAATTGCGGCCAACAGCAGCAAAGCGGATAGCCCTGTGCATGAAAAGGCGGTACGCGAAGCGATTTGGCACTCGATTGACAGAGAAACAATCAGCAAGCAAATCTTTGACGACACGGAGACGCCCGCAAATACGCTGTTTTCTTCCAACGTCAACTATGCCAATGTCGAGTTGAAGCAGCGGAACTACGATCCGGGCATGGCGGAAAAAAAGCTTGAGGAAGCAGGTTGGGTCCGGCAAAACGGCAGCGAAGTCCGTATGAAAGCGGGGAGACCTCTAGCGATGAAGCTTTATTATGACGTGAGTTCTTCTTCCCAAAAAACACAGTCCGAAATGATCCAAAATACGTTGAAAAACATAGGGGTTCAGTTGGAACTGATCGGCGAAGAACCCTCTTCGATCGCCAACCGAAGGGCAACGGGCGATTATGATCTGCTGTTCAATCAAACGTGGGGGCTGGCCTATGACCCGCAAAGCACAGTCGCCGCCTTTACTTCCGAATCTTCTTATTATCATACGACAAGCGGCATACCACAGGCCGATGAACTCTACAAGAAAATCGAAGAAGTGATGGTATCTACGGATGAGAATGCACGAAAGTCGTTATATGCGGATATTTTAACGATTGTCCATAATGAAGCTGTCTTTATTCCTATTACGAACGGCAATATCACAATTGTGGCTCCGACAAATCTGCAAGGCATTTCCTTTAAGCAGACACAGTATGAGCTGCCTTTCGAGCAGATGTACTTAGAGTAGTTTCATATTAAAAGGAGGCTGTAATGCGCGGTTATATCGTCAGACGATTGCTGTTAGCGGTTCCTTTGCTTCTATTGATTTCGTTTTTCACGTTTTGTCTGATCCATCTTTCACCGCTTGATCCGGTTGAAGTCGTGCTGCGGGCACAAGGCGTGCCGAGTATCACGAGTGAGCTCATCGCAGAAACGAGGGCGTCTCTTGGGATGGACCGGCCGTTCCTGATCCGTTATTTCGATTGGCTCATCTCATGCCTGCAGCTTGATTTCGGAAGCTCATATGTCACGGGAAAACCGGTGTGGTCCCTGCTGGGTCCGGCTTTTCTCAATACATTTAAATTAACGATGGTTTCGGTTGTCGCCATTATCGTGATATCCATTGCACTCGGTGTCATCTGTGCGCTGCGGGAAGGAAAGATGCTGGACAAGTCGATCAGAGGCGTCTCCTTTTTTCTGGCATCCATGCCATCCTACTGGCTTGGAACCCTCCTCGTCTGGTATTTCTCCGTCAAGCTTGATTGGCTTCCGACAAGCGGAATGGACTCGGTTCAAAGCTACATTCTGCCGATCACCGTTCTGACGGTCAGCTACGCAGGGATCTACTTCCGGATCGTCAGAAGCTCCATGTTAAGTAACTTAAATGAGGACTATGTGCTGTACGGCAGAGCTTGCGGTTTGCCGGAGAGAAAGATTACGCTCCGGATATTGAGAAACTCGATGCAGGTAGCGGTTTCGGTGTTCTGCATGGCAATTCCCATTATTCTGGGAAGCACCGTCGTCGTGGAAAATATCTTTGCATGGCCTGGATTGGGGACATTGACCGTAAACTCCATTCTTGGCCGGGATTTCCCCATCATACAGGCCTATGTTCTAGTATTAGCCGTAGCCTTTGTGCTGTTCAACACCGTCTCTGACCTGATCAATGCGGTGTTAAACCCTAAGTTAAGGAAGGGCCTTTAAGATGAGGGTATTAAAAAATATTTGGAACGACAAATTAGCGGCTCTATCCTTATCCATTATTACCGCCGTCGTGATCGTTGGTATATTTGCTCCCTTTTTTGCGCCTCATGACCCGGAGGAAGTGCGTATGGAGCTGCGATACGCTTCCCCGTCCTGGGCATACCTGTTCGGCAATGATCATCTTGGGCGATGCATATTATCCAGATTGATTTATGGAATTCGTCCCAGTGTGCTTTGGGTGTTCGTTGCACTCGCCGTATCAGTAGGTATTGGGGCGATGCTCGGTTTCATTGCCGGTTATTTCGGTGGAAAAACGGATTCCTTCATGATGAGAATTTGCGACATTATGCTTTCGTTCCCTGGTTATGTCATGTCACTGGCGGTGGTCGGAATTCTGGGAGCAGGGCTTGAGAACATTCTGATTGCGTTTGTATTGATGAAATGGGCCTGGTTTGCCCGAGTTATTCGAACGGCCGTGATGAAATATGCCGAATCCGATTACGTCAAATTCTCCAAAGTATTGGGAGTCAGCAACATTAAAATCATAATGAAGCATGTCATTCCGGTGTCGCTCCCGGAAATCGCGGTCATTTCCAGCAGCTCCTTCGGGACGATGATTTTGCAAATATCAGGCTTTTCATTTCTCGGTTTGGGAATCCAGGCACCCCATGCGGAATGGGGGATGATGCTGAATGAAGCGAAAGAGGTCATGTTTTCAAGGCCGGAGCTCATGTTAGCCCCGGGTTTGGCCACTGTGATCGTCGTATCGGCCATTAACTTTTTGTCCGACGCGCTTCAAGTCGCTTTAGACCCCAAATTGATGAGCACGAGTTCCAAACTGCAAGGAGAGATAGCCCCCCTGGGTGAGACAGAAAAGAAGAGAGAGGGAATGAATCTTTTATGAACGTTTTGGAAGTGTCGAATTTGCGAGTCCGGGATAGCCTTACTGGAAAAGTCATCGTCTCCAACAGTTCGTTTCATGTCAAGCAAGGAGGCTGCCTGGCTGTTGTGGGGGAGAGCGGAAGCGGGAAATCCGTGACCTGCAGAGCCATTCTGAAGCTGAATAAAGCAGGTATCCGCCAATCCGGCACCGTACGGTTCAATGGCGTAAACTTGAACGAGCTTTCCGAAAGAGAAATGAGAAAAATGCGTGGAAAACATCTGTACATGATTTTGCAGCAGGGCATGCGTGCTTTTGATCCTTCAAGCGTCATCGGCATGCACATCAAGGAGACGCTTGGGCAGCATTACGGCTGGAATAAAAGCGAGATCACGGCCAAAATGAAAAACGCGATGGAAAGGGTGATGCTGAAGGACCCGGCCGAAACTCTGAACAAGTATCCGCATCAGCTGTCGGGCGGCATGCTGCAGCGGATCATGATCGCATTGGCCATCGTGCTGGAGCCTGACATCATCATCGCCGATGAACCGACGACGGCACTCGATACGATCTCTCAATTCGAGGTCGTAGAGCAGTTGATTCGATTACGGGCCGAAACGGGCTGCTCCATGATTTTCGTGTCCCACGATTTGGGCCTTGTCAAGAAAGTGGCGGATGAGATTCTGGTCATGAAAGATGGAGAAATTGTGGAAAGAGGAACGACACAGGCTATATTCTCTGAAGCTGAGCATGAGTACACCCGACATTTGGTAAATGCGAAGCTTGCCTTGAATCAGCATTTTAAGAAAATCATGGGGGGGTGCTGACGTTGTTGACTGTTGAAGATGTTGAGAAGTCCTATACAAAGCACGGAATCTTTTCAAAAGAAAAGCAGAAGGTGCTTCATAATATCAGCTTTGAAGTCAATGCGGGGGAGTGTCTCGGCATTATTGGCGAAAGCGGAAGCGGAAAATCCACATTGGGACGCTTGCTGCTGGGGATTGAGAAACCCGATCGGGGAACCGTTTGCTTTAATGGAAAAAGAATAGAGGATCGAAAAGCCAGGCTCGGCAATATCAGCGCTGTATTTCAGGATTATACCTCTTCTATCCATCCGTTTTTTACTGTGGAACAGGCCATGCTGGAGCCCTTGATGCTGAGGCGAAAGATTCATGAAGATATTCATAGCAAGATCGATGTTCTCCTGCGGCAGGTTGGCCTTTCCCCCTCTTATCGAAAAAAATTCCCCCATGAGCTGTCGGGCGGGGAAGCGCAGAGAGTATGCATCGCAAGAGCGGTCGCCACGGAGCCGAAGTGCATTTTATTGGATGAGGCGGTTAGTTCGTTGGATGGCCCCGTTCAATTTCAAGTGCTTGAATTGCTCAAAAGCTTGAGGAAAATTTACAGTATGAGCTATATCTTCATTACCCACGACATTCAGGCTGCAGCCTATATTTGCGACAGAGTCATGATTATCCGAAAGGGCCAAATTGAAGAGATCGTCCCAGTTCAATTATTAAAAGATGTACAGTCAGCGTATTCAAGAAAATTGCTGCAGATGATGATAACGTAAATATATGAGCAAGAAAAGCGGTTGAATGGTTGTAGTGGAAGGAGCGGAGAAATGTGAGAGGAGCCCTGTCTTGGCCTTTTCTGCGGTTATACATGCTGACACTTCTGTACTTTAGCGCCAACTCCATTTTGAATGTGATCATTCCTTTGAAGGGAGACGCGCTGGGGGCGAACAACACGACCATCGGGATCATCATGGGGGCTTATTTGTTTACGACGATGATCTTTCGGCCCTGGGCCGGCAGGGTGATCCAGAAGCAAGGTCCGGTCAACGTGCTGCGCTCCATTCTGGTCATAAATGGATTGGCATTATTACTGTATACGTTTACTGGATTAGGAGGTTATTTTTTCGCCCGGACGCTGCAAGGAGTATGCACCGCATTTTTCTCCATGTCGCTGCAGATCGGCATTATTGATGCGCTGCCGGAAAAGGACCGTTCTCAAGGCATATCGATGTATTCCTTGTGCGCTTCCATGCCTGGGGTTATTGGTCCATTGCTGGCCGTAGGCATGTGGCAGGCAGGGGATATGAATTCCTTTACATTGACGATGATCGGCATAGTCGTCCTAACGGGGATAACGGGTTTTAGCGTCAAAATGGACAAAAAGGAGGCGGGCCCGGTTAAGTCGGAAACGGGGAAGGACTCTACGATGCTGTACTCCTTCAGTCAATTGATCAAAAATCCTCATTTATTCAAGTGCAGTATTCTGATGCTGGCCGCTTCCATTGTATTTGGGGCGGTAACCACCTTTATCCCATTGTATGCCGTGCAAATCGAACACAGTAGTGCGGCCATCTTCCTTATGCTTCAGGCAGGCACCATTGTGGTTACACGCTTTTTCCTAAGAAAGAAAATCCCCTCGGACGGCCAATGGCATACATCTTTTGTGATGGGAATTATGCTCATTATTGCGGCAGCTGCGGAATGTATAAGTTTTTCCATAGTTGGCGGAGCGGCTGTATTCTATGCGGGCGCCTTGTTGATGGGAATAGCGCAGGCCCTGCTTTACCCGACGTTAACTACGTATTTGAGCTTTGTTCTGCCGCAATCTAACCGCAATGTGCTGATCGGTTTATTTATTGCAATGGCTGACCTGGGAGTCTCAATAGGAGGCGTTATCCTGGGGCCGGTTGCGGACATTTTCTCTTACTCGTTAATGTATATGATTTGCTCGCTTTTGGCAGTGTCGATGATTATTTTTGCTTATGAGCGGCGTGGGGCAGTTAAATGAGGTTTACAAATCGTAATTTTTACTATATTATGTTTTATTGTTAATATGTAATATTTACGAATAACCAAGGGGTGATTTTATCGTTCAAATACGATTCTTATCTGGTCATAGGAATTAACGGGTCATCAAATGTCTGTCCTTAGATTACATACCGGAAAATTTTGAATTAAAGAGAGGTCCTAAGAAAATGAAATTATGGAATTATAGTTTAACTGCTTTATCTCTGTCCGTAATGCTGGTTGCAGCCGGATGCGGATCGAACACAAGTTCGGAGGGTAATAAAAGCGCTGGAAACAACAGTTCGTCCACCTCAACTGAAGCATCCGCAACTATAAAGGCAACAGAAAAGCTGGAAATCAAAACGAGCTTTTATCCCATGTATGAATTTACAAGCCATATAGCAGGCGATCTGGCTAATGTGGAAAATCTCGTTCCAGCAGGTATGGAGCCCCATGACTGGGAACCGACTGCACAGGATATGGCCGCCATTACTGATGCCGATGTGCTTGTGTACAGCGGTGCGGGCATGGAAGGCTGGGCGGAACAGGTTCTCGACAGCGCCACTGGCTCCGGGCTTAAGGCCATTGAAGCCAGCCAAGGGATCGAGCTAATGGATGGTGCGGAGGAAGAGCATGAGCATGGCGAAGAGTCTCACGAAGAGAGTGAACACGCTCACGAACATGCACATGAAGACGAGGGGCACACTCATGATGAAGGTGGGCATGAAGCTGAGGACCACACTCATGATGAACATGGGCATGAAGCTGAGGGCCACGGAGAAAGCGGTCATCACCACGACCACGGGGGCTTGGACCCGCACGTATGGCTGTCACCAGCACTGGCCGTTCAGGAGGTGCGCAATATCGAAAAGGGCCTGTCCGAAGCGGCACCGCAATATAAAGAGCAGTTCAAAGTCAATGCCGATGCTTATGTAGCCGAGCTTGAAGCACTCGACAAGGATTTTGCAGCAGCCTTGAAGAACAGCAAGCGCAAGGACTTCATCACACAGCATGCCGCCTTTGGTTATCTTGCCAAACAGTACGGACTGGCCCAAGTTCCGATCGCCGGATTGTCCCCTGACCTGGAGCCGTCGCCTTCCCGGATGGCTGACATCGTCAAGTTCGCGAAGGAGCACAACGTGAAGACGATCTTTTTCGAGACGCTGGTTTCTTCCAAGGTGGCCGATACGATAGCTAACGAGATCGGAGCCAAATCCGCGGTCCTGAATCCGATTGAAGGTTTATCTGAAGAGGAGCTGGCCGACGGGCTTGATTATATTAAAGTCATGCGTCAGAATCTTGAGGCTTTAAAGGCGGCGTTAAACGAATAGTGCAATGAAATGTTGCATGGTCCACGCACCCAATATACTACCAAAGGGGGAAAAGATATGGCCAAGAAATCGAAGATTGTTAAAGAGTTGAAAAGACAGGCATTAGCAGCAAAGTATGCAGAAAAGCGGAGAGAACTGAAAGAAAAAGGAGATTATGCCGCTTTGCAAAAGCTGCCCCGCGATTCATCGTCTACTCGTCTGCATAACCGCTGCTCGGTTACGGGACGTCCAAGGGGATATATCAGTAAATTCAAGGTATCCAGGATCGTATTTCGAGAGCTTGCTCACAGAGGGCAAATACCTGGCGTGAAAAAGGCAAGCTGGTAATTTTTTATCCCTTCTCATTGGCAATTTTGAGCAGGAGGGGCAACGCAGCTTATTAACACAGTATAATCATCTTGGCCTGACGAATCGCCATTATCAATTGGCGATGAAGTCAAGGCCTTTTTGCGTACCTCTCATTTATGTTATGGGTGAGGGTTGAAGGCATCATTTGTCATGGTATACTATGGGCGTCGCCAGCATGAGTCCCCCCTTTTTTCGATAGACAGGCAAGTCAACCATTTTTCGACGCCAAGGCATCCAAGTCAAGGCGTTCCTTTAAAGCCGAAGAGGAGTGACCCGACGTATGCTGTATTCGCTTAAAAGCCGCCTGATCACGGCATTCGTGCTGCTGTTTGTACTGTCTTTCTACGTCATGACACTGCTGTTGTTCAATGAATCACGCTCTATTATCCGCTCCTATCTTGAGTCTTCAGCACTGGAGAAAATGGACGAATACGGCTCATTCATCGATATGGCCCAGGCGCAAATGTATGATTTCTCCTCGCTCGTCTTCAACAGCGAGCTGACGCACCAGTGGGAGCTGGCTATGGCCGATCCGACGCTGTCGGCAGGCGAGAAAAGTCTTGCGAACCTCAACTTCAGCCGCTTTCTGACACAGACGACAAACAATTATTCGATCATCTCCTCCGTATTTCTTTACCGGGATGACGGACTGCGAATCGGCATGAACAACGAGGTGGTCAACGATCCATCCTTTAAAGAGGAGGCGTGGTACCGGGATTTCAAGGAGCGCAGCATTCGCTGGGTGCCTGCCCATCTCGACCGGTATTCGCAGCAGTACAATAACAAGCCTGTCATCAGCCTGCTGATGCCGATCGGACACTTCGAGCCGTCTCTTGCCAAAACCGTAATGAAGGTGAATATTAGCTCCTCCTATTTGCTGGACCCGCTCAACCGGATTCACCTGGGAGAGAACGGCACGATTTTTCTCGTGAATGAGCTTCTGCAGCCGATGCTGTCCCAGAAGGAATACAGCAAACATGCAGACATGCTGGGCAAGGTGGGGGGACTGCGCGCCGGAACGAACAAGCAGGGCGTTGAATATACCCCAGGACAGGAGGAGGGAGACGAGATTCTGGTATACAAAAAGCTAGTCCGTACCGACTGGATGCTGGTAGGCTTCGTCTCGGAAGCGGATCTGTACGGCCAGCTCTTCAAGCTGCGGGACAGCATGATGACGTTCGCGGTTATTCTGCTGCTTGTGTCCGTCCTTATCGCTATCTGGCTCTCGCATGGGATTACGAGGCCGCTGTCGCGCCTTGTGTCGGCTATGCACCACGTCCAGCGCGGCGATTTCGCGGGCGCCGAAGCCAAAATCCCCGCTGTCAGCAGCGTACGCAATGAGGTTGGTTTTGTCACCTCGACATTCCGTAACATGGTCGGCCAGCTCCGTACCCACATCAAAAGCGAGTTCGAGCTGAAGCTGCTGCGCCAGCAAGCGGAATACAAGACGCTGCTTATGCAGATTAATCCGCATTTCCTGTTTAATACGCTGGAGCTGATGAGTTCCCTTGCAATGCAGAAGCGGACGGATGATACGGTGCAGGTGATCGAATCGCTTGGCAAAATGCTGCGCTTCTCACTCCGCATTAACGACGATGTAATCCGGCTCGCAGAGGAGCTGAAATATGTGAGGGATTATATGTCCATCCTCGAAGTCCGCTTCGGGGACAAGCTGCACCTGATCATGGAGGTGGATGAAGGATTGGAAGATGCCATGATCATCAAATTTATTCTTCAACCTTTAATTGAAAACGCTGTCAAGTACAGCTTCCGGCAATCGCCTGAAGCCTATGTAAATATCCGGGTACGGAGAGAGAATGACTGCGTCCGGCTGTCGGTCGCTGATCATGGACCGGGCATGCCTGCAGAGCTGCTGCGCAAGCTGACGGACCAGGCTGCCTACGCCCAGCTTGACCAAATCCTTGCCAGCCGCAGCCGGGAAATCGGACTTGGCAATGTACTTGCCCGCTGCAGATTGTATTATGGAAAGCTGTTCGGACTGCGGATTGAATCGGTTGCCGGAGAAGGGACCGTCATTGAACTTATTTTGCCATTCCGGGAGGAGATTGCGCATGTATCGAGTGTTGATCGTGGATGATGAGCCGGAAATCCGCCAGGGCCTAAGGCTGAAAATAAATTGGGAGCAGCTTGGCCTGACGATCGCAGGGGAAGCGAGGAATGGTGCCGAAGCGATGGAGAAGCTTGCCGATAAAGGATTTGATATCGTCATCACGGACATGAATATGCCGCTCATGAACGGTGTTTCCCTGCTGAAGGCGTGCCGTGAGCAGCACCCGGAGCTGCGGTTGCTCATCATTACAGGCTACGAGGATATTCATTATGCGAAGGCCGCCGTCCGGCATCAGGCGAGAGATTATTTGCTCAAGCCTGTTGCCAGAACCGAGCTGACCGAGGCGTTGACTCGGCTGCGTCAAGAGCTTGATGCCGAACGGGTTGAGCAGGGCCAGGCATCCATCATGCAATGGAGAATGTCACAATACTACATGGAGATGAAAGAACATTTCATCGTGCATCTCGTTAAGGAGACACCTGGCCAGGAGCGCGATATGCTGGAGCGGGTCAGGCTGTTCCAGTTGCATGACTGGGATGCCCGCGCCGTCCGTTTCCTGACTGTCGGGCTGCGGGAGCGGTCATCCGATCTGGAGGGACAAGAATCTGTACGCACTCCGGAAAAGCTCCGTCTGCCGTTCGAGCTCCTCTGCCGCGAAAACATGCATACCTATGCCGAAGCGGTGTGCATATTTCGTGATCCGAGCTATCCGGGATTGATGCATTTCATATCGACGCTGGACGATGAACGACTTGCCTCCCTAACCGATACGCTGAAGAGAAATGTGTTCGCTTACATCGGTATTGAGCCCTTCGTGGGAATCGGTCATTCCGTCACCGGATTTAAGCAGTGGGGTGAAGGGTATCTATCTGCGCTGCTCACGTGGAAGGGCAAACCATCACTTATGGATGCGGTACAGCACTACATAGACGATAATTACATGTTCGACCTGAATTTAACGATGATCGCCGAACGCTTTAACTACAATCCGTCGTACTTTTCCGAGATGTTCAAAGCAAAAGCTGGCAAGACGTTCATTCAATACTTGACCGACATCCGTATGGAGCATGCCGCCCGCCTGCTGGAGGAGACGAAGATGGGCTTGTGGGAAATTGCGGAGCTGACAGGCTTCTCCAATGCGAGCTATTTCAGCACCAAGTTCAAGCGCATGTACGGCATGAGCCCATCGGAGTACCGCCAGCGGCAACCCGAAAAAATTAAGAGCGAAGAGCCGAAGAAATAGAATTCCGGCGCATGCGTATCGCGGGTATGCTAAACCCATACCAACTATCATTCGCCCATAAGGAGGGTGTACACCGCATGCGCAAACTGCCAAGAGCACGGGACAATCTGACCGCGTATACGTTTTTGCTGCCATGGCTGATCGGCTTTTTCTGCCTGACACTCGGTCCCATGCTCGCTTCCTTGTACCTGTCGATGACCCGGTTCAATCTGTTCAGCCCGCCTGTCTGGATCGGGTTGGATAACTATGCCACGATTTTCACCGAAGACAGCACGTTCACCGCCTCGCTTGCCGTCACCTTCAAATACGTATTCCTGTCGGTTCCGCTGCGGCTGATCTTCGCGCTGCTCATAGCGATGGCGCTGAACAAAGGAATCAGGGCGCTCGGCTTTTACCGTACGGTTTATTATCTGCCATCCCTGCTCGGAGGAAGCGTCGCCATAGCGATCGTATGGCGGCAATTATTTGAAGGAACCGGGGTCGTCAACCGGCTGCTGGCCGGACTGGGCATCGAAGGGCCGTCCTGGATCTCCCATCCCGATTACGTCGTCTACACGATCGTGACACTGTCTGTCTGGCAGTTCGGCTCGGCGATGGTCATTTTCCTGGCTGGTTTAAAGCAAATCCCGGCCGATCTGTACGAGGCGTCACAGGTGGACGGGGCGGGCAAAATGCGGCAGTTTTTCCGGATTACGCTCCCGCTGCTGTCACCGGTCATTTTCTTCAATCTCATTATGAGCATCATCAACTCGTTTCAGGCATTTACGCCTGCTTTCATGATCGGGGACGGACGCGGCGGCCCGCTGGATGCAACGATGTTTTACACGCTTTACCTGTATTTGAAGGGCTTCTCCTTCTTCGACATGGGTTACGCTTCCGCACTGGCCTGGATTATGCTCATCATTATCGGAATATTCACCGCTATCGTGTTCAGCACCTCGAAATATTGGGTGTTCTACGGTGATGGCAGGGAAGGGAGGTAACGTGCCATGACGAACAGGCAAAATCTGACCCGGTTGGGCAGACATGTCGTGATCATCCTGATCGGCATCGGCATGCTATATCCGGTACTGTGGCTCATCGCCAGCTCCTTCAAGCCCAACACGATGATTTTCACAAATACGGGACTTTGGCCGGCACAGTTCACACTCGATAACTACATCAATGGCTGGCGGGGACTTAACGGTGTATCCTTTGGGCGCTTTTTCATGAACTCGGCCCTGATCTCAGTTATGAGTGTACTCGGAAATGTCATCACCTGTTCATTCGCGGCTTTCGCCTTCGGACGGCTCGAATTCCGGTTCAAGAAGCTGTGGTTCACACTTATGCTGGTGACAATTATGCTGCCTTACCACGTTACACTCGTGCCGCAGTACATGATCTACAATGAACTTCAATGGATCAACACCTATTATCCGCTGATTCTGCCCAAATGGCTGGCGCATGATTCCTTTTTCATCCTGCTGATGGTGCAGTTCATTCGCGGCATTCCGCGCGAGCTGGATGAGAGTGCGACAATCGACGGCTGCAGCCAGCGGCAAATATATTTGCGGATTATGCTGCCGCTGTTGGTACCCGCGCTTATTACGACGGCGATTTTCACATTCATCTGGTCATGGGACGATTTCTTCAGTCAAATGATCTACCTGAGCGACATCCGGCTCTTTACTGTACAGCTTGGCATCCGCTCCTTGTTCGACCCTTCCGGCCAGTCTGACTGGGGCGCTCTGTTGGCGATGTCCGCGCTGTCACTGCTGCCGATCACGGCGGTCTTCCTCCTGTTCCAAAAGTACTTTCTGGAAGGGATTGCGACGACAGGCTTGAAATAAGAAGTGACTTGAAATAAAAAGTTAGCAGCCTGGCAAAACGTAATTGTAAGCGCTTTATACCAATACAAAAAAACAGGGGTGAGCAGTTGTATGAAAAAAACAATGCTGGCATGCACATTAGCTCTTCTGATGACAGTACTGGCGGCATGCTCGGGAGGAACGAGCGGTGGACCGCCCGGGGGAGCCGGCGCTAACAGCGGAACGGCGAATACCGGATCAGCTCCCGAAGGTGATGGCGCAGCGGCCGGGCAGGTAGAGCTTCGCGTGATGTGGTGGGGGGATCAAGCCCGTGCTGACCGTACGAATGAGGCACTCAAGCTGTTTATGGAGAAAAATCCCGACATTAAGGTAATCGGCGAATTCGCGCCGAACTCCGGTTATTTCGATAAGCTGAATACGCAGCTTGCATCAGGCACGGCACCGGACGTTTTCTTTCTCGGCGGCAATGTTGTCGATTATGCAAAGAAGGGCGTGCTGCTGGATCTTGCCCCTTACGTCGGCAAGGAGCTCGACCTGAAGGATGTGGATAAAGCCATGGTGGAATACGGCACATTTGACGGCAAGCTGCAGCATATCTCGGCAGGCGCCAACGCCAGAGGCATCATCATCAATACGTCGATGTTCGAGAAAGCGGGCATCCCTGTTCCGCAGGACGGCTGGACATGGGACGACTATGCGGCGGTCAGCAAGCAGATTTCCGATAAACTCGGCAAAGGTTACTATGGCACATATAACTTCACCTTCGACGGCATGGATATTTACTTAAAGCAGCACGGTAAGCAGTTGTACGATATGCCGAACAACCAGCTTGGCTACACGGAAGCTGATATTCGTCCATGGTTTGATTTCTGGCAAAAGACTGCCGAAGCTGGCGGCGTTGCCACACCGGAGCTGCAGGTATCCAATCCGCCGACCGATACGGGCAAGTCGCTGATCATTACAGGCAAGGTCGCAATGACGCTGGCTGCGTCCAACCAGCTTGCCGCGATGCAGGGCATGACGCAGGATAAGCTGACACTCGTGCAGGTGCCACGGGGGCAGAAGGGAACCGGCGTTGTGTTCGAATCCAGCCAGGGCATGTCCGGTTATGCCAAAACCGGGCATCCGGCTGAGGTTGCCCGGCTGATGAGCTTCTGGGTCAACGATCCGGATGCGGCGAAGATCCTTGGCAACGACCGCGGCGTGCCGGTAACGGCTGCCAACCGCAAGCTGCTCGAAAGCGATGCGAACGAGGTGGACAGTATCATTTACGACTATACGAGCAGGGTTTCCAAGCAGGCCGAGAGCGAACCGTTTGCGGTCAGTTACAATCTGCCGGGATTCTCCGAATTTTCCAAGCTGGCGGAGACGACCATTCAGGAAATTGGCTTTGGCAAGAAAACGGTCGAGCAGGCAGTCGCCGATTTTTATAGCGGGACGGTCAAAATTTTCGAAAGCAATAAATAACAGACGTTCTTGCGCCGGGGAACCGGTACCAAACGAGGAGGAAATCGGATGAGAGAGCAGTTGCTGACACGGCTGCGCAGTATAGACATGGCCCACAAGGTCGGCCAGTTGAAGAAGGAATCGGACGCCGCCGTTCTGGCTGAATGGGAGCGGTCCGGCGTACGGTTCGTATCGACAGGCCGGCTGGAAACGGTGTACTACCATGCGCTCGGAAAGCTGCTGGATTGCATTGTTCCGACCAGCGGCTCGCAGCCGATATTGCATGAGGGCGGCGTTTACCTTGGCTGCTGGCTGGAAAGCACGGGCACGATTAACGCCGAACTGCTGGCACGGTTCATACCATCGGTATCGGAGGCGACATACCGCGCTTTTGCGGTTCACCAGCGCGAGGACGGGTTGTTGCCATACAAGGTGACAGCGGACGGTTCGGTGTATCGTCAAATTCAAATGGTCACGCCGCTGGCCCGCAGCGTCTGGAATTATTACGCGCTGCATGGGCGGAATGACGATTTCCTGCGCACGATGTACACCTCGATGAGCCGGTATGACCAGTGGCTGGCGGAGCACCGGGATACCCGTGGCACCGGCGGTGTCGAGGCGTTCTGCACATTCGATACCGGGCACGACCTGTCGCCACGGTTCTGGCATGTGCCGGATACGCCGCATATCGGCGACCCGGCGCGCTGCTACCCTGACTCCCCGATTCTTCCGTTCATCGCGCCGGATTTGACGGCCAACGTTTACTGCCAGCGTACCTATTTGGCCCGGATCGGCGAAGCGCTTGGCGAAAACGGAGAAGACTGGAGCGTCAAGGCAGCGGAGAGCCTGCAAAGCCTATTTGCTCAATGCTTTGATACCGAGGACTACTTCTTCTACGACCGGGATCGGCTTGAGAGGTTCGTCCGTGTGCAGTCTGATGTGCTGCTGCGTGTAATGGCATGTGAGGTCGGCGACCGGGCGTTTTTCGATACGATGCTGCAGCAGTATTTGCTGAACACACGTAAATTTTTTGCCAAATATCCGTTCACCTCCATGGCGATGGACGATCCGCGCTTCGACCCGTTCTCCAGCTATAACAGCTGGAGCGGCCCGTCCAACTTTTTAAGCCTGATCCGGGCTCCACACGCCTTCGAGCATCATGACCGGCATGTGGAGCTGACGTGGGTCATGTTCCCGATCCTGGCTGCGATGGCCAAAATGAAGCGTTTCGCACAGTGCTTAAGCCCATGGACCGGGGAGGAAGGCTTTACGGAAGCATACTCGCCGGCAATCCTATGCGTGCTGGATTACGTTGAAAGGCTGTGCGGCATTCTGCCGACTCCTGACGGCGAGCTGTGGTTTACCGGTCTGGTGCCTTACGATTTCGATCACGGCGAGGAAATTGCATCGTGTACGGCTTATGCCCGCTGCGTTGACGGAACAATGTTTGAGCTGATTAACCTGCCGGAGGGCAGCGAAGTTCTGCGCGAAGGGGAAAGCTATGTCCGCTTTCCGGCCGGCGTGCGGATGATTACCGACCGCAGCGGTAAGCTGAAGGGAGTGCTCGGAATGAGTGCAAGAACGGTAGAAGGAAGCATTTTGTACCAAGGCGCAGAGCTGGAGTTCTCCGTCAAGGGCAACGAATTGCTTGAATTCCAGGGAGGGACTCTTCGCCGGAAACGTGATATCGGGCTGGTTTACCCAACATACTGATTACCAATATTCAGAAGGGACTGCTGAGACAGGCTGCTGCCCAAGTTCGGCATACACAAAATTTTTATCGCAGCCCTATTTGTTCTGCGGATCGGTATTCCGAAGGAGTCCGACCTGTGCGTTTTTTAAAACTGGCGCTGAAATAGTAGGGATTGGCATAGCCCACTTTTTCACTGATTTCCATAATCTTTAGCTGGGTGCAGGAGAGCAGCTCCCTGGCTTTTTGAATCCGGACGGTGGTAATGAAATCGGAAATCGTGTGCCCTTTTACCTTTTTGAATAGAACGCCCAGGTAATTTGCACTGATGTTTAAATGGGATGAGATGTCATGAATGCTCATGTCCGCGTTCATGTAATGGTCTTCGATATAACTTACAACCTGGCCTGCGATTTGATTGTGCTGAGACTGTACAGATTCTTGCAGCTGGCTGCAGCACTCCGCGCAAATCTCATATAACCGGTCGCATATTTGTGCGCAGGTCTGGAACTGTTCCAGATCCGCAAACATGATTTTTATGCTGTTTTGCAGCTGCGCCGTATCTACTTCTGTATCGTAGAGAAAGCGGTTGAGCCGGGCCAGCATGGAGTATATGCAAGCAATGATGCCATTTTTATCGATGTAATGGTCCGCAAGTTCAGCCGCTAATGAATCCGTGAACTGCCTTAAGCCGGATAAATCCTTCTGCGAAATCAACCGGATGAGCCGTTCTTCATCACTCGCTGCACCTGCTGCAAAAAAAGCCGATCCGGAATGATTTCTGCGGATGTCATGGATATTAAAAATATGTCCTTCCCCGAAGATGAATCGGTATCCCGCCGCATTTTTAGCACTGCGGTAAGAAGAGGACACCTGCCAGATGCTCGGTACAATATCACCAATTCCAATGGTAAGGTGTAAGGGAGAGGAGGCATGCTTGTCGAGAATGTCTGAAAACTGCTTGTAAACTGATGAATAGAAGCCGTCATTGGTGCCCGTTTTGTTCCCCAAAATCACCATCAGGTTATTCCCCTGTGTTAACGTGTAAGATAATCCGTATCGGGAAAACGACCGTTCCACTTCAGCAGCAAGGCTCATGACAAGCACATGATAGCGCTCAATGCCGAACGTGTTTTTGGCCTCGATGAAATTATCTATTTGAATGACGGCACAAATATATTCATCCGCATGGATGTCAAGGCCCATATATGATGCCTGGTCGGCAAGAAAAAATTCGGCGTAATCGGGACTGGTTTCAAGCAGTTCGCTATAAAATTTGCGGATCATGGCCGGACGGCTCTGCTGCAGCTGCTGTAAAATCTTTTTTTCCTGCTCCGATTCTTCCAGCACTCTGGCGGCAACCTGCTGCAAGTAGACGTAATCAACCGGCTTTTCCACATAATCGCAGACTCCGATGCGGATTGCTTCTTTGGCAAATTCGAAATCGTCATATGCGCTGATCAATATAATTTTGGTGTGAGGCTTGTTGCCCAGGACGGCCTTGGACAAGTCCAGCCCGTTCATTCCCGGCATGCAAATATCGGATATGATGAGGTCGACCTCCATGGCATGGATCTTGTCTGCCACCTCCAAAGCATTGGTCGTCACATGGCATACTTCTGCCCCTAGCTCATGCCAGTCGATGTTTTTATGAATGCCTTCCGCGGAAAGCTCGTTATCGTCAACAATCATTATTTTTTTCCTGTCCATGAAGCATACCTCCTCAGTTCTAGAATTCTTCAGCATCAGGCAGCATCTGTTGAAAAAAGACACTCACCGTTGTACCGTGCCCCTCCGCACTGTCTATGTGTAAACCGCTTCGCGCATTGGAATAGAGGGACAGCCTTTTGTGTACGTTATTGATTCCGTAGTATCGTTTGGTGTCGGCGTTTGTTTGCCCCAGAGAGGCGCGAATATCGGCGAGTTTCGCTGCCGGCATACCAGTTCCGTTGTCCCGGACGCTGATGATCATATCCTCATCCCCGTATTCGACGGAAATTTGAATCTCCAATACCTCTCCACTGCGCAGACCATGCCGAATGCTGTTCTCGATCAGAGGTTGCAGGGTAAATTTGGGGATCAGGAAATACTCTGCATGTTCCGCCTGTACAATTTTCCATGTCAATGACCGGCTGTGGTTGACCTTCTCCAGCTCAAGATATAATACTGCGATTTCGAGCTCATCCCGGATTGTAATGAGTTCGTCGCCCTTCTTCAGGATAAGTCTGTAGAACTTGGCGAGACTTGTGATCATTGTATTCGCTTCATCAATCCTGCCAAGAGACTGGCAGGTCTTGATCGACTCCAGAATGTTATACAGAAAATGGGGATTGATTTTGGACTGCAGGAGCTGAAACTTGAGTTTCTCCTCCTGCAAATTCATACCCAGCATCGTATGAAAGTTGTCATTTATCTTATGAATCATGGAATTGAAAACAAGAGCCAGCTGGTCCAGCTCATCCAGATGGGCTTTCTTGGCGGACACAGGCATATGCAATTCCAGAATCTGATTATGGGTGTCGTTAAGGCGATAGGATGACATCACTTTGGCCATTCTCCTCACTTTGCTGCTCAGGCTGTTGGAAATAAACAAGCTGGCGAAAAAGGCAATCATGACCACAAGCAAAATCATCACCAGCAAAATATTGACCAGCACATTGGTATGGTGCCGAATGTACGAGTCCGGAACTTCAGTAATGACATACCAGCCGGTAATGTCGTTATGGTGGATGATCAGTTGAATGTTGTTGAAGGAAGCCGATGAGCCGGAATGGTGCAGAACCGTTTTCAACATGTCCGCATCAATCACTGTACCCAACTTGGTGTGATCCGGGTGGGATATGATACGACCGCCGCTGTCCACGATGTAGGTCTGCACCAACGGATCCGGACTGCTGTCAGCGAGCATCCTGGCGATTTCCCGCTCATCAATATCGATGAAATAGACGTACTCCAGCTCGCTGCTGGCCTTTTTTTTGAATGCATTGAACACGGACAGGTAATCGCGGGAAGCCATGGAACCCGATTTAACAAACGGTTCCCGCTGCCCGGGAAACAGCCGCCACTGCATGCGGTTTAATTGCTGCTGCAAATCGGCCTGGGACAATCCACGGTTGGACAGCTCATCCAGTTTAAAGAAATTAATGCCCTGGTTGCTGAACAGAAAATCAGGCCGGGTGTAAACATTAATGTTCGCGAAATGAAACGTATAGTTCAAATTGGAAATATTGTTTTTAATATAGCTGTATTTGTCCAGTTGGCTGGAAATGGAGTGGCTTGGCTCAAGCACCAGCGTGTACATGTAATATTGCATTGCGTTTGCGGCGTATTCCATCTGCTCAAAACGGTTGGCGAGTGAAGAATTCAGCTGATTGCTGGAATAGGTTACGGACTCCAGTATGCCATCCCTGGCAATTTTGAAAGACAGCTGGTAAGAGAGCAGACTGATCACTACAAGAGGGATGATGGCAATCAGGAAAAAACCGAATATGAGCTTGTTCCGGAAACTGCTGAAATGAAAACGGAGAAATTTGTGCATTTTCGATATCAGGAGCAAAGAGACCACCACCGAAGTCATAATACACTGCAAACGCTTACAATCAGGGCTTAGTCATGCTTCGAAATCATTGTAAACGGTTATATCATAAACATTTTGCTTTGACAATGGCCTCAAAGCCTTTAGCTTGTCCGATTCTCCGGCTATAACCCTGTCTGAGCTGAGTTCGTGAAATTTTATATTTTCTGCACGGATAATTGTATTTAACCGCTTTCATTTGAAATCTATAATGGGTACTGTACAGCCGGCCGGCTCATCAAGGACAAGAAAAGGGGAGACTTCTGCAGATGAACAAACCAAAGCTGAAATTCGTAATCTCCATCCTGGCTTGCATATCGCTGATCTCGTTATCGCTCGCAGGCTGCGGAGGCGCTGATTCGTCACAGGGTAATCCGCAAGGCCCAGACCAAGGGAGCAGCTCCAGCCTAAGCATCACATTGATGACCAATGATTCAACCCAGGCGGGGTGGGCCGCGTATCAGAAAAAATTAGAGGATGCGACCGGAGTGAAGATCAATGTAGTCGCCACCCCGACCAATCCGGATGATATGGTGGCGAAGATGACTACGATCCTGTCTTCTGGCGACAATACGATTGATTTAATGCACACCAACGATGAGCTGATCACGGCCTTCTCCAGAGCGGGTTATTTGGAGCCGCTGGAGCAGGACGTCATGACACCGGAAGTCGTGTCCAATTTCTCGGAGCAGTACGTTAAGGACATGATCACGTATAACGGCAGTATTTTCTCGGTGCCGAGCTATATGGAGGTTTTGGCGTTCTGGGTCAACCATGAGAAGCTGAAGGAAGCGGGAATGGATGTTCCGACCAACAAAGAACAGTTCCTCGCGTATGCCAAGGCGGTGACCAAAGGGGATGTGTACGGATACGGAGGGTCCTGGGAAAAGAGCTACGTCTTTAACGAGATCGGCACCTTCGTCAACCTGTTTGGCGGGGACTATTATGACTGGAGCAACCCGAAAACGCAGGAAGCCCTGCAATTCATGCATGATCTGGCGCAAAAGGATAAAGTAACTCCGCTCTCGCAGCTGGCGGACATTTACGACCCGATGATCCAGAAGTTTATCGACGGCAAGTATGGCATGCTGTTTATGTATACGGGAGCCATTCCCACCTTTCAGAAGTCCGGCAAATACGGCACGGAGCAGCTTGACATCGTGCCCATGCCGAAGTTTGAAACCAATGACGCCTTTATGGCTTCCTGGCACTATGTGCTGAACAAATCTTCAGAGAAGAAAGAAGCGGCCAAGAAGGTTCTCTCCTATGTTGCCAGTAAAGAGGGACAAATTGCTTACAGCGAAATGTCCGGCAGGCTGCCGGCGAGACTTGATGTAATCAACGATCCCGGCTTTAAAGGCGAGGGGGTAGAGAAGGTCAGGGAATATATTAAATCCAGCAACCTCCGCGGCAGACCGATCGTTCCGCAATCGATGGAATTTATCACTAGCATCGGGTCCATCTTCCAGAAGTACGTTTCCGATGAAATCAGTCTGGATGAAGTCGCAGCGCAGGCAAACAAGGAGATTGAGCGGCTTGGCATTAAATAATCCCATGATTCGGCATCGGCCGCGAGAACTCAGGCAAGTAACGTTTAATGCGTCAAGAGAGGAGAATGGCCTTGAAAACGGCAGATATAGCGAAACAAAATCCGGGTTTAATGACGTCAGTCGTAAGGTCCTCCGCCAAATTAAAGCTGGCATGGCTGCTCATACTACCCGTACTGCTGATCAGGGGATTTACGACCCTGTACCCAAGTCTGGTCACTCTCTATAACAGTTTTTTTGAAATCAATATGTTCAAGGGCGGCCAGCATACTTTCGTCGGTTTTGACAATTTCGCGCAGGTCCTTATGGATGATAAAGTCATCACTTCACTTAAATTTACCGTCATTTTCACCGTGGTCTCCATGGTATTCCATATTATCCTTGGCATTCTGATGGCCTTAATGCTGAACCTGAACTTTAAGGGGAAAAAGTTTCTGCGGACGATCACCTTAATTCCTTGGGCCATGCCGATGATCGTAACGGGGATTGCCGCCAAATGGGCCTTTAATGATACGTATGGTCTCGTTAATGATTTAATCCGCAGGGTGTTTCCCGGGTTTCACTTTGATTGGCTCATTCATTCGGCATCCGCACAAGCTGCCGTGATCGCCGTGGATTTGTGGAAGGATGTGCCTTTCTTCGCCATCTTGCTGCTTGCTGGTCTGCAGTTTATTCCCGAAGAGCTGTATGAGTCAGCCAGAATGGATGGCGCGGGCACGGTGAAGTCGTTTTTCAAAATCACGCTGCCCTTGCTTATGCCGACACTGTTAACGTTATGTATTTTCTTCACTCTGTGGAGAATCGTAAGCTACGATATCGTTTATGCGATGACTTCCGGGGGACCCGGAGACTCTACAAGCTTGCTGGCTTACCGGATCGCTATTGAAGCTTTTACCAACCTGAATATCGGCTACGGCTCGGCGATTGCGGTCTGTTTGTTTGTGCTGATGATGGTGTTCAGCAGTCTGAATTTGCTTGCGATCAAGCGCTCTGAACAATAGGAGGCGACCATGAATACAAAGAGCTTGAAAATAGCCCCCTTTGCCTTAAGGTGGAGCATGACGGCCATCATGGCGGTGATCGTGCTCCTGCCGCTGTACTGGATATTCATTTCGTCCATTACTCCCAAAGGATCTCTCTTTACCTCACCGATTCATTATTTGCCAAAGAGCGTGACCTTTAACAATTACCGTGATCTCTTTGTCCAGATGAACATTGGTGAGATGATGTATAACACGATGATCATCACACTGTTCTCGCTGATCGCCTCTGTGGTGTTTGGCATTGCAGCCGCTTACGCTTTTGCCCGGAATGAGCAGTCCAGCGGGCTAGGCCTCGCCTATAAGCTGCTTCTGTTCTCAACGTTAATCCCGGGCATCATCACGGCCAGACCGCTTTATGATTTTATGAAATCCGTAAAATTGATCGACACCTACACTGGATTAACCATCTTGTACACTAGTGCGCTGCTCCCTTTTTCGGTCATGATCCTGCACAATTTTCTGAAACAGATTCCGATCACCATCGAAGAAGCGGCGGAGGTGGATGGGGCGAACTTTGTGCAGATTTTGTTTCAAATCGTCTTTCCGCTGATGAAGCCGGCCATCGCCACGATCAGCATTATCAATTTTATCACCTGTCTAAACGACTTTTTCACGCCATTATTTTTCTCTTACAACATCAAAGTGTTGAGTGTCGGCATTACCCTGATTCCGCGGGCAAGCAACTTCGAAATGCCGTGGGACATGATCAGTGCAATGGGATGGTTTATCATCCTCCCGATCATTCTGTTCGTTCTAATCTTTGAGAAAAATATCATGGACGGCATTATGGCAGGCGGCGTGAAGCAGTAACATTATAAAGTTTGAAAACAAGGAGATGACCCTATGTTAAACAGTCCATTTACGAACAGTCTCTCAAGCCTGCCCCTGATGAATAATGGGAAAAGCCGCTCCATTACGGCGGAAAACCCGCATGGAGACAAAGGCGCCGGCGGCAAGGAGGCCAGCCACCTGGGACCCTCACGCAAAGGGCGCCCATGCATTACGCTGAAGGCCGGAGAGACCAACGTGCTTGCCGAAATGACTGGTCCAGGGGTGCTTCAGCACTTCTGGATAACTGTGACGAATTCGACACCAGCCGGTTATTTTGTCCTTCGTGATCTCGTTTTGCGAATTTACTGGGATGACGAGGAAGCGCCGTCCGTGGAATCCCCGCTCGGTGATTTCTTCTGCAGCGGTTTTGCGGTAACCCATGTTGTCAATTCCATGCCGATTGTCGTTAATCCTACGCGCGGCTTCAACTGTTACTTTCCCATGCCGTTTCGGAAGAGCGCGCGGGTGACGATTGAGAATCAGCATCCTGGAGATATTGAAGGCTTCTTCTATCAATTCGATTACACACTGTTTGACTCGATCCCGGAGGAAGCGGCGTATTTTCATGCTCAGTGGAGACGTCAGCATATCACCAAGGTAGCGGAGGATTATGTCATTCTGGATGGTGTCCAAGGTAAAGGTCATTATGTGGGGACATATATTGCGCTGACAGCCCTGGAACGATACTGGTGGGGAGAAGGGGAAATGAAGTTCTTCATGGACGGGGATCAAGACTATCCGACGATATGCGGAACAGGAATGGAGGATTATTTCGGAGGAGCCTGGGGGTTCATTACCAAAGAGCCTGACGGCAAAGCCGTTGAAAACACGTATTCGACGCCATTTCTCGGATATCCGTTCTATTCCAACCACGAAACGGATTACAATGATCAATTCCTGGGAGACTGTCCGCCGATGCGAAGCTTCTACCGCTGGCATATTATGGACCCGATCCGGTTTGAAAGCGATTTGAAGGTGACGATTCAGCAGATTGGCGTCTGCAACCGCGGTTTGTTTGAACGGCAGGATGACCTGGCCTCTGTGGCATATTGGTACCAGACCGAACCGCATACACCATTTGAAAAATTGATGTCTGCGGAGAAGCGCTGGCCACGTTAATTGAATGATTCATAGAGGGAGAAGAGTAAAAGTCCGCGGATAACGTGGGCTTTTTGCATTTGACGTTCAAACTGCCCAATGCTTTAGCAGACACGCACACATGTACAACTTACACTTATAGTTTTATGGGGAAGAAGTCGTAACAGAAAGGTAAAGCACAATAGGAATAACAAAGTACAAAATAATAAAAGCAGAAACAACACCTAATATAATCCATAGTAATTTGTTTTTTTTCATGAAAGTACCACCTTTGACGATTACTCGAATCATTGCGGGAAATTCTTTTAAGAACATCCTATATACATAATAATGTGAAATCGTTAGGAAAATCTAGTATATTAGCCGTTCATAATTTCAAAAATGTAAACTTTTCTCAACAGCAGAGCTCCTTACAAAACGTTGACAGAAGTCAGAAAAGTATTTAGAATAAAAATTGATTGATCGTCCAAAATAAAAAACGAACAATCAATAACATAAAGGTGGATGAATAAATGGAAAACAAACAATATTTGATAGCTGATGCACGGAGAGAACAAATCATTAAAGCTGCTATAGTAGTCTTGGCGGAAATTGGATATCACAGCACAAGCCTTTCTAAAATAGCGAATAAAGCAAACATAAGTACAGGACTCATTTCTTATCATTTCTCTGGTAAGGAAGATTTGATGAGAAATACTTTGATGTATTTGGTTGAACAAGAGCGAGCCTTTATTAAGGGAAAAGTAGAACAGAAACAAACGTATATGGAGAAATTAATGACTTTTATAGAAGCAAGCTTGGCATATCAGGGTACAAACCGTGGAAATAACAACGCTTTGCTTGAAATTATTTTTAATGGTCGCACACCAGACAATGTTCCTTATTATCTGGCAGAAGTTAATGATGAAGATGAATTAAATGTTTTGTTGAAAGAGATTCTTCACAAAGGACAAGAAGCTAAAGAATTTGGTGATTTTGATCCTCAAGTGATTGCAATTATCATTCGGGGCGCTACAGCAGGGTCGATGTCATTACCTCAAAATGAATTAAGCCTTGAAGATTACAGTGAAGAGTTAATAAAGAGTGTTTTAAAAATGATCAAATAATCAACCGAGAGCAAGATATAAAACGACGTTGTGAGCCCAATGTCGGGCGTGAGTCGAAACGTCGCCATCTGGTTATTCCTACTCCATTATTTGCGGACACTAGTGAATTTAAACAATATAAAATGAGAAGGCTATTAGTCCACGGGCGGTCCTCGGTGCAAATACTACAAGCTAACTCCTGAGCGCGAAATTTATAGCAAAAAGCTAGTGATCGAATGGAATGGAACATCCGAATCTTGGAAGGGGAGAACTAATCGTGAACAATAAAAAGTGGTATTTCCTAGGAATCGCGCTGATCGTCTTGAGCTTCGCCGGCACGGCTTGTCAACCGCTCGATTTTGTCGACAAGTTACCCGCGTATGAGCAGAAATGGACGTTTGCACAGGACGAGCTGAGTGCGCTCGTCATCGATAGCGAATATGACGTGAACATGGAGTTCATCGCCAGCCCCGACGGCACCAACTATGTGGAAATCAGCGGCAATATGCAGCAAAACACGATCGATCAGTTGAAAGCGACAGAGATCACAGGAAATGCGCTGGATCTCCAGCTGCAGAAGGATGTGAAATTAGCCGCCCCCAACTACAAGTCCATCAAGGCGCAGATTATTGTAGCGCTGGCGGATGACGCCCGACTGCAGCAGATCAGCTATAAATCGGGCTCCGGCAACACCAGCTTTACCGGCTTGAAGGCGGAAAATATCGACTTGTCTGTTTCTTCCGGCAAGCTGCACGCGGAAGCTATCACCGCCGGGCGGTTGAGCTTAACTTCAAAATCCGGGGATATTACGGCGGAGCGGATCCAGGGGGATGCGGAAATCCAGCTGCACTCCGGCGATATCAAGGTGAATGGGCTGAAGGGCGCCCTGACGGTGCAGTCGACTTCCGGCAGCATTACCGCCGTGGACGTCGACGGCTCGGCCGATACCTCGCTGCATTCGGGCAATATCAAGTTTGACCGGTTCACCGGAAAAGGCGTGTTTAAATCGACCTCCGGCAACATTACTCTGACGGGGCAGCGTTCGGACAGCCTGGATATCTCCGTCCGTACCGGTGACGTGACTTTGTCGCCCGATCCGGAGTTCAAAGGGTTCTTCGACCTGAAGACCACTTCAGGACACATCAAGGCACCCGAATCCCCGCAAGAGACGACGGACGTTATCAAAGTACGGGCAACTTCGGGCGATATTCGGATCCAGTGATGAAGTCCGTCAGTGAAAGCTCGGAGCGAAAGAGTTGAGGCGGGCTTCCGCCTCTGTTGAAAAATAGCAATAATTTGTTAATTCAATAAACAAAAGGGAGATGAAGAAGTGTTCACAGAGAGGAGTCGACGTAAAGCCGCGCGACGGTTCAAGGCCGGGAACGGGCGCCCACTAAAGGGCTTCCGCTGGTGGCAGCCGCTCTCCCGTGCCCTGTTCTATCTCCCGTTGACAAACGATGATGGCCGTCAAGTAGTCTTCGCCGTTGACGTCTCGTATTGGCAACAGTTTCTGGCGGATGACGGTAAGGGCAAGGCCCATCTATACCTCGATGGCAAACATCACGCCGAGTCCAAACTCCCTGCGGCCTTCCCCGTGCCTGGAGGAACGATCGAAGTAGCGTCCACGGTTTTCGGCCTCAAACGATGCCACTACGTCACCGACGAAGGAGCCGTGCACCAGCTCATCCCGGACGAGAGTTCCGCCGAAGGACGGCGCGCTCGTCTTGATCGCGAGCACCCGGCGTTGAGCCGCTGGATCGGTTTCATTTCGCTGATCATGCTCATCGTTCCTATGGTTCTCGCCATCCCTCAGATCATCGATGCGGTCACTCAGGTGCCTATGATCGCTCAGCGCTTCGGAACCTTCAACTCGCCCATTGCTCTGCCGATGTGGCTCAACATCGCGCTCGGTCTCTGTGCCGCAGCGGGTAGTGTGGAGCGCGCAACGCGACTGCAATGGAACGCGTTGCTAGACGGTAGCTTTTAGTAGATAGCTGCCCATGCGATGAGACAGTACTGTTAGGGTTAAGTCGATCAAATTTAACCAAACAAAAATTGTATTTCAAGGAAGGAATAATTGGTTGTGTTGAAATTTACTTCTCTGGTTTATTCTCTATTGATTATGATGGAGATGGAGGGTACTTATGGAAGGTTGTTAACGGAGAGACAACCATGTATTTGCTGGGAAGCATACATTTAGGTCATAAAGATTTTTTTCCGCTTGCAACTGAAATTGAAGAAGCGTTTGAGAGTTCTGATGTCATACTTCCAGAAATAAATTTGTTTGAAGCTAAAGTTGATGAAGAGAAAATTAATGAAATGGCTTTATTTGATGATAATACGACGCTTGATGACGTTTTATCAAAAGAGTCTTATGCAAAGCTTTCAGACATATTTGAAGCACACGGAATGCCTATGGAGACTTTTAATCACTATCAGCCATGGTTTGTAGAGGGTTTATTGGCAGATCTTGTTACGAAGCAAAGTGTTTTAACACCAGAGTATGGAGTTGATTTATATTTCCTTAAACGTGCCCAAGAAGACGATAAAGAAATTGTTGATCTAGAAACGATCGAAACGCAATATGAAGTTCTAAGCGGCTTTAGTATGGATACACAAGTACAAGTTTTAGAAAGTTATATAGAGACATATGAGGAGCAAGCTGATTGGTTAAACCAATTAGGATATAACTGGGTGCACGGCAATAACAATAGCAATAGAGATGCATTTGTTAATCAGCTGTCGGATAGGTTGGAGAGTGTTGATCAAGAGTACAAACAAGAGTTTAATGACACTCGTAATATTAATATGGCAAACAAACTTGATGAAATTCTACAGAATGACAGTGGACAGACTTATTTTGTTATGGTCGGTTCTGCACATGTTGTGATTGATCCGAGTGTCCCAAGTGAACTCAAGAAAAAAGGATACAAAATCGAACGCATCTATTAAAACAAAAATAAGGCTTAATGTACGAATGCGGGGGTTTCCTTAATTTTAAGGAAACCCCAGTTGTGTCACTAACAAGAGCTAAGCTTAACAAGCCAGATTTTTTAAAAAAGTCGGTTCCTTAGCGTAGAGGAAATCTAGTATATTATCCATTTATACTTTCAAACTAAACTGATAACAGGTTCAACCACCGTAATGGAATTATTGACCGAGTTGAGATTCACCATGGCGCCGATCGGCAAAGCCGCTTTGTACTGTCCATGTCCTGTTGCCAGGTTCGTGATCAGCGGTTTGCCGAGAGGCACGATGAATTGGTTGATTAAATCCTCATAGGATGTGCCATATGCCACCTGGCACCCCGTGCATTCCCCTATAAGAATGCCGATACAATCACGAAACTTTCCAGCCAGCTTCAAATCATTCAAGTATCTGTAAACCGTATTGGTCGGTTCATGGGTTTCTTCAAGCACAAGAATTTTGCCCCGAGTATCGATCTCCAAAGGTGTACCCAAGGTATCAACAAAGGATGTCAGATTGCCGCCCACAAGCGGACCCGTGACGTTGCCCGGAACTCTGCTCACCAGCGGAATTCCGGGCGGATTCAGTATTGGGCGGGTCAATGAAAATAAGGAGGTCGCGGCAAAAAACTGGTCAAAATTATAAGCGGGCGTTTCGTTTTTGAAGTCTATAAGCAGCAGACTATGAAATGTGATTAAATCCGCAAATTGATACAGCACGTTTAACAGAACAGTGATGTCGCTGTAGCCTGTAACGATTTTGGGATTATTCCGGATCACGTTATAATCAAGGTAGGGAAGAATGCCGGCCACTCCAGTGCCGCCTCTTGTGGGCAGGATCATTTTCACCTGCGGGTTTTGAAACATCATCATTAAATCGGATGCCCGCTGCTGGTCTGTACCGGCCAGAAAGCCGTTTTGTGCAAATACATATTGTCCTAAAACGACGTTGAACTCCATCGATCTCAAAGTTTCAATCCGTGCATTAATGACACTTGCATCCAATGGGCTGCCCAAGGTCACAATGCCAATGGTGTCGCCTCTTTGCAATATTGGCGGACGTATCGCCATCGCTTGAATCTCCCTCCCCTGCAATTAGAAGAAGTTATCGTGTATTAGATTATATTTGGAAAGTTGGCTTTACAGTACAGAAACGGAGCTGGCGGAAGCGAGAAAGAGAAGAGGGGCCGCCCGAAGCCAGCAATGATGACTTTGGGACAACCCCTCGTTTTTATGGACGATCCTTCGCCGTTAGTGTGCTTGATACGTCCCCCTGGCCCGTTTTGTCCGCTAGCCCGTTAGGGGATGATACCGGCATTCCATCATGGATTGACGTCCTGCTGTCAGCTTGCTTTATAGACGCGCACGTAGTCGACTAGCATTTGCGACGGGAACGGCGTTGAGTTATTAGGAGAACCAGGCCAGTTTCCGCCAACTGCCATATTCAGGAGAATAAAGAACGGACGCTGAAATTCTTCCGTGTTCCCGGTTGCGTTCTCAATATAAAATTCATTGAACTGCTGTCCATCAACAAACCAGCGGATATACTTGGAGTCCCACTCGATGCTGTACACATGGTATTGGGAAAAATCCAGATTGCCCGACTCCCGCCCGTATTGAGCGTAACCTCCTGCATCCCAATGCACAGTGCCGTTTACATAAGGATTATTATTTACCCGTTCCATAATGTCGATTTCCCCGCAATACGGCCAACCGACCGAGCTGATGTTGCTGCCCAGCATCCAGAAAGCCGGCCATAACCCTTGGCCTGACGGCAGCTTGATCCGTGCTTCCACTTTTCCGTAAGTAAAGGTTTGCAGGTTTTGCGTCTTGATCCGGGCCGAGGTGTAATTCATTCCGCCGTAGGCTTCTTTTTGGGCCGTAATGACCAGGTTGCCGTTGGCAACCTTCAAATTCTGCTGACGGTCGGTATAATACTGCAGCTCATTATTTCCCCAGCCGCCGCTTCCGGTACCGATTTCAGGGGTCCAATAGGAACGGTTTAACGAGTTCCCATTAAAATCGTCGCCCCAAATGAGAGTCCAGTTCGCTGCGCTTGCTTGTTTTGCGGGAAACAGAGTGATCAGGAGACTGAGCAGCACAACCGCACATATTCCTTTTCTTAACATTTTGTTCCCTCCTCAAAAAATATGAAAGCCTGGATCTTGGACACTTCCGGAACATCAGCCGACATCAAGCGGTTTAGACTATCTGGCAGGGGATCACCTCGCTTTGTGGATTCTCTTTATTGACAGCGCATGAAGTAGGAGAGCTGATAGTTTTAAATAATGAAGCGCTTACAACCCAAGTATAGTGGAAATATAATCCATGTACAACCAGTTTTTTGTAAATGATAGATTTTCCGAATTTTTGAAAATGAAAGAAATCAGAAGGGAATTACTGAGAGGATGTCTTTGAGACACCCCCGTGCATTATCCTAAAGAATTTCTTTATAGAAAGCACCTAATTTTTCAAAGGCTTTACGAACTGGCTCCGGCTTGTCGTACAGGTCATAGTGACTTGCCCCTTCAATAACAAACAAATCTTTTTTCTGAGACGCTGCCCGGTTATAAAGCTTATGGCCATCCTTATAGGAACCAAACGCTCCTTGTACGCCGCCGACAATAATTTGCAAAGGCTGAGTCAGCAGACTGTCTGCTAAATGGAAAGCATCAAAGCCGATGATCGAGCCTATGCTGGTGAATTTCAGTTTGTTTGGGGAGTTGGGACTCTGACCTCTTGGCGTCCGGTAATAATCAACCGCTTCTACCATATCTATATCCGTCATATCAGCTTCTTCTCTTTCTGCATGACTATTCGGAATCCATTGTCTAACCATAGGTTCGGCTCCACGCGCTTCATCATGTCGCGAGAAGCTGTTGTCTTTTACCATGGGAGAAATCAATAAAAAGATTAATGAGGATTCGTATCCGATTAACGATAAGCATATTTTTTTGAAGTTTTTAGGAACGGCAACCATGGGAGTATTGGAATCTTACGTACTAGGGGAAATAGATAGTGATATTGAAGCTGTAGCAACGCAAGTTGTGCAGTTATATAAAAGAACATATTTAGAGCGCCTTTGAAGGCCTGTTCCCGCAAAAGTTTTACGCCAAACAGGCTTCGGTCGGCTTTCGCGCAATCCGCCCTTCGTTGATATTTACGGATTCAACTTAACCTCCGCTGCAGCCTGCATATAATCGATAAACATTTTAGTATGCTGTGAATAAATGGGCTCGTCCCGGTACACCAGACAGATATACCTGCGGTTGGTATACCCGTTACCCGGGAGGGGGCGTTTCACGAGCTCCCCGGCCGCTGTCTCCCTAAGCACGCTGCGCAGTGGCAGCACACCTATCCCCATACTGTATTTCAAAGACTCTTTTATCGTCTCAATAGCCCCCAGTTCCATAGTGGATCTGAACTCCAGTCCAATAACGGACGCCCATTCTTCCGCTAGCCGTCTCGAGGTTGTGCCGCCTTCGTGCAGCAAAAAGGTTTCCTCCTGCAGGTGATCTGCGGTCAGATGCTCTATATTGGCCAGAGGGTGCTGAGGGCTCAGGACCAGCTGCAGTTCATCTTCGAGCAGTGGTACCACACAGAGCCCTTTTTCTTCTTCTTGGGGCAGAGACACGATCCCCACGTCGATTTCATAATTTCGCAGCATGTGCAGTGTGCTCTCTGCCTTCTTAACATTCAGCAGCAGATGAACAGATGGATATCTGTGCCGGAATTCGGCCAGATAAGGCGGCAAATAGTAGGTGGCTGGCGTATAGCTCGCTCCAAGCTTCAGCTTGATGCCCGTTTTGGCTGCATGCATGCTCATCCGCTCGGCAGCTTCATCCATCAGGGACAGAATATGACGTGAATAGGGAAGCAGTTCTTCAGCCGCCTTGGTTGGCCGCAGATTCCTGGAATGCTTGCGGAAAAGCTCCACCCCCAGCTCTTCCTCCAATTTTCGCAGATGAAAACTGACCGTAGGCTGCTTCAGCCCCAAATGCTCCGCCCCGCCCTGCAGCGTTCCTCTTTTCATCACTTCCACAAAGACTTTCAGTTGCTGTACATTCATGCGCAACCCTCGCTTTCTGTTTAAAATATAGATGATTTCTTCGTTACTAACAATATATATAGATAAATTTAATAAAAACGGTTATTTGCTTTAACTTCGTTATGACATTGCTTGGTTAAAGTTTAAGATAACGCACGAGCGTCTTAGTGAAGTGCTAAGTTAATACTAGGGGGAAATATATCGTGGGAAAAAAGTGGATTAAAAAAGCAGGCATCGCCTTCAGTGCGCTGGCCTTAATGACGGTCACGGCATGCGGAGGACAATCACAGACTGCGGCAGGCGAGGAGCAGGGGAAAGGTAACACACCGCCTGCGCAAGCTCAAGAGCTTACCGTTTATCTGAATGATTTTGATGCCGTGATCGGCGACATGTTTGAGAAAAAAACAGGCATTAAACTCAATATCGTTTCCGGCAACGGAGCCGAAATCATGTCCAGGATTGAAGCGGAAAAATCCAATCCGCAATGGGATGTGGTCTGGATCGATGCGATGCCTTCGATTTATGGTCTTGACGCCAACGGACAGCTGCTGCAGGGCTGGACTCCCGATAATGCCGCAGACCTGAAGGAAGCGTACAAAGCCGTTATCCCGGAAGATGGGGCTTATTACCCGACAGGCGCACACGCTGCCGGAATTATTGTATATAACAAGGATAAAGTTTCTGAGGAGCAAGCTCCCAAGACATGGGATGATCTGAAAAAGGATGCAATCAAAGGGCGTGTCGGTATGGCCGACCCGGCTGTAGCAGCACCGGCTTACCCGTTCGTGTCCTGGTTTTTCAATCAACAGGGCATGGAAGGCGGACAAGCCTATTTCGACAGCCTCATGAAGCAAGGACTTCATGTATATCCTAAAAACCCGCAGGTGGTTCAAGCCATGACTTCAGGGGAGATTGACGTAGCTGCGCTGCAGGAATCGAATGCGTACGGCATGCTGGCGGATGGAGAGCCGGTGAAGTTGGTGTGGCCCGCGGAAGGGGCGCCTGCCTCGGTAAGGGTGGCTGCTATTCAGAAGGATTCCGATCAGATCGAAGCAGCCAAGGAATTCGTTAACTTCCTTCTTGATCCGCAAGTTCAGCAGCAGCTGGTGGATGAAGGAGACGAAAGCTTTTTCGAGCCTTCCGCAGAGGGCGCCAAACCAAAGCCTGAACGTGATCCGAATGCCAAGCTGAATATTGCCGATGCTGCCTGGGCAAGCGAACATGAAGCTGAAATCAAGCAATGGTTTGCCGACCAGTCTGTCCAGTAAGCGACTATGAAAGGTTTGAGTGTGAATCGGCTGGGCTGGGCAGTCAGCCTGTTATTAGCCATTTTGGTTCTGTTTCCCTTGGGAGCGGTCATCATCCAGGTGCTGCTCCCTGGTATCTTTTTTGGTGATCTGAATTTCGGAGATATCTCGCTGCTGGGGGATGTATTCACCCGGCCGCTGTGGCGAAAGTCGCTGGAGAATTCGCTTCTGCTCGGGATCGGGACTGCATGTTTCGGCACGCTGCTCGGTACCGTGCTGGCAATGGTGCGTACCCGCTGGCGGTTTCCCGGTGCGGGGCTGCTGGATGCCGCTGCCTGGATACTGCTCATCATGCCATCCTTTATTCTTGCCCAGGGCTGGATTATGTTCTCTGCAGGCAACGGACTGGCTGTTTCCGTGCTTGGCTGGGAGTGGGTGACGAGAGCTGTTTTTTCACCGGCCGGACTGATCGCCGTGATGACTTTAAGCAAATTCCCGCTCGCTTATCTCACGGTACGTGCGGCGATGGAATGGAAAATGGAGATGCTGTCTGATGCCGCGAGATTATGCGGGGCTTCTCCTTTCAGGGTATGGAGAACGATCCAGGCGCCGCTGCTGCTGCCATCCATTTGCTCGGGAGCTGCGCTTGTATTTATGGACACCATCGGTGATTTCGGTCTTCCATCGGCGATAGCTGTCGTCTATAAGTTTCCCACACTGCCTTATTCCATTTACTCCGCCATTTATACGTCACCAATCCGTTTTGATATGGCAGGTGTGCTTTCCCTGTATCTGGTTGTGATCATTGCGGCTGCGATGGCTCTGCAGTTTTATGTGCTGCGCAGGGCTCGATATGATATTTTATCCGGCCGTGCAGTGCCTTCCGTGCCGACAACGGCTGGCCAATACCGATGGCTGCTCGCGGGCGGGAATCTGCTCTTTGTTCTGATCGTGCTCGGAATTCCTATCGGATCAAGCTTTGTCATGTCACTTCTGCGTGTTCAGACCGACGGTTTGTCCAGCGGTAATCTTACGCTCGATAACTACCTGGAATTGTTCAAGCAAGGGGCAGCCTTGTTCCCCGGACTTGGCAGGTCGCTCTTGATTGCAGGAGCTGCAGCCCTATTCGGTCTTCTCATTGGACTTGCGGCAAGCTTTGTGCTCGCTTATTCCAGATTCAGGTTTAAGCGGCTTATTGAAACGGCGTCACTGGTTACCTTCGCCGTTCCGGGTGTTGTGCTCGGGATCGGTTACATATTCGTCTGGAACCAAAAGTGGCTGGAGCCGCTTGGACTCCGGTTATATGGCCAACCGGCGATTCTGGTGCTGGCAGCGATCGCGGGCGCGATTCCCATCATTACCAGGGTGATGAGCGGGGCTATGGCCAAAGTGCCGCAAAGCCTGCTTGATGCGGCCCAAATGCAGGGAGCCTCGCTGCTGAGCCGGGTGAGGATGATCTTGATTCCGCTCGTGCGCGGAGCGTTGGTATCCGCTGGCCTTGCTGCCTTTGGCTCAAGTGTGTTCGACCTGGCGGTGAACTCGATCTTGTTTCCGCCCAATTTTCAAACACTGCCTGTCGCCATTGATGATGCCTTTGAAGACATGCGCTTTGGCTACGCAGCCGCAGCTACGATCACAGGCGGGGGCATCATCGTATGTATCATGATTTTGGCCGAACGTATTTTTTATAGAAAAGGGGCGAAGAAATAAATATGAAAACATCAGCTGCCCAAACCACAAGCCCACTGCTTGAGATCAGCAATATTGTTAAACGATACGGGGAGGTCAAAGCATTAAACGGAGTCAGCCTTGATCTGAAGGAGGGAGAGATCATCAGTGTGCTGGGCCCCTCAGGCTGCGGCAAATCGACACTGCTGCAGCTGGTGGCAGGGCTTTCCCAGCCCGATGAAGGCGAGATTCGTCTGCTTGGGCAGAAGATTGCTTCTTCTACCAAAATGGTTCCGCCGGAGAAGCGCGGCGTGAATATGGTATTCCAGGATTATGCGCTGTGGCCGCATATGAATGTGTATGACAATGTCGCCTATGGATTGAAGCAAAAACGGCTTGGCACCGACGCCATCAGGAAAAAGGTACAGGAAGCGCTTGCGCTGCTTCATCTTGAAGGCTTTGAACACCGCTTGCCTCCCCAGCTGTCGGGTGGACAGCAGCAGCGTGTAGCCATCGCCCGCGCGCTGGTGACCGAACCGCGCTTGATGCTCCTGGATGAGCCGCTGTCCAATCTGGACATGAGGCTGCGTATTGAAATGCGCTCGGAAATGGCCGTTTTGTTCCGGCGGCTGAAAATGAGCGTATTTCATGTGACACATGATCCGGAGGAAGCGTTCGCCATGGCGGACCGTCTGCTCATTATGCGCAGCGGCGCAATCGATCAGTTCGCTTCACCAATCGAATGTTATAACCGGCCTGCCAGCAGGCAGGCCGCTTCGCTGCTGGGCGCAATCAATCATCTGTCCGGTGAATTCATAGCTGCTCCACAAGGCCTGGCGCTCAAGACGCCAGCCGGCATACTGCACGGAGTTCATTGTGAACCCGGAAATGCTCCCCGGGAAGGAATGGCAGGCGAGGTCCGCTTTCGTCCTGAAGCATTGACTGTACACACAGCTAATGAGCCCCCAATGGCAAATTCTCAGGACTTACACAACTCCAGTTTGCTTGAAGCACGGGTCATTCACTGTACGTTCGAAGGCAGCAATTGGCGATCTCTGCTGGAATGCGGGGAAGGCAGCAGGCTGTATATGCTGAGCGGAGAAGCGCTGCAGCCGGGAAATTTGATCAGCTTGAAATTGCCACGCGAAGCTGCGTTTCTATATTCAACCTGATCATAGATTAAAGCAGAAAGGCCGTAGATAATTTGTTGAACTCAACTGAAAACACGGGCCGCCTTTTGGTTATTTCAGATATCCACGGGCATAAGCACGGATTGTCTTTATTGCTGTCCGAAGCTGCATATAACCCCCGTGAAGACCGCCTTATTCTGGGCGGAGATTACATTAACGACACGCCTGACACCTGGGACACACTTGAGACCATACAAGCGCTGGTGCAGGGCGGCGCGCAGGCCATCCTTGGCAATAAGGAAACCAAGCTAATGAAGCAGCCCAAAGAGAAGACGAAAGCCGTTCGGGCTCTGATTGACTGGCTGTATACTCTTCCGGCTTACATAGAGGAGGATGGCTTTCTCTTTGTGCATGCAGGCTTCCGGCCAGGGGCGCCGCTTGAAGACCAGACGCTTAAAGATATGACCGAGATCCGTGAGGAGTTCTGGGGAGAGAGTGATTCAGTCGCTGACCAGTTGGGAACGGTCATCTTCGGTCACACGCCGACGTTCCGGATGGGGGCAAGTCCCGGGGAGCTATGGCGGGCAAACCGGAAAATCGGCATCGATACAGGCGCCAAGCATGGCTGCCGGCTGACCCTGCTGGATGTGCATGCCCAAATTACTTATTCCTGCTCAACTGCCGCGGATCGCATGTACGAGGATTTGCGCATACAAAATTTGAACATCCTGCTGTGAAATAAATTCTTTCTTAATAAAGCCAGCCTTATTTCAGTCGCGGAATGCAGACCGAAATGAGGCTGGCTTTCTCTCAATAAGGATGATTCAAGCGGTCCAGCAATGCCGTGACAACCAACTCTTCTTCGGCCTCAAGCTTCCCGGAATTCAGCCAGGTTTGAAGCGATCTCTTTTCCTGGTCAATGTCTTTGTATGTCAGATAATAAGCAATATGTCCTATGATCTGCTGCTGCTTGGACTGATCATTCATCACGGCAATCGTCCTCACGATTTCTTCTTTGTTTTTGTAGTACAGCTCGCCAACTAAAGCGGAGTACGATTCGGCTGAAGCTCCATCGAGGCCTTCGGTTGCCTGGAAGAGCAGCGGATATTGCTCCGGAGTGATATAATCCTGGTTTTTGCTCAAGTATTCTATAATTTCAAGAGACTTACCAGATCCGGAAGCTTCATTCAGCTTATGCCAGTCCAACCCGCCAAGCAGATCAGCAAGGGCCGGAACCTTCTCCTCGTCCTGAAGATTTCCATTGTAAATTTGCAGAAGCGTCTTTTCGGGTTCAGCGCTTGAATCAGCATCGGTGTCAGGCGCAGCAGCAGAGTCGGACTCCGGCATAGAAGCAGATGGATGAGCTGGATCTGCAGCAGAGGTGCTAACAGAAGTAGAGGGCTGCTGCGAAGCATCCTTGGATACAAAATTTTGGCTGCATCCCTGCAGAGGCAGACTGCAAAGAGTGATCAGCAAAACTGCAGTTGAAAAGTTGATTATTTTCATGTACGTCATCCTCGGGTTCATTGATTAGGGAAGAAAAGAAACTGCCCCGGTTCATCATAAACGAAATTGGCTGAGAAATTGTTACAAAAAGGAAAAAAGATGCGATCATTTGTTTAACATTGGATATACATATTCCCAGGGTTGAACGCCACCTAAAGCATGTGTTAAGATATTACCAACTTAAACGACAGGAGCTGAAACGGATGGATATTTCTTGCTAAGGATATAAAACAATAATGCGAACAGGTTCGCATGTTTTATTCTTTATGCAAGAAAGTTACTTCATCCTTTCATCTCTTCGGTGTATGCTTATCCGACACTATACGTGGGTCGGTAGGGCTTGCTGTATATTAGGGCTGCAGGAAAGTAGTAACTTTCTTGCAGCCCTTATTTTTTTGCAGGAGGTTACCACTCATGTCATTAATAAATGTAAGCAATCTGACGTTCGCCTATGACGGAAGCTATGACAATATTTTCGAGAACGTCAGCTTTCAAATCGATACCTCATGGAAGCTGGGCTTTACGGGCAGAAACGGACGGGGGAAAACGACCTTCCTAAACCTATTGCTTGGCAAATACGAATACAGCGGCCATATTTCCGCAGATGTCAGTTTTGAATATTTCCCTTTCCAGGTAGAGAACAAGGAAAGTCAGACCCTCGACGTCGTAGAGGAAATTTATCCGGACTACGTGCTTTGGGAGTTGATGCGCGAGCTTTCGCTGCTGAAGGTATCCGATGATGTATTATACCGGCCGTTCAATTCCTTATCGAACGGAGAGCAAACGAAGGTGATGCTGGCAGCTTTATTCCTCAAGGAAAACAGCTTTCTGTTAATCGACGAGCCGACCAACCATCTCGACATGGAGGCAAGAAGGCTCGTCAGCGACTATTTGAACGGCAAAAGCGGATTTATCCTGGTGTCCCATGACCGGGCTTTCCTGGATAACTGCGTGGATCATATTCTGTCCATTAACAGGACGAACATTGAAATCCAAAAAGGCAGCTTCTCCGACTGGTGGGAGAATAAACAGCGCCAGGACAACTTCGAGCTTGGGGAAAACGATAGGCTCCGCAAAGACATCAAGCGCTTGACGGAGGCGGCCAAACGGACGGAGGGCTGGTCTCATCAGGTAGAGAAAACCAAGAACGGGACAAGAAACTCCGGCTCCAAGGTGGATAAAGGCTATGTCGGTCATAAGGCCGCAAAAATGATGAAACGCTCCAAATCGATGGAACAAAGGCAGCAGTCCGCAATTGAGGATAAGTCCAAACTTTTGAAAAACATCGAGACCTCGGAAAGCTTGAAAATTTCGCAACTGAGCTTCCATAAACCGCAGCTCGCCGAGCTTGAGCAAGTCGCGATTTATTATGGGGAGAGAGAGGTCTGCCGGGATCTGAGCTTTACGATCGAGCGGGGGGACCGGATTGCATTATCCGGAAAAAATGGCTCAGGCAAATCCAGCATCATCAAACTGATATGCGGAGAGGATATCAGCTATACGGGCACGTTCCGCAGGGGAAGCCAGCTGCAAATTTCCTATGTGTCGCAGGATACCTCGCATTTGCAGGGCAATTTATCGGATTATGCCCGGGAACATGGCATTGATGAGAGCCTGTTTAAAGCGATTTTGCGAAAGCTGGATTTTTCACGGGTGCAATTCGAGAAGGATATGGCGGATTTCAGCGGTGGGCAAAAGAAAAAGGTGCTTATCGCCAAAAGTCTCTGCGAACAGGCGCATTTGCTCATATGGGACGAACCGCTGAATTTTATAGATGTCATTTCCCGTATGCAGATCGAGGAGTTATTGCTGGATTACGAGCCGACCATCTTGTTTGTGGAGCATGACCGGGAGTTCTGCGGCAATATTGCCACCAAGGTGGTGGAGCTGTAACGGAATCAAATACCGACGGAATTCATCAGACAGCCTTGGAGCGGTTTTCCGCGTCCAAGGCTGTCTTCGTTACCTGCAATGACAGCTGGCCCCGCCCGATAATGAACCGGGCGGGGCCTCGCTTGCGAAAAACAAAAATATTACAAGAAAATCACAATCCATTCCTCTGTTCAGCATTTTTGCAATCGCTTACAATTGGCGAAGACCTTAACCATGCAAAGGAGGGCAGGACATTGCACCAAATCCTACAAAGCTTGAAAACGGCCGCTTTAGGTATAGACCGGGCCATTGAGACGTTTGCGGTAAGCGCAGTCGCGCTCATGACGCTGATCGTAACCATGCAGGTCTTTACGCGCAAGCTGTTCGGATTTGTATTTTTCTGGTCCGAGGAGCTGACGCTGCTGCTGCTGATCTGGTTTTCGTTTCTCGGCATCGCGATCGGCTTCCGGGAGAAGCTTCATTTGGCGATGGATACGATCTCGAACAGATTATCCCGCAGCGCCAACCGATTGCTGGATATTGTGATTGGCCTCTCTACGTTTGCCTTCGGGCTGTATTTGATCAAGTACGGCTGGGATTTCACAAAATTAATGCATCCCAACCGCATGTCCGCGACGGAATGGCCCAGCAGCGTCATGTATGTCGTGATGCCGATAACGGGTGTACTCGTATGCATCTATGCATTGCTGCAGCTTCTGGGCATCAATACCGTTCGGCACAAGGAGCTTGACGAGGAGTTGATGGAATGATAACAACCGCCATTATTGTGCTGACGGTCAGTTTTGTCGTGCTGATTCTGTTCCGGTTTCCCATTGCTTTGGTGCTGGCTTTATCATCCCTGCTGACAGCCATAACGCTGAACATTCCGCTTGCGGTGATCGGCCAGCGCATGATTCAGGGCATGAATTCTTTTTCGCTGCTCGCGATTCCGTTCTTTATTCTGGCAGGTCAAATTATGAGTGAAGGCGGACTTGCGCTTCGCCTCATCAATCTTGCGCAGCTTACGGTAGGGGCAATTCGCGGGGGGCTAGCCATGGTGAATTGTGTCGCCTGCATGCTTTTCGGCAACATCAGCGGATCGGCCGCGGCGGACGTATCCTCGGTCGGGTCGGTCATGATCCCGATGATGAAGAAGAAAAATTACGATGCTGACTATTCGGTCGCCGTCACCTCGGCTGCGGCCATTCAAGGGGTCGTCATGCCGCCCAGCCATAACATGATTTTGTACGCGCTCGCGGCAGGCGGCGTCTCCATTTCCAGCCTTTTTATGGCCGGAATTGTGCCTTGCCTCGTGCTGCTTGCTGCACTGATGACGACATCCTACTTCATTGCACGCAAGAGAGGTTACGCCAAAGGAGAACCTGTGCAGCTGAAAGAGGTTCCGAAGATCCTCCGGGACGGTTTTCTGTCGATGATGACCGGGGTCATCATTCTGGGAGGCATCTTCACCGGCTGGTTCACCGCTACGGAAGCGGGAGCGATTGCCTGCGTGTATGCTTTTATATTGACCTTCTTTATATACCGTGATATTCCGCTCTCCCGGATCAAAATCATTTTCTTACGCACCTTCCGTACGGTAGCTATGGTGCTGTTTCTTATCTCAGCTTCCAATGCCTTTGCCTGGGTTCTGACCTATCTCAAAATTCCAACGATGCTGACCAATTTTCTGCTGGGCATTTCGGATGAACCGTTCATTATTTTGCTGATCATCAACATTCTGCTGCTTATTCTTGGCGCACCGCTGGATATGGCCCCGCTGATTTTGATTATGACACCCATTCTGTTCCCGGTCGTGACGGCGCTTGGCATGGATCCGGTCCATTTCGGGATCGTTCTGATCCTGAATTTGGGCATTGGATTGATTACCCCGCCTGTCGGTACGGTATTATTCGTAGGCTGTGCGATAGGCAAGGTTACGATTGAACAGGGTACAAAAGCACTGATTCCGTTTTTCTTCGTGATGGTGGCGGTTCTGATGCTCATTACGTATGTACCGTCCATCTCCATGTGGCTGCCGAATTTGGTTAACGGGTCTTAGCGCTGTAAGACAAAGTGTGTGCACGAAATATAATGAGAGGAAGGTCCTTATATAATGAAAAGACAAAAAAGAAAAGGGCTGCTGTTAGTCCTTCTTACTGCAGCTGTATCATTTGCCGGATGCTCTGCAGGGGGAACTGAGAACCAGAATGCGGGGACTGGAGAGCAGGGAGGCGGCCCGACATACAATTTCCGGCTGGCTGAGACTCATCCGGCCGATTATCCGACCACGAAAGGCGACATGAAATTCGCCGAGCTGGTGAAGGAAAAGTCAAGCGGACGCATCACGATTGATGTATTTCCGTCAGCTCAGCTGGGGGAAGAAAAATCGGCCATTGAACAGGTGCAGCTTGGCGCCATCGAGTTCACCAGGGTCAGCACGGGACCGATGGCTGAATTCAATAAGGATTACGGTGTATTCAGCCTGCCGTACATTTTCAACGACGACGATCATGTATGGAAATTCCTGCAGAGCGATGCGGGAACGAAGCTGCTGGACAGTCTTGAATCTTCAGGCTTAAAAGGTCTTACTTATTACAGCTCCGGTTCCCGAAGCTTTTACTCAACCGAGCCTGTGAAGAAGCTTGAAGATTTGCAAGGAATGAAAATCAGGGTGATCGAAAACAAGCTCAATATCGAAATCATGGAAGCGCTTGGAGCAAATGCGACACCGATGGCCTACGGGGAAGTATACAGCGCGCTGCAGACCGGCATCATTGATGCGGCAGAAAACAACTATCCGAGCTATTATTCAAGCAAGCATTTTGAGATCGCCAAAAACTATATTCTGGACGCCCACCAAAGAGTGCCGGAAGTGCTGCTCGTATCCAAGCAGGTGTGGGATACACTGTCCCCGGAGGACCAGGCTATTGTGAAGGAAGCGGCTGTCGAATCAACGGCTTTCCAAAGGGAAGAATGGGCCAAATATGAGAAAGAGTCGGAAGAGCAGGTGCGGGCGGGAGGGGCCGTCATTACGGAAATCAGTGATGCGGATGCCTGGAAAAATGCCGTGAAACCGGTCATCGAAAAATACCGCAGCGAGTATGGTGAAATACTGGATGCCATCGAACAGGCCAAAGCCGAATAAATAGAGGATATAACACACAGAATGCAGAATCGTTCTACAATCCGGAAGGAATGTAGGGGAGTGCTTGAACCAGATGCCATTCAAACGCCTTTTGCGAACCATCCTGCTCCGTGACCGGTCGCTGATGACCAAGCTGACCGTATATTCGGCCATCCTTGTGCTCGTGCCCATGCTGCTTGCCGGCTATATCTCCTTCAGGCAGTCATCGTTGACACTGGAAAGTGAAGCAAGACGCTACAGCTGGCAAATTATCGATCAGGTAAAGCATTATGTGGAGGATTATTTTCGCGACTTTGAGATCAGCACGCTGAAAATCATTAACCACCCCGACACGACGGCATTTCTGCGCGCTTATACGAGCGGCAAAGCGGCGGACGCTGAACATGAAAGCAGGGTGCGGAACGTGCTGCAAAATTCAGCTTTCTCCCGGTCGGATGTGGCGAACATCTCCCTGATCCTGGATCACGAACGGATCATTGATTCGAATGATCAGCCTGGTACAACATCTATACGGGATGCGGAGCGGGAGACATGGTTTGATACCGTGCCGGTCACGGGCAAGCCGAAGGTGCTGGCACGGGTTATTCATTGGAAAGGCGAGGCAGAACCTGTCGTGTCAGTCGCCAAGCGCATTGCCAGTCCGCAGGATCTCAAGCCGTTCGGCATGCTTGTCATTGATCTGAATTATAGGCGTCTGGAGGATACCGCCCGCAAGGTCCGGCTTGGTCAGTCCGGAAACGGCTACCTGATGATTCTGGATGAAGAGGGCAGATACGTATTTCATCCGAACCCGAAGCTCATCGGAACCCTTGCGGATTACAGGATCGTACAGCAGCTGCAATATCGCAGTAGCGGTTCATTTACTTTCGAGCAGAACGGAAAGCGCCTGCTCACATTCAGCCGCAGCGAGGGGTTAAACTGGCATCTTGTGACCTCAATTCCGTACCATGAGCTCATGGAGAGCAGAACGAGGATGGCGCATGCCATTTTCGCCACGACCGCCTGGTTTGTGCTGATCGCGTATGTGCTGAGTCTGGGGCTGGCCGCAAGCCTGATCAGGCCGATCAAGAGACTGCATCTGCATATGAAACGGGTGGAGATCGGCGATTTCAAAGGCCATATCAAAGTGGAAAACGCGGATGAAATAGGCATGCTGACGGCCGATTACAACCGGATGGTGAAGCGGCTGTCCGAGCTGCTTGAAGAAGTGTATGTCTCGAGGGTAAAAGAAGCGGAAAGCCATCTCAGGCATAAGGAAACGGAGCTGCGGATGCTGCAGGCGCAAATCAACCCTCATTTTCTCTATAATGCGCTGGAGACGATCCGCGGCATGGCACTCGCGGAGGAGCGGGAAGAGATTGCGGATATGTCCGCCGCCCTGTCGCGGCTTCTGCGCTACAACGTGAAAGAAGATCAGCCTGTCGTCACAGTCCGGCAGGAGCTGGCCGTTGTGGAAATGTACCTGCGTATTCAGAAGTACCGCTTTGATGAGAGACTGGAATACAGCTTTCATCTGCCCGATTGGGTGTTTAAGCAGCAGCTTCCCAAATTCACGCTGCAGCCCTTGGCGGAAAATTGCATCGTACACGGTCTGGAAGCAAGCACAAAAGGAATAAGCATTACCATATCCGCACACCGCATCGGCAATACCTTCGTGCTTGCCGTTGGCGATGACGGGCCGGGCATGTCTCTTGAGCGGCTGGAGAGCGTTCGCCAAAGTCTGGAGCATTCGAACGCCCGTTCTTCAGGTCATATTGGAATCGATAACGTGAACCGCCGTATCCGCTACTTATTTGGAGAACAGTTCGGATTGATGATCGAAAGCAGGCCATCAGAAGGGACCACCGTTCAAATGGTCCTGCCTTACGAGGAAACGAAACCGTTCCATGAAAAGAGATGGGGGGAGGTATGCAATGACCTATCGGATTCTGCTGGTTGAGGACGAGAAATGGGTCAGGACTGCGCTTCGCAAGGTGATCGAAAAAATCAGTCTGCCGTTCACTGTTATACATGAATCCCCCAACGGGATGGAAGCGTGGGAATGGCTGGAACACAGTCATGCGGATATTGTGCTGACAGATATCCGGATGCCGGTCATGGACGGTTTGACACTGCTTAAGCAAATCCGGAATGAAGGCAAACCGGCGGATATTATCATCGTCAGCGGTCACGATGAATTTGCTTACGCACAGCAGGCGGTCCGGCTTGGTGCATTTGACTATTTTCTCAAGCCTGTCGAAGCGGAGGAGATGACGGAATGCTTCCGGAGCTGGCTGCAGCGTCAGAAAACGGCCGCTTCTGTCTCCAAAGTTCAGCAGACTGGGAAGCAGCACCCCCGAACGCCGGTTGAGCAGGTCATTCACTATATCGAAAGCAATCAGCGCTTTGATCTGATGCTGGCTGAAGCCGCAGCACTCGCGCATCTGAATCCCAGTTATTTCTGCAAGCTGTTCAAGCAGCAAAAAGGTGTGACCTTTACCGACTACATGACATCGGTCCGCATGCGGGAAGCTGCCAGATTGCTTGAGCATACTGCACTTCGCATCACGGAAATTGCCGACAGGCTCGGATTTGCGGATGCGGCTTATTTCAGCAATACATTCAAAAAAGAGGCGGGGACATCTCCCAGCGAATACCGAAAGAGACTGCATCCTGCCTAAGAGAGGAGTGCATGAATACGAGGACTTTTGGAGAATGGGAACAAGCGGAGCCGGGAGTGAAGCGTAAAATTTTCGCGCCAGGCACAGGGCTGATGATGATGGAGGTCCACTTTGAAGCCGGGGCGGAGGGCTATCAGCACAGCCATCCCCATGAACAGATGAGCTACTGTATCCGGGGCGAGCTGGAATTTACAATCGACGGAACGACCCGGCTTGTCCGGCAGGGCGAGACCATCGTCATTCCAGGAGGAGCCAGGCACGGGGTAGTCGCCAAGGAAGCTTCGGTGCTGCTGGACTGCTTTACACCGGTCCGCGAGGATTTGCTAAACAGGGAGTAGTTCTGCTGCCTATTAAGATAGACAAGACCAAGCAGCTTCTGCCGTCATGCAGAGGCTGCTTTATTTGTGACTGAACCATTGCTTGTGTAACAATTGACAGGTCCGTACTGCTCATGTTAGCCTTGCCTGTGTGCTAGTTATAATCATTCAGGATTGAAGAGGAAGAAGATGAAATCCATAACAACAAATCAAAAAGGGGCAGCCCCCGCGGTTAAACAGAGAAGGCTTTGGATCGCATTGCTGCTGGGCAGTCTGTCCGCATTCGGGCCGCTGTCGCTTGACATGTATTTGCCAGCGCTGCCCAAGCTGGCTGACGATCTGCATACGACCGTTTCGCTTGCTCAAATGAGCTTGACAGCCTGTATGCTTGGCCTGTCGCTGGGCCAGCTGCTGGCAGGTCCTTTAAGTGATATGCGGGGCAGGCGAGGTCCGCTGCTGGCGGGTCTCATGATCTACACGGTGACATCGGTGCTCTGTGTTGTGACGAGCAATATTGGGCTGTTTCTTGTGCTGCGCTTCATTCAGGGATTGGCAGGAGCCGCCGGTATCGTTATTTCGCGTGCTATGGCACGGGATATGTATGAAGGAACGGAGCTGACCAAATTCTCCTCCATGCTGATGCTGGTCAACGGCGCAGCCCCTATACTGGCTCCAATTTTCGGTGCGCAGGTGCTGCTCTTTGCAGACTGGCCGGTAGTATTTATCGTGCTTGGCATCTTTGGGCTTCTGATGCTCGTTTCCGTATTTGCCGGCATGAAGGAGACGCTGCCGTCGGAGCGCCGCTCAACAGGCGGCATTCGCGGTACGTTCACAACTTTTGGCAATCTGATGAAGGATCGGGTGTTTATGGGTTACGCTCTGACACAGGGCTTCATTATGGCAGGCATGTTTGCTTATATATCCGGTTCGCCATTTGTGCTTCAGGGCATCTATGGCGTATCTCCGCAAATATACAGCGTTATTTTTGCGATGAACGCGCTTGGCATTATTGCCGCATCGCAGATTACCGGGCGGCTTGCCGGTAAAGTGGAGGAAGCGAAGCTGTTTCCGGCCGGGGTGACGCTGGCTGTTATTGGAGGACTTGTGCTGCTTGGTGTGCTGGCGGCGGGAGGGGCGCTGTACTTGGTGTTGCCGCCGTTGTTCCTTACGATCGCAAGCGTCGGAATTGTGAGTACGTCCGGCATGACGCTGGCGCTGCGCAATCACGGACATAATGCAGGCAGCGCTTCGGCGCTGCTCGGACTGCTCTCTTTTATTATCGGTGGTATTGCCGCTCCGCTCGTCGGTTTGGGGGGAGAGGAGACAGCACTGCCACTTGGCATCGTCATTGCTGTCTGTGAGCTGGGTGCCGTTCTTTGCTACATAGGCATGGTACGCCGGAAACATTAAATTCAGTTATAAAGTAAAAGTATGAAACCCCGATTGGCCCTGGTGGCTGCTCGGGGTTTTGTTTTGATTACGCTTAGTTCACTGCATCCCGTAGAACTTCGCATATATTCCGTTCTTGGTTATAAGCTGCTCGTGCGTACCTTCCTCGGCAATGCCTTGCTCCGAAAGCACTAAAATGCGGTCTGCGTTTTTGATTGTGGACAACCGGTGCGCAATGACAAAGGTGGTACGGTTTCTGGCCAATTTTTCAAAGCTTTCCTGAATCACTTTCTCGCTCTCATGATCCAGGGCAGAGGTCGCTTCGTCAAATATAAGAATAGGCGGGTTTTTCAAAAATACTCGTGCAATGCTTAGACGCTGCTTCTGACCGCCAGACAGCTTTACTCCGCGCTGGCCAATATAGGAGTCGTAACCATCCACAAGCCCCATAATAAAGTCATGGGCATTCGCGTGTTTGGCAGCCTCGATAATTTCTTCATCTGTTGCCCATGGCTTTCCGTATAAAATATTCTCTTTAATCGTCCCCGAAAATAGATACACATCCTGCTGCACGATCCCGATACTGTCGCGCAGCGATTTAAGTGTGACGCCTTTTATATTCATGCCGTCTATTTTTATAACACCTTCACTGGTGTCGTAGAAACGAGGAATCAAGCTGCAAAGTGTTGTTTTACCAACGCCGGATGAACCAACGAGCGCTATATATTCACCGGGATTTGCCGTAATGCTGATATTGCTGAACACATAATGCGAGTCGCTGGCATACTGGAAACCTACGTTTATAAATTCCACTTTGCCCTTTATATCGCTTAGCGCTTTGGCATCCTGCTTATCCGTAATATCCGGTTCAATAGCCATCAATTCCGTAAAACGCTCAAAGCCGGCAATCCCGTTTTGCAGGTTGCTGTTGAAGTTCATCAGTCTTTTCACAGGATCGATAAGAGTGTTGATATATAACAGAAAGGTAATCAGCTCTGTAAGCAGCAGCTGGTTATAGCTGATTAAAATGGCGCCAACGCTAACAGCCAAGATATTTATAAATGAAATGAAGGCGGTTACACCATTAAAGAACAAGGCTTCGGCCCGGTAACCGTTTTTTCTGCTTTGCAAAAACCGGCGATTGCTGGTTCTGAATTTCCGCATTTCGATGTCTTCGTTGGCAAAAGATTGTACTACACGAATCCCGGAAAGGCTGTCTTCGACCTGCGAGTTGATGTCAGCCATACGCTCCTTATTTGTTTTAAGCGCATTCTTTACTTTTTTACTATAGTGGTGCGCAAATACAAACATAAAAAATAATACAAAGAAAATAGCGAGAGTGAGTGTTCCATTAATATTTACCAAAATAAAGAACGAACCCACGATTCTCGTTAAAGAGATAACGATATCCTCCGGACCATGATGGGCAAGCTCCGAAATACCGAACAGGTCTGTTGTTATCCGTGACATGAACTGGCCTGTACTTGTATTATCGTGATGCCGGAACGAAAGCTTTTGCACATGCCGGAACAAATCGTTCCTCATATCGGATTCCATCCTTGCGCCCATCGCATGGCCAAAATAGTCGGTGTAGAAATTACTGACATACTCCATGGCCATCAGAAACAAAAAGATACATGCCATTTTTATGATTAATTCTGTATTGATTCCATCAGGGCTTATTGCGGTTTCGGTCATTTGATTAATGAGGATGGGATAGATGAGCACTACCGCCGAAGCAAGCAGGGCAAAGAACAAGTCAGCGATCAGCTGCTTTTTATAAGGCTTGTAGTAAGCTAAAAACTTTTTCAGGTTTTCCAAGCACTACTCCTCCAATATACGTTTCGTTTAATAATTTCGCTTACCTCGAAAATACGGCTGTTTACGTTCGCAGAATTTGTAAATTTCTTCATAATAATCCCTCCAGTCATTTTGACTCCATGGTAGCATGCCAGCATCAAGGAGACAATTAAACATTTCATTATATAACGCTCTTGAGCAGATGATGATTTAACACGAAAATCGAAATTCCCTCAGTTCAAAAAAGGCCTCTTCTGAGTCGCTGAGTCGACACCATCATTTTTAGCACGCATATGATTTAAATAATATCGTGGCAGTCTATTAAATTTTCAAGTTAACCGACTTACAAATAAGAAAACGATAGAGAGGGGCTTGGGATTTGGAAACGAAAAAACGGCTTTCTTTATGTATGATTCTATATAATGAGGAGCTATTTCTGGAAAATTGCTTGAACAGTGTACTTCAATATGTAGACGAAATCGTAATCGTGGATACGGGATCTACAGACCGAACGAAAGAAATTTGCCAAAGCTTCGGTGCTCAAATATACGATTTCCCTTGGAATGGAAGTTTTGCGCAGGCCCGTAATTACGGAATTGAACGGGCGACTGGTGAATGGATTCTTTATCTGGATGCGGATGAAGAATTGGTTGTTAAAGACGAATCTCTGTGGAACAAAATGTTACAGGATGATAAGCATTGCATACTCGGGATCCCGATCATTAATTATTATGGTGATAGACATATTGATTCAAACAAGGCGTATTTGTTGGCACAGTACCGGCTATTTCGTAATGGATTAGGCCTGCGGTTTGAAAACGATATTCACGAGCAGCTCATCATACGTAAAGTTCTTGAGGATTTCACTGCGGCAGCGGTGCTTCCTGCAGTCTTGCATCATTACGGATACTTGGATTCGGTGGCAACTGCCAGAAATAAGCATGAACGAAATATGTCAATGTTGACCAGAGCACGAGATGAATCTGACCATAATCCGTGGATAGACTATCATATCGCGAGTGAGTACTATCGCCTGAAGGATTATACCAAAGCATTCGAACAGGTGAATATCTCCATCCAACACTTTATTAATCAGGGACAGATCCCCCCATCGATACTTTATAAATTAAAATACGATTCGCTGCTCGCGAACGGTAGCTTTGACCAGGCTCTGGCAGGAATTGATAAGGTGATCGCACTTTACCCAGATTATGTGGATATGCATTTCTATAAAGGGGTCATTTTGTTCGTAAAAAAAAGATATGCTGAGGCCGAAACCGTTTTTCAAACCTGTCAGGGGTTGGGGGAATCGCATTTGCAGCATCTGACGCTTAAAGGAACAGGAAGTTTTCAGGCGCTTTATTATATTGGACGCTGCAGAGAAATGATAGAGGACTGGAATATTGCTGCCCAATGTTACAAAGGTGTTCTGCTGCAATGCCCGAATCATGCGGAAGCATTAGAGGGCCTGGAGAGATTGGCGGCTGTTACCGGACGTTTCGATCCAACTCCTACGAAGGAATCACCTTGATAGCGACTCATTTCTGCCTCATTGTACGAAATGAAGCGGGTTACTAGATTACTGATGGAAGCCAAAAGTATATTTTCAGGATACTCCATAATATTGAGAGTTCGACCCAGTAACTTTTCAAGTAAACCCCATATCATTATAGAGTAACATATTACTTTTTAAGGGGGGTACTACTTTGTCACAATCGAATATACCCAATATAACCCCTATCATCTCGGTAACACGTGATGACGCGATGAACTTATTGTTAACATCTATTGCAATGGAAGAAATCGGTCTAAGCCATATTCTGAACGCCGAAGGGGAAAAGATTCAATTTGTTCTTGGTACATTGCCAGGAGTGAGCTCGCCGCCGGCTACGGTAAGCGATATTCTTCAGGTTAATTCGAGTGTACAAAACACTATTAATAATTTGACTAGAAAAGAAATGCTGCTTCAAACCAAACTTGAGAGTGTATTAGGAGCTATAGGAGTTTCCGGAGCAACAGGAGCCACGGGGGCAACGGGCGCTACTGGTGTAACGGGGGCAACGGGTGTCACTGGGGCGACAGGTGAAACTGGAGCCACTGGTGAAACTGGGGCAACGGGCGCTACTGGGGAAACTGGAGCGACGGGCGCTACTGGGGAAACTGGAGCGACGGGCGCTACTGGGGAAACGGGAGCAACGGGCGCTACTGGGGAAACCGGGGCAACGGGCGCTACTGGGGAAACGGGGGCGACGGGCGCTACTGGTGTAACGGGGGCAACGGGCGCTACTGGTGCAACTGGAGCAACGGGCGTTACTGGTGCAACTGGAGCTACTGGCGCTACTGGGGAAACCGGGGCAACGGGCGCTACTGGGGAAACGGGAGCAACGGGCGCTACTGGGGAAACCGGGGCAACGGGCGCTACTGGGGAAACCGGGGCAACGGGCGCTACTGGGGAAACCGGGGCAACGGGCGCTACTGGGGAAACCGGGGCAACGGGCGCTACTGGGGAAACCGGGGCAACGGGCGCTACTGGGGAAACCGGGGCAACGGGCGCTACTGGGGAAACGGGAGCCACCGGAGCGACTGGACCATCAGGAGGAGCAGGAGGAGCAACAGGTGCAACCGGAGCTACTGGTGCGACTGGGGCTACCGGTGAAACTGGTGCAACGGGGGCGACTGGTGCGACTGGGGCTACCGGTGAAACTGGTGCAACAGGGGCGACTGGAGCGACGGGTGCTACTGGAGCAACCGGTGAAACTGGTGCAACAGGGGCGACTGGGGCTACCGGCGCAACGGGTGCCACTGGGGCTACAGGAGGCACTGGGGCGACCGGAGCTACTGGGGCAACGGGAGGCACTGGGCCCACTGGAGCTACTGGGGTTACTGGGGTTACTGGGGCTACAGGAGGCACTGGGCCCACTGGAGCTACTGGGGCAACTGGGGCTACAGGAGGCACTGGGCCCACTGGAGCTACTGGGGCAACTGGGGCTACAGGAGGCACTGGGGCAACTGGGGCAACTGGGGCTACAGGAGGCACTGGGGCAACTGGGGCAACTGGGGCTACAGGAGGCACTGGGGCTACTGGAGCTACTGGGGCAACTGGAGCTACTGGGGCAACGGGTGCAACCGGCGCAACGGGAGGCACTGGGGCTACAGGTGCAACCGGCTCAACGGGAGGCACTGGGCCCACTGGGGCTACTGGAGCAACTGGAGCAGCTGGAGCTACTGGAGCTACTGGAGCCACGGGTGCAACTGGGGCAACGGGTGCGACTGGTGAAAGGGGAGCTACTGGGGCTACGGGCGCAACGGGAGGCACTGGGGCTACAGGTGCAACCGGCTCAACGGGAGGCACTGGGCCCACTGGGGCTACTGGAGCAACTGGAGCAACTGGAGCAACTGGAGCAACTGGAGCAGCTGGAGCTACTGGAGCAACTGGAGCTACTGGGGCTACGGGTGCGACTGGTGCAACCGGTGAAAGGGGAGCTACTGGAGCCACGGGTGCAACTGGGGCCACAGGCGCAACTGGAGCTACTGGTACCAGTGGCGCAGGTGCAATAATTCCGTTTGCATCAGGCCTCCCGGTTGAATTGACTACTGTTCTAGGAGGGCTAGTCGGTACAACCGGTCTGGTCGGATTTGGTAATTCCGTCTCGGGTGTTACTGTGCTTGGCAGTGGAGCTATTGATCTTACAGGGGCAGGAGGAACACTTCTTAACTTTTCCTTCTCTGTTCCCCGCAATGGAACGATCGATTCAATAGCGGCTTACTTTAGTACGACAGCGGCTTTGAATCTTGTAGGATCAACAATTACGATAACAGCCCAGTTGTATAGCTCACCAACACCTAATAATATCTTCAATCCAATTCCAGGAGCAGTAGTTACGTTATCTCCATCACTCACAGGGTTACTTCCAATTGGAACGATTAGCAGTGGACTCATATCAGGTTTGGGAATACCGGTGTCTGCAGGTACACGGCTTCTGATGGTATTTTCTATAAGAGTAACTTCCGGTCTTGGTATTGCTACCGCGGTTGTAGGTTATGCAAGTGCTGGCGTTGGTATTAATTAACAAAAGAAAACATTAAAGAATAGTATCTAAGCTTCCAGAATCGCTTAAGGATCTTAGGGTGGGATAAGCCCCGTCCTTAAGATCCTTTTTTGTGCGATGCAGGCCCTTCCTTATTATTAGGGGTAGTACCAGCAAAGCTGACACTACCCGCAAGGTAGATGTTATTAAATGGGAAATCTATTAATTACCTCGTTGTATTCCTCCTGAGCATCAGTGATTGCAAGTTTGGAATAGACTTCTAATGACTTACGGCTTTCATGACCCGAATACGGTTGTATGAGCGCATCATCAATACCTTGTTTTTCTAGCCAGGTTAAGAGGAAATGTCGTAGCTTGTGTGGAGACAGATTTTGAGTCATACCGGCAGCTTTCGAATATTTGGCTAGGATTTTGCGAATTCCCCGATCGGTATATTTCTTCTTCCATGATGATTCGAAAAGGTACACCGCCTGCTTCTTTTTCATCGAATCAGCATGCATGGCCAACATTTCCTTGAACGAATGAGGGAATGGCATAATCCGATCCTTCTTTCCCTTGCCACTATTAATGCGGATCTGGCAGTAACGGAAATCAACATCGACCAACTTGATATTAATCAGTTCACTGACCCGAACGGCCGTATACAGAAGCGTCTTCACGATCATCATATCTTGAAAAAACTTCGCCTGCCAGACAGCATCTTAATATCGCTTTAGCTCCTCTTCTGTGGGTACATAGGGGAGTTTTTTTGCTGCTTTGGGCACCTCGACTTCCAGCTCCGCACGAAGGTGCTGGAATAGGCTTTTGAGATAAGCATAGTCTGGTCGTTCCCCACGGATATATTTGGCCAGCTCTTTCGCTTTGCGTTTTGGAGATGTACGCCTTTCGCTCACGCAAGCACACTCCCTTCCAGGGGAAGACGTTCACTCGTATTCAGCTTGAACGTTCCGTACGGGTTCACATGTGTGTAAACCAGAGGAGTGAGTGCCGTAGGTCTTCTGAAGTCATCATATCGTACCATCTTCGATCAGATAGGATATTTTGTAAAATGGTGGTATTGATGTAGACTAAGCAGTTCTGCAGGAGGTGAAGCGACAGTACGGCCATCTCCTGATCCTCTAACCGGTTAATAGCTATTTCTCCGCCTTTTCCGTAAAAAATAATAGCCTGAACAACCCCTGATTTTTTCAGAGGTTGCTAGTCATTCATCCTTTAAAAAGACGAAAATTGTAAACAGAGATCGCTTCACTTTCTGAAGAAGCATTTATTTCAGCATCAACTTTAAAGACATCGCGCAGCATTTTCTGCGTAATGACATTCCGGGGAAGACCGTAGTCATACAGTTGTCCAGAACGAAGCACGATGATTTGATCTGAAATCATTGCTGCTTGATTAATATCGTGCAGGACCAGAATGATTGTGATGTTCTGTTCGATATTTAACCGTTTTATCAGGTCAATGATTTCAAGCTGGTGATGGATGTCTAGATAGGACGTAGGTTCATCCAGCAACAAAATCGTAGGTTGTTGAGCCAGTGCCATTGCGATCCAAGCTCGCTGGCGCTCCCCTCCCGACAAACTATCTACCGTTCTCTCCGTTAGATCCACTAAATGAGTAAGTGTGATAGCTTGATCCACGATTGCCTGATCTTCTTGACTCAATCGTTCGAATTTCCTTTTATGCGGGAAACGGCCATATTCGATTAGTTGCCTGACCGTAACCTCAGGATTGCTCTCGTGTACTTGCATTAAAAAGGCGAGTTCTCTAGCAAAAGCTTTTCTGCTCCATTTATTGATGTCGCTATTCTTAAATAAAATTTCTCCGGCGGCAGCCTGAATTTGCTTTCCTAGCACCTTTAAAAGCGTACTTTTGCCGCAACCATTCGGTCCGAGAATACTGTGGATCTTTCCTGATTCAAACGGAAGAGTTAGAGCCGAAAGGACTTCATGATCGCGATATCCAATATGAACATTCTTGGCCTCAAGTATCATATCGTCCTCCTCTTTCGTAGCAAATATAAGAAAAACAGAGCACCTATAACACCCATGATGATACCGACGGGCAGCTCGATTGGTGCAAAGGCGACGCGACCGATGGTGTCGGACAAACACAGCACTGTCACTCCCAGCAGCGCTGAAGCCGGTAGCAGTATTCTATAATCATTCCCTACGATAAGCCGGGCAGCATGAGGAACAATCAAACCGACAAAACCAAGGAGACCGACAATGCTTATTGCACTAGCAGCAAGCAGCGCGCTTATAGCGATAAACCATGGACGATAACCTTCCGCGTTCAGTCCAAGCGATTTCGATTCGGCATCGCCCAGCAATAGCACATTCATTCGTTGAGCGCTTAGCAAAGCCAAGATTACCCCGATGATGCTGTAAGGAACAATGATCTCTACGTGCCCCCAGCTTTTTGCGGACAGGTTTCCGACCATAAAGGAAACAGCCCCTTGTATGCGATCGCTATAAAAGGTATACAAAGCCGAGACTCCAGAGTTTAAAAAAGCAGAAGCGGCGACTCCGGCAAGGATGATCCTCATAGGAGAAACTCCCTTGTCCCAGGCCAGCATATAAATAAGCAGGGCTGAAGCCAGTGCTCCAAGAAAGGCAACGGGAACCAATAAATGCGAAAAGGCGGGAAAAACCAGCAGCATGGCCGTTCCGAATAAACCTGCACCCGAGGAAACGCCGATAATATGAGGGTCAGCCATAGGATTGCGCATAACCCCTTGCAATAATGCACCTGAAAGCGCTAAATTTATCCCTACGAACACGGCTACCAGTGTACGCGGGAGCCTGATATTCCATATGATCGAGTAATAGTCGGAGGATGTGTTCCCGAATAAAATACTTACAATCGACCGAACGTCTACGGAAACTGCTCCAAAACCCAAACTAATGATGACACTGAGTATAGCCAAGATTAAAAAAAGTCCAATTATGGAGAGTTTCCAGCGTATCTTTTTTCTAACCCCTGTGGTCTTATTCATACGTTCAGCTATTTCGATGGATTTGGATAAACCAAATCAGCCATATATTTATAGGAATCGACTACATCGACGCCAGGAGCCATGACAAATTTATCTTTGGGGAGAAAGTACATATGGCCTTTTGAAACAGCGGAAAGCGAACTCCAAGCCGGGTTCGATTTGAAATTGCTGTCAATCATCTTTTCAGCTTCCTCATCCGTGGTATGAGAAAGAATAAACAGATAATCCGGATCAATCATCGCCATTTCTTCCAGGCTGAATGGAATATACCCAGCCATAACTTCTCCGTCCAAAGACTCTGTTACATTATGAAGCTTCAATTGATCGGCAATATCTACTGCTATCGTAGAACCCTGCTCAACAAATGCAGCATCGCCCATAACCGTCACAATGGCATAAGTAGGTCTCTCTTTTTCTTCTGGAATCCGATCGATCACTTGATTGATTTGCGAGTTCATTTCTTTGATAAGGTCTTCAGCTTTTTTCTCGTTGCCCGTAATTTTTCCCATCAAAATCGTATTCTGTCTCATGTCTTCAATGGATTGGGTGTTAAGGTCGGCGAAAGGAACGTTGGCGTCTTTAAAAATCCCTCTTAATTCGCCGTGGGTGAACCGCTGGCCGATCACCAAATCGGGCTTCAATGCCAGTACCTTTTCGATGTTGACCTCATGCATGAAGCCTACTTTCGGCACATTAGCTGCTTCCTCGGGCGGATCAATGGTAAAAGCATTTGTTATGCCGACTGCTTTACCCCCGACCTGATAGAAAGAGTGAAGAATTTGATCGTTTAAAATAACGATATTTTGAGGTTTCTTCTGAAGCGTAACAAGTTTCCCGTCAAAGTCTGTGAAAGATAAATAAGGTTTGGCCGATTGATCGTTATGCGCGTGCTCTTTTGTTGCCCCCAGCTGTTGTGAAGCATTTTGACAACCGCTGATAATGACCATCATCATTAAAATAAGGATGATAGGCTTAAATAGATGCTTCATTGCTTTGATCCCCTTTTAGATAAATTTCCTTAATGGACAATTGCAAGTTCTAGTGTATGACGATGAAACATATAAACATATGCCTCAAACGAGCTATTCTCCATTCCTATCACAAGCAAAACTTAAAATTCTGTGAATAAGACGTTATAGTTATGCCAGCATGATTAAAATCGTTGGATGACAAGCAACCGCAATGAATATAAAAAGCTAGAATTCCGGATGAGGAAAAAATATTTACACTAAAACGCAGATGGAGAGATGTCGTGGCCATAAAGGATGATGAAGCAGCAGATTCTGACGAGATGAGCAGCAAGCAGCGGATTCCGGATCTGAAGGATGGCCAGGCTGTTCAGCTGCAGCAGAGCGGGCCGCACACTGGACAAACCTAAACGTCTGACCGATACGGATCGGCTGAATCTGATGAAATATGCCGGTCGGCTGCTGAAGGACGATAACTTGGACGATGAGATCCTGCAGCTGGCCATGCATGTAGATTCGATGAAAAAGAAGCAGGCTGTGTATTTATTTGAGTCCTCCTGGAAGAAAAAATACACGGATCGGCGAATCCGAAAGATTTTGGCCAGGTATTCCGAGGAAGCCGGGCTGACTCAGAATTTATGACCACACAAGCTCCGTCATTTCCTGCTAACTTGGCTGAAAAAGTAAGGAGTCGGCGATGCGATGATTCAGTCATATTCCGGCCATGAAAGTCGAAAATCGTTGGAAATCTATTCAAAGCTGGCGATCACCAATGCCCAGCAGGAGTACAACGAGGTCATCAATAAATTTCCCCATATAATAATATCTACTTTGCGGGTGGTGTCAGCTTCGCTGGTACTGCCCCTATTAAAGAGGGGATAGAGCACACGAGATCATGCCAAGTGTCCTTGAAAAGTTCTAAAGCGGAATTATAATGTAAGAGTGTTCTGAAGCTCCCGACCTATCTTATTTTGCAACACGTAATGTCGAGGGAAATAGAAAGCACATCTTATCGTAATAATAGAAGGAGAGCGGTTATGTCTAAAATAGAATTCGGGATTGTCGGCAGAGGATGGAGGGCCGATTTTTATTTACGGATCGCGAAAGCGCTGCCACGGCGATTTGCTGTTCGGGCAATGCTTGTCCGGGACGAGGAACGCGGAAGAGAGATTGAAAACGAATGGGGAGTAAAAACCTATCGTGATATGGAGTCTTTTGCATCAAGCGGATCGATTGCGTTTGCGGTCGTTTCTGTTTCAAAAGAGGCCGTACCGCTTTGTATACTGGAACTGGCGGAAAGGAGGATTCCGGTCTTGACGGAAACGCCGCCGGCACCGGATATCCCGGGCATGATTGCCCTGTATGAGTCACTGCGCAAGCTGAAGGGGCGCGTACAGGTGGCCGAGCAATATTTGTATCAGCCAATGCATGCCGCACGCATCGCTTTTGTGAAATCAGGCAAACTGGGTGAGGTTTCTCAGGTGCAGGTATCGGCTGCTCACGGTTATCATGGCATCAGTCTAATCCGGCAGCTGCTGGGGATCGGCTGGGAGAACGCCATCATCCGGGGGCAGCGGTTTACGTCCAGGATCGTGAAAGGGCCGGGGCGTTATGGGCTTTCGGAAAGCGAGGAAATTGGCGATTCGGTTCAGGATATTGCAACACTCCGCTTCGACAACAAGCTCGCCTTGTTTGATTTTACCGGGGAACAGTATCGTTCATGGATTCGCAAAAACCGTGTTGTCGTGCGTGGGAGCCACGGAGAAGTGACAGACGAAACGTTCCGTTATCTGAGGGATTTCCGCACACCTTTATACGGAGAGTTCCGAAGAGTCGATACAGGCCATAACGGCAATCTGGAAGGATATTACCACCGCGGAATTACAGTCAACGATGAATGGGTATATGAAAATCCGTTCATTCCCGGGCGTCTGTCAGATGATGAAATTGCTATTGCGACAAGCTTGATGAAGATGGGGGATTATGTGCAGGGCGGGCCGTCATGTTATGATCTGGAGGAGGCGCTGCAGGATCATTATTTGTCGATCATGATGCAGAGAGCTGTCGAGTCGGGGGAGGAATTGACGACAACAAACCAGCCTTGGAATGTTTATACATAAAAACGAGGCAGATGCCGCATTCTACATTTGACAAAATTTAGCGAAGTGGAGTGCGTGTATTGACCCAACCAACCAAGGAAAAAGTACGAACTATTGGCAATCTTATTGTGTTCATCATAAAAATGTCTGCAGCTTCAGGGATTGCATGGGAGCTGGCCAAGCTGGCCGGCTCGAGGCATCCCTTCTTGGCGCCGCTATCAGTTATTTTATGTATGCAAACTACTATTTTTCAATCCATCCGTTTCTCGCTCCATCGGCTGTTCGGGACCGTTCTCGGCGTTGCGTTGACCTTGTGGGCAGCTGACCAAATGGCCTTAAATGGCTGGACGCTTGCTTTGCTGCTTGCTCTGATTTCTGCTGCTTCCTTGCTGATCGAAGGGAAAGAGAGTGTCATTCAAGAAGTGGCGTTAAGTGTCCTGCTCGTTTTTGCGCTGCAAAAACAATCAGACCATTACGGGCTGGACCGGATCCGCGACACGTTTATTGGCGTTTCTGTTGGACTTGCCGTCCATATGATCGTCTATCCGCCGAATTTGGTCAAACAGGCTGACAACAAAGTGTTTGCTTTAATGACAAGTTTATCGGAGCAGTTCACTGAAGCGGCTGACTGGATGCTAAACGGTTGTCATGAGGATCAAAAAAATGTTGTTGAATCAGCACTGCAAAGGTTTCAGAAGAAATTGTTCCAGGTAGAAAAGCAGACGGAGAAGGCAGAAGAAAGCACCAAAATTAATCTAACTGCACAATCCAGCCGTTCTTTGCTGCAGAACAATCTAAATCGAGTCGCCTTGATGAAGCAAGGGGCTGCGTATTTGGAAAGAACAGTGATTATTGCTGCGGAATGGAACTCCACAGGGACGCTATTGGAACCTGAGAGAAAACAATGGGCCAACCTCCTAAGAAGGATTGGCTCATATTGGAGCAGCCCTACCCCGGAATCGGCTGATCTTTCCGCTGCGTCACTTGAACCACCGCCAATGCAAATTACGCTGGACGAGCCCCAACGATATTCAGCAGCGATATACACTGAAACGTCCGCGTTTCTTAAACAGCTGCATAGATTGTCTTAATTCCCGGCATTCCATAATTGGAGTGTTTTTTTTCGTTCAGGAGCATAACGAATCTTCCCGATTCGTATAATTCAGTATTGTGGAAACTGCACAGGATAGCCTTCGAAAGGAGCGGGAGTTTTGGAGGTGATCGGTAGAAGTGTTCCAAAAAAAGAGTCATGGGATAAAGTGACGGGGGCCGCTTTATATACGGGGGATCAAACGGATGCGCGCATGCTTCATGTGCGGATTGTGATCAGCCCGTACGCGCATGCAAGGATTATCGGCATAAATACGGCTGAAGCCCGGCAGATACCAGGCGTCCGAGCCATTTTGACCGGTGCGGCCAGCGATGTTCTTACAGGAGAAGAAATTCGCGACAGGCCTATCCTCGCCAGAGACCGGGTACGATTTTATGGAGAAGCCGTGGCAGTGGTCGTTGCCGATACCGAAGTACAGGCACAACGCGCGGCGGATTCGATCCGGGTCCGATATGAGCCGCTACCGGTGGTGAACTCCCCGGCGGATGCTTTACGGCAAGATGCTCCGCTCATTCACGAAAGATTAGCCGAATATGAAAAAGCTCAAGGAGTTATACCGATCCCTGGAACCAACATTGCCTGTATAAACAAGCTTCGCAAGGGTGACCTGAACGAGGGCTGGAGAACGAGTGAAATGATTGTCGAAAATTCGGTCTCATTCACCCCATCGGACCATGCGGCGATGGAAACACGGAGCGCTACTGCAGAAATCAGGCCAAACGGCCACGTACATATCGAATCGTCGACCCAGGCCCCTTTTGCAATCAAGAAATATTTGGGCAAGTTTTTCAATATTGATCCCGGTTGGATCGTAGTCACCGCTCCGTTGGTCGGAGGCGGCTACGGCGGCAAGGCGGCGATCCAGCTGGAGCTGATCGCTTATTTAGCCTCACGGGCGGTGGGCGGCCGCAAAGTCAAAATCATCAACTCACGAGAAGAAGACATGCTGACCTCACCGGGACATATCGGGCTTGACGCAACGATCAGGCTGGGCAGCACGCTGCAAGGCAAAATCACCGCGGCCCATATCGTATACCGGTTTGACGGCGGCGCTTATAACGATAAATCAAGCGACGTTGCTCGGGCTGCTTTGGCAGACTGCTCGGGCCCATACTCGATCGGACATTTGCATTGCGATTGCTTTACACTTTACACAAACCATCCCTATGCCTCGGCATTCAGGGGATACGGGCATGCAGAACTGACATTTGCGATAGAGAGAGCAATAGATACGTTGGCGGAAAAGTTGGGCATGGACCCCTGGGAGCTGCGGATGCGCAATATCGCTGTCCCCGGCGATACCGCTCCCACAAGGGATGTGCTGACGAGCAGCAATTTGGGGGACATCAAAACCTGCATGCAGCGCTTGCATGCGCTTTCCGGCTGGGATGAATGGAAGGTGAGGCAGGTGGATGCGCATAAAATCAGGGCCAGGGGAATCAGCTGCTTTTGGAAAAATTCCTCTTTTGACCCCGATGCCAGCTCTGGAGCGATCATTTCCTTCAATTCGGACGGCAGCCTGAACCTGGAAACCGGAGTCGTGGAGGTTGGCACCGGCACCAAAACGGTACTGGCGCAAATGCTGGCGGAACGGATGAAAATGAGTGCGGATAAAATCCACGTGAAGTTCAAGGTGAACACCGAAATTTCCCCGGAGCATTGGAAAACGGTGGGCAGCCGCGGCACTTTTCTGGCAGGCCGTGCGGTGCTCAAGGCAGCGGATGATGCAATCAGGCAGCTGTTGAGCATTGCTGCATGTGTACTGAGGGCAGATCCGGACGATCTGGAACTTGGATGGGAACATGTGTATGTCCGCGCCGATCCAAGTGTGAACGTCAAAGTAAAGGATATTTGTTATGGATACAAGTATCCAAACGGAAATTCCATCGGCGGGCAAATCATTGGACGCGGGCATTATATCCAGCGGCGAATGAATCATATAAATCCGGTAACCGGTGAAGGCACACCAGGACCGGAATGGAACGTGGGGGCCCAAGCTGTGGAGATTGAGCTTGATACAAGGGATTATTCCTACAAGCTGCTCAAAGCGATTTCCGTTAATGATGCGGGCAAGGTGCTGAATCCGAAAGGGGCGTTGGGCCAGGTGATGGGTGCGATGTCCATGGGACTAAGCTTTGCCAATCGGGAAACATATCTGTTCAGCGACAGCGGTGTCGTGTATAACCCAACGCTGCGGGATTACCCATTAATCCGTTATAGTGAGAATCCGGAGTATGTTGTTGAATTTATCGAGAATCCGTGCCTTGATGGACCATTCGGCAGCCGTGCGCTGGGTGAGCATGGGCTGATCGGAATGCCGGCCGCATTGGCCAGCGCCTTATCACGAGCCGCAGAAGTGCAGCTGAATCAATTGCCTCTCTTCCCGGAAACGATCTGGAGGACAAAAATGGGGGCTGCGAATGATTCCCTATGACTTCGAATATTACCAGCCAGCCTCCATTTATGAAGCCGTCACCCTTTTTCAGCAATTGGACATACAGCGTAAAATGCCGATTTATTGGTCCGGAGGAACGGAAATCATCACCATGGGCAGACTTAACAAAGTGGTAACCGGAGCCGTGATTGATTTAAAAAGCATTCCTGAATGCCGCGCCATGTCTGTTCAGGAGCATAAGCTGATTCTCGGTTCCGCGCTGACGCTGTCCGAGCTTTACGATTCCCGGGTGTTTCCACTGCTTGGAGAGACAGGGGCCGGCGTTGCCGATCGCACCTCCCGTAATAAAATCACGTTTGGCGGCAATATTTGCGGACAGTTCATATACCGCGAAGCGGTGCTTCCTCTATTGCTGACCGATAGCGAAGTGCGAATCGCCAGTCCCGCCGGGATCAGGCAAGCGCCGATCGCTCAAGTGTTCGAACGCACTCTTCAGCTGCGAAGAGGGGAGTTTCTTGTCCAGTCGGTCACGGATGACAGCTATACGAGATTGCCCTATATGACAATAAAAAAACGAAAAGTCGCAGCCATCGATTATCCGATCGTAACCGTGGCTGCCATTCGCATGTATTCCGGAATTCGGGTCGCTTTCAGCGGAGTGTGCGCTTTTCCTTTCCGCTCCGAAGCCATTGAAGCCCGGTTAAATGAACATGGAGTACCTCTGAAAGAGAGGATTGATCAAGTCAGTACATTGCTGCCGGCACCTGTCTTGAGTGACATTAAAGCTTCTGCGGAATATCGGGAGCTTATCCTGGAACTTGCTTTGGAAGACTCGCTGAGAGCATTGGGGGTGGAATAATATGACGGATATGAATCGTTCCCGCATTGTGCTGGATCTGGATGTGAACGGCGAGGTGCGGACCGCCACGATCCGTTCTGCCGATCTGCTGTTGGATACATTGCGGGAATCCTTTGGTCTTACCGGTGCCAAACCGGGATGCCGGAACGGTGACTGCGGCACATGCATGGTGCTCGTCGATGGCCTGCCCATGAAATCATGTCTTATGCTGGCTGTCGAGGCAGCAGGAAAAAATGTGACGACGATTGAAGGGCTTCACGATACGGAGGTTCAAAAAGAATTTGTGGAAAAGTTCGCTTTCCAGTGCGGTTACTGCACCCCGGGTTTTATTATGAACATCCATGCACTTGCACGAATTCATCCTGATGCCGATCAGGCAACGATTACGGATTGGCTGCAGTCCAACATCTGCAGATGTACTGGTTACGAAGAAATTCGTGAAGCTGTAGTTTCGGTACTGGGGCGTAAATGAACATAAACAGGACATATTAAGAACAGGGACTCGACGCCAATCGTCAGAGCCCTATTCTTGTCTCTGCAGGCTTGGTCCGGCCGAAAAAATCAGCCTAGCACATAGGAGCCTGCAATCGCGCCGCGAAGCTCCTGAACATCCACCATCGGCGGTCGTCCGTACATGCGGGCATATTCCCGGCTGAATTGGGACGGGCTCTCATAGCCTACACGGTAGGCCGCCTCGGTGGCTTGCACGCTTTCCGTCAGCATCAAGCGCCGGGCTTCCTGCAAGCGCACTGATTTCTGGTATTGCAGCGGGCTCATGGCCGTGACGCGTTTGAAATGCTTATGAAACGCAGACGTGCTCATATTTACGGATTTTGCAAGCTGCTCGACCAGAAGCGGCCGGTTGAACTGACGATTAATCAGCTGGATCGCTTGAGCGATGTTATGAGCATGGCTGCCGCTGATCGCAAATTGATGAAAGAGCACGCCTTGTTCGCTTTGCAGCACCCGATACAGAATTTCGCGGATGACGAGCGGCGAAATGATCGGAATGTCCTGGGGTGCATCGAGCAGCTGCATAAGACGTACGAGGGCTTCGATCAATTCGGGGGACGTCCGGCTCACGGTGATACCGCGGCTGGCTTCCCCGGGAATGAGTTCGGGATCATTCATCTCCTTCACGATGTCCAGGATGACGTCGGCGTCGAAGCTGAGCTTCAAGCTTAAATACGGGATTTCCGGCGAGGCTTCAATGATTCTGCCGATGATCGGCAGCTCGACGGAAGTGACCAGATAAGATGAAGGATCATAGCGATAGGTTTCGTCAGCTAACAGAGCCATTTTCGCCCCTTGCGCCACGACACAAATGGATGGTTTATATACAGATTCCATGGGCTCTGACGGCTGTGCAGCATACATCAGCTTCAAAGAAGGCACGGCTGTTTGATGCGTGCCGTTCGAAGGAGCATGGCGGCTTATCAGGAGCGCCAACTGCTGCAAGGCCTGTTCCGTGCGAATTGATTCATTCGTATTGTCCAATGTTTGCCGACTCCTTTCAGGAGAAGTATAGTTACTCTAATATTAACGAAACCGAAGAGAATTAGGCAAGGATCGAACAGATATGTTCTAACAGATTCATTCCGTTATTTAATACAATGAATGTGCAAGGTCGAACACGGCGGTAACCGATCGGCCGAAATGAGAAGATAAAGGAGAGAACAACAATGAGTTTGAATGGAAAAGTTGCAATCGTAACAGGTGCATCGCGTGGCATCGGACGGCAAATCGCCCTTCAACTGGCTCAAGCCGAAGCGAAGGTGGTCGTCAACTATTCCTCGAATCAAGGGAAAGCGGACGAGGTCGTAAAGGAGATTGAGCAATCCGGCGGCGAAGCCGTTGCCATTCGCGCCAATGTAGGCAAGATAAGTGAGGTAGAAGCTTTATTCTCGGAGACGCTTGAGCGTTTCGGGCACGTGGACATTCTGGTCAATAATGCCGGCATTATGGAAACCGTGACGATCACTGACGTGACAGAGGAGATGTTTGACCGCCATTTCGAGATCAATGTGAAAGGAACTTATTTCGCCTGCCAGCAAGCGATGAAGCATATGGCGCAAGGCGGGACGATCATCAACTTCTCGACCTCTGTGTCAGGTGCGATGCTCCCGGGGTACAGCGTCTACGCCGCAACGAAAGGGGCGGTCGAGCAGTTGACCCGTCAATTGGCCAAGGAATTCGGTCCCAAGGACATCATCATCAATTGTATTGCGCCTGGACAAGTAGCTACCGAGCTGTTCCTGAACGGCAAATCAGAGGAGCTGGTTAATTCGTTCCGCAAAATGAACGCGTTTGGAAGACTCGGAGAACCGGAGGATATCGCGAATGCGTTGGAACTGCTCGTCAGCGACAAAGCCCGTTGGATAACAGGACAGACGATTCGTGTAAACGGCGGGTTTAACTGATTATTACGGAAATTAGGTTTTGAGAAAGAAAGGGCGAACCGTCAACGCGGAAGAAAGCGTTGGCGGTTCGCCCATGAATTTTATTGATTTTTCAACTTCACTTTAAAGACATCTCCCGCATTGCCGACAAATACGATCAGACCGCCTTTTGGAAGGGTCACGGAATGCTCAGAACTTACTCTTGATAAGTGTACAACCGTTCCGTTTTCATCATAGACGGCGAAGCTGCCGGTTTTTGAAAAGTCAACAGCCATCGTCTTATTCGCAGTGCTTTCGTCTATTTTAAACCATTGCGCAAATCCATTGGACGATACTGTATATTGGGATGTTTCCGCAGCAGGCAGCGGTTTAATAGCATCCTCACGAATAAAGTGTTGATCAGCCGACTGCAAGTACTCCGAGTTATCTTTTTTGTAAAAATTCAAATCAAATGTATCTCTCCCGTTCATCACAGGTATTTCGACGGCATTGACAGCATGGTTTTCATCTACAATTCTAGTGCCGCTGGCATAACCTTTATCAACAGCTATATTCTTTATTAAAATTGCTGTAGGCACCAAATAAAATAGAGAGTTTGTTTTTTCATCCAGGGCATAGTATTTCTTATTATTTCTATCTGCCCATGCCTTTTTCACAGAATCATTTACAGGGTTATCGTCCAGCTTTTGATATTCATAATACACCGCTTCAGTTTGACCCAAACCCGGGAAGTCCAAAAGCACATTCGCTTTGATATAGGTTTTTCCATTAGTTTGTTTCTCAAAGCTTACTTCAGCACTGCCGTCACTGCTGGTGAAGCGGCTGTTGCCTGTATACACATATTTCTGGGCTGGTATCATCCCACCCATCAGATCAGGCAGCTCAAATTCCCCGTTTTGAATATTCACATGTATGGTTGCACCAACGGTTCCGTATAAGCCTGAATTAGCGGCCAAATCTGCGGGCATATCCACTTTTACAGGAGGTATAGCTGTTTTTGGAGGAGTGATATCTTTAATAATGCCTTTCTCCTTTAAAACCTCCTGCAAAATATTAGAAGCAAATATCGTATCATAAATTGAAGATCCGCCGGAAGAAATGACTGCCATTGACAAATGATGCTCGGGTAAGGAAATCAGGGCAGAGTGGTACATTATGGTATCCCCGCCTTTGTTTAAAGCAGTGATGCCATAATCACTGAACGGAGCCAATTCGACCGCATCCCAGCCGAGCCCGTAATTATAAATATTTCTCTCTTCAGGAACCCAGACTCCTTTCCGGTATTCGGGACTTTCCATGGCAGCTGCCGATTGCTTGGATAAAATATCTGGCTTCTGGCCCATTAAAACTTCAGAAAATTTGGTCAACTCTTCTGCTGTAGAGTAAAGACCGCCTGTCCCGACAATATTGGGATTTTCAACAGGCAGGGGCCCCTCAATTCCAGGAAAATATGTTTTGGCCAGCTGCTGTCTGTCAAATGGATCAAGCGGTGTTTTTGTGAAATTTAAATTCAACGGTTTACTGATATGGGTCGCAAGGAATTCGCTGTATGTCAACCCACTCACACGTTCAACCAGAAGTTCCAGCAGCTGAAATCCGTCATTGGTGTAAACGGAGTATTCACCAGGGTTCGATTTTAAACGCTCAGACTGCAGCTTTGCCAATAGCTCATCATGCTTTTCTGTGGAATTGTCATCGAATAACATGCTGTTTTTATAATGGGAACCATAAAGACCTGACGAGTGATTGAGCAGCATCCGCGGAGTGATTTGCTTGTATCTTTCATCCGCCATTTTAAAATCCTTGATATAGGCCGTAAGCGGCTGATCAATATCGACCTTGCCGGCATCAACCAGCATCATCGTTGCGGCAGCTGAATACATCTTGCTGACAGAACCAATGGCATACATCGTATCTTTGTTAATGGAATCATCGGCTTCATTCCCATTTACTCCTGCGCTATCGGATAAGGTAATTGCACCGTTATCCAGAATGGCATATTGAACGGAACTAACCCCATAATCGGATATTAGTGCCGAAGCCAGCTTGCGGGCTTTCTCTGCAACCGTATCATCATTGCCTTCGGCCGAAGCCCCGGAAGCCCAGGGCACCTGCAGCAGCACAAGCATTACAGCGATAAGTGTTATCCCTATTTTTTTCAATTTCTTTTTCCTCCTTGTATGCTCCTTAGTTTAATAGCTGCTTTCAGCATACAATCAGCAAGGAGCATATAGGGCAGGAAGACCCTCAAACGCAAAAAACAATCCCCAAACAGCAGAAGGTTCAGGGATTGTTCGTATGAAAGGGCAGCACGACCATGTTATTAAATACTTTATTTTTCGTCTCAATCGTCATATGGCCGCCGTATTTCTCGCATATTCTTGAAATATTGGTTAAGCCAAGTCCATGAAATTCCGGATTTGCTTTTTGGCTGTGCAAAGATGCAGCTTCTTTTTCCACATGATTGAGGACATGAAGGAAGAGGGCCGACTCATTGGAATGGATTTTAATAAGCATATACCTGTCATCCGCGACTTTGATCTTTTTGGATGCTTCTATCGCATTATCCAGCATGTTACCCAAAACAACACATAAGTCGTACCGTTCAATGTGAATTTCTTGCTTGGCTAAACTGAGTTTTGTATCTATTTTAATGCCGTTGGCCTGTCCGATATTAAGCGTATTCGTAACAAGGGCATCGATCACCAGATTGCCGGTATTCACTCTGTGATAGGCATCTTCAATTTTATTTAATGTAACTTTAATGTGCTCACGTGCCTGTTCGAGCTCGTTTCTTTTGATACATTCCTCAATATACAAAAACTGCTGGTTCGTATCATGAATGATTCTTTTAATGTTTTTGAAGCTGTGCACCGTTTTCTCATAGTTGGCATCCTGATAATCCATCTGATTTTGCAGTTGGGAATTCTGATGAATTAATTGGAATTTTTCGACAATATTATCGAAGATATAGACAATGAACACATTCAATAGCAGAAGTCCAAAGATGGATATGAAATAATATATGTTTTTTTCACTATACATAGACATAACATTGCCTTGGATAATGCTCACAACCGGCACAATCAAGAATAACAGATAGTAGCGGGTATGGATAGGGAAGCTTCTTCGTTTGGCAACCAGCCGTATCATCTGAATGAGGGGAAACATGAGCATACAGCTGAGCAGCATAATTTTGGAAGACAGAAATTGTGCATTGTTCATGTTATGCAGACTATTGAGATCAAATGTCTCCACATCATACAAAATATAAGTAGATATATAATTAACCAGAGTAAGCAAAACGGCGTAAAGTGTTGAGAAAATGATCTTTAATTTTAAATCCACATGATAAGCATGGGCCAAACTGAAGATCACAATTAACGCAGCGGGGGAAGAGACAAGAGCAGGCAATTCAGCACATAAATATAGAAAATCCAATACCAAAAATATAAGCAAATAAACCATACTGTTGGCCTTCTTGTTGGACTTGCTCAAAACAGAGTTGAAATAAAAAATCAGCTGCAAACACATGACGAGTGAAACAACAAAATTAAGCAGCAATAATCTGTAATCCATCATATCAACTCATCTCAGTAACCATAAATTTGGTATAGGTATCTTTTACTTCTTTGATTTTCGAGCGCCCAATGGGCAATTCCATTGCATTTGACATGAATACCTTGCCTCCGGCAAATTTTTTGACATGAAGCAGATTGATAATAATGGACCGGTGAATTTGCAGAAAATGAAAATCCTTGAGCGCTGAAGCATAGTTCGAAATAATGCCTTTGCTCTCGTAGGTTTGATTCTGGGTTACAAAATGCAATTTATTTTTAATCGTTAAGCTTTTGGCGGCTTCAATGGCAATAATCTCATCATGTTTTAAAATCACTTCTTCATAAGCCGACTTAATGACAAGAAATTTTTGATCCAGAGATTGAAAGTACTGATGCAGCTTTACTATTTTTTCTTCAAAAATATGGGGTGCAACCGGTTTGATTAAATACTGATAGGTCACCACATCAAAGCTCTCCAGCATATACTCCGGGTAGCTGGTCAAAAAGATAATTTGTTCATCAATGTTCTTCAAGCTCCTTATTTTTCTGGCGGTTTGAATGCCGTTGATGCCGTTCATTTCAACATCCAAGATTAAGATATGGAAGGAGGGGTTATTGTTTTCATAATAGGCCACCAGTTCTTCTCCGGAGCTGAACATTTCAATTTCAAAGTTTAAATTCGTCTTGACCGATAAAGATATCAGCGTATTTTTTACAAGCTCTCTTTGCTGCTGCTCATCATCGCATATAGCCACTTTATACATAAATCAGCTTACCTCTCTATGGCTGTTTTTAGAAAACGAAAGTCAACTCACAGTGTATGATAGGATGGGTTAATTGTCCACTTTGTATCCATACGTTCAGAAGAAGATAGGGAGGGGTCAAAAGAAGCGAAGAGGATTGCCGCCGTAATAATTATTGAAAAAGGACGCCGGTATAATACCGACGCCCATTGACTTCCTGTATGTTCATTTAACACTGTTTATGCTTATTTCTTCAATTTCAACAATTGCACGAGTTTATCGTGAATGGCGGTATTCGGATAACTGCCTGCAAATTTCTCGGATCCGGGTCCCATGGCCGTCAGTGGCACATTGATCGCTGTATGGCCGCCGGTAGTCCAGTCGATGTAAAATTTTTCATTAGAACCATGGATGGTAAACGGGCCGTCCTCCTTGGACATACCGTCACCGGATTCATCCTCGTCGTCCTCGCCTTCAATCGCCATGCCGCCGGTTTCATGATCTGCCGTCACAAGAACAAGCGTGTCCGGGTGGGACTTGGCATAGTCCTTGGCCACCTTCACGGCTTTATCGAGCTGCTGGCCGGCTTTGATCGTTAATTCGCCTTCATTGTCATGTGCCATCTCATCCGTGCCTTCTTCCTCGACCACCAGGAAGAAGCCTTTTTTATTTTTGGAGAGCACATCGATTGCTTTTGCTGTCATGTCAGGCAGTGGGACTGTCGGTTTATAGGAATTGCCCAGCTCATTATGCGCCTGAAACATCTCCTCATTAGCGAACAGGCCGAGCAACTTGCTGCCGGAAGCGGATTTCATTTCAGTGCTGTTGGTTACATATTTATAACCCAGCTTTTTAGCCTTCTCAACCAGATTGCCCTGGGTGCCTTTGCTTGCTTCTTCAGGATCTTCAGCCGGGGCATCTTTGTGGGCTCCAGGTGTTCCTTTTGGATACCAGAAATCTTCACCGCCGCCGAGAATGACGTCCACTTTACTTTTTTCCAAATACTGCTTGGCAATATCACTTTGGGCCGAGCGGTTCTCTACATGGGCGCCAAACGCCGCACCCGTTGCATCCGTCACCTGGCTCGTCGTGACGATACCGGTGGAAAGACCTGCTTTCTTGGCCTGCTCCATAATCGTGGTGACCGGCTTTTTCTTCATATCCATGCCAATCGCGCCGTTATACGTTTTGACTCCAGTGGCAATGGCACTGGCCGCCGCCGCGGAATCCGTCACCAGGTTATCGCCTGAATCCGTGCTGACAAGTCCGATGACAGGCATGTTGTCCATTTCCAGATTGCCGGATTTGCCGACCGTAGCCAGCGTGACCGCATCTCGGGTGGCTTGTCCCATCCCGTCGCCAATAAACAGGATGACATTTTTCGGATAGGCGGATTTCTGGTTGCTCGTGGTTGCAGCAGATACGTGAGGATCGTTGGCGGCAAAAAGGGGAGAGCCAATAACTCCAACAGCCGCAATAGAAAGGATTGCTTTTTTAACATGAACAGCACGCTTTTTCACAAACCTCACACTCCAATGCGTAGAGTATATTACAATATGATCATATATGAGTTTTGTAAAACGAGAGTGCTTGTATTGTTAAGCGAGGGTAATTGTTGTGTGGCGAACATATGTGCTATCATAAAAGAAACAACGACATTTTTCGATCTGCGGAGGCGTACGATGACTAAAGATGAAATCATTGAGTACTGTCTGTCATATCCAAGCTCTTATGAAGACCACCCTTTTGGGGAAGATTGGACTGTAATGCGTCACAAAGGAAATAAGAAAATATTTGCGCTGATCTTTCATCATAACGGCCACCTATGTGTCAACCTTAAATGCGAACCCAGCCGTGCTGATTTTCTGCGCACCCTTTTTAAAGAAGTGACGCCCGGATACCATATGAACAAAGAGCATTGGAATACTCTTATCCTGGATGGCGAACTCCCGGAGCAGGAAATTCATGAAATGGTGAACCACAGCTTCGAATTAACACGGCCAAAGATTAAAAAAAGAAAGCAGGTAGAATCAAACAGCGCGCACCAATAGAAAATCGGTGCGCGCTGGAAGCTTGATATTTTTTACTTGTCTGTCTTACAAAGTAGAGATATCAATGACAAAGCGATAACGGACATCGCTGCGCAGTACACGCTCGTATGCTTCGTCTACCTGGTCCGCGCTGATGACCTCGATTTTAGGGGCAATTCCGTGCTCCGCTGCAAAATCGAGCATTTCCTGTGTTTCACGGATACCGCCAACAAGTGAGCCCGCAAGGCTGCGGCGACCCATGAGCAAGGAAAACGGCTCAAGACTGTTACCTCAGCGCCCAGAGCGTGGGCAAATTGGATCGCTACATGGCCTAGCCCTCCCATTCCGAGAATGGCTACCTTTTTACCCGGACCAGCGTTCCAATGTTTCTTATTCAACCCAGCGGATCACGTCAGCCGCTTCTCTTCTTGTCTTAGGACGCGGAGCTTTGACACGGTATCCGAACGCAGCCATCATGCTGATTCCGTACTGATCGTTTTCCAGCAGTCCTTCTTCGCGTAAAATGGCGTCCACAGCGTCTCTATCGAAGCCTTCGATCGGGCAGGAGTCAATGCCGATGAGGGCGGCACTGGTCATCATGTTGCCGAGAGCAATGTAGGTTTGCTTCGAAGCCCAATCAAACAGCGCGCGTTCCGACTCCATCAGCTTGAAATCCTCTTCCTGGAACGACTGGTAGCGGCCCATCATGTTTTTTACGTTCTCCGCAGGGATTTGCTTGACCTCGGTCAATTGCTGCCAGAAGTAGTCGGACTTATAGCTTGCATCTTTACGCGCCAAAATTAATACGACATGGCTGGCTGTAGGCATATGCCCTTGTGCCCCCCAGCTCACGGTGCGCAGCTTCTCGCGCAAATCCGCATTCTGAACAACAACAAACTTCCAAGGCTCAAGGCCGACCGAGCTTGGAGAGAGCCGAGCCGTTTCCAGAATGAAATCAAAATCCTCGGCAAAAATCTTCTTTGTCGGATCAAATTCTTTGGTGGCATGTCTAAATTCGAAGGCTGCCAATATGTCTTCTTTTTTTATGCTGTGGTTCATTAAATCCAGCTCCTTTAATATAAATCGGCTATAGGGAAGATTCCCAATAACGTTCTTGCCGTGGAACCAATCATAATTCAATCCCGATGCCCTCACAAGAACGCACATTGTTGTGCGATAGTGTAATAGATGTAATCATGGGAGCTGCTTTTTATCTATTGACATTTGGATGAAAAACATATATCTTTATATCAAGATAATTAAACATAAAACATTTTCCGCATTCTACATTACTATGAAAGAGGGGCATTACCATGATCCAAATACTCGATAGAATCAATGAGCTGAGCAGAAAACAGCGTGGGGAAGGGCTGACTGAACACGAGAAGTCCGAACAAGCTGTGCTGCGGCAGGATTATTTACAGATCATTCGGGGGCAATTTAAAAATACCCTGTTAAGCGTATCCGTCGTCGATCCTGAAGGAAATGATGTAACCCCAATGAAACTGGTGGAGGAAAAGCTGGCGCAAACAAGCGAGGCCAAAGCCAGTAATGAATGAGTTCAAAGTCAAAAAGATGGGTCAGCCAAACAATGGCTGATCCTTTTTTGAATTGTTATTAGAGATTTCGCTCCAGAAGCTTGCCTACCTGTTCAGCCATAACCTGGGGAGAATAAGGCTTTTCATTCTTGAACCACCATTCCACGATTCCCACAATCGCAGAGGCGAAAAACTCTATAACAAGATCTGAATGAAACTCTTCATTTCTGCCTTCCGTTTGGCAGCTTTCTTCATGAAGGACACTGACAACAAGCTCAAGGAACCGGGTCCGAAAAAAGGGGGCGCCTTTGCTGGCCAGCATCGTTGAAAAGAACAAATAATGCCGTTCAAAATATTCAAACCACAAGAGCTCAGCTTCAACATACTCTAAATCCGCCGAGGACAAGCATATTTCCCTGAGCTCATTCATATGGGCTTCAATCAGCTTATCCAGCAAATCATATTTATCTTGATAATGTAGATAAATGGTTCCCCGGCTTACATTGGCGCGGTCGGAAAGGTCCTGTATGGTGATCTCATCAAAGCTTTTTTCGGTCATCAGTTCGATGACGGCTTTCTTTAATGCTTCTTGCGTTTTAAGAATTCTTCGATCCACTTTAGGCATCGCGATAACACCAAACTTTCCTGAAATAGTGTACAATGGACTTTAGCTTATTTAGCTGCATGTTTTCAGCACTTTTTTTTAATAATAGACACAAATCCAATACTTAATCAAGTATTATGACGTGCAGGGAAAACATATAACAAATTTCATATTGGAGGAGTCTCAATGAGCCAGCGGTTTCGCATCACCAGGACATTTCAGGAAAATTCAGTGGAACAAACCATAACTTTGGAAGAGTGCAAGGATTACTTTGCATCCAAGCCTGATTTTACATACTCAACGGTGTATACAGTGTCAGGGCCTACTAGCACAATGTCCATCGATGGAGACTTTTTCATGTGGAGCTACGGAGATATGAAAATTCCTTTTCGACATTATATGGGGGATCTGTATGTAGCCATTTACGACGAAGCGGTCATCCCCAAAATGATTGAAGTGGCAAGTGATTTGAGGGCTGATTTGACAGAAGGCTAAAAGTAAGAAAAACAAAACCATCCTGGGAATATGAACATTCCTGGATGGTTTATCAACTCATTATGCTGTTAACTTCGCGTACGCGACAAAGAACACCATGATTTCTCCAACGATTACATAATTGGGCACATGATAAATCAAATCAAACGTGATAAAACAAGCGATGACTCCAACGAATACCGCCCAGTGATAGGGTTTGAGCCGCAGATGTTTGTGCCTGTACCGGTGAAACACCAAAGATGTAGAGAGAAAGTACAGCAGCACAGATCCAAATACAAAAATCAGCATAAATGAATAATCCAGCTGCTCTAGATAAAGTAATTGAATGGAAGCAGCGATCATGCTCAGGGATAAATAGACGAACAGGTGACCATAAATGATCATTTGCCCAGCAGTTTGTATGTCTTTGCTTACCTTGGTTTCTATATTGTCAAAATACTGCCACCACATTGCAATGATTAGCAGAGCTGTAAATACGATAAACAAAACAGATGACAAATTCCAGTTATTAAACTGCAGCACAGCAAGGATGCTGATGACGGATTCACCTAAAAGAATGAGGGTAAATAGGGCAAAACGTTCAAATAAGTGATGCGTATTGATTGGTGTTTTCACCAGATGCCGGCGTCCAATCAAGGGAAGTACAATGTCTACGGCAATTCCCAAATACAAAATGGCATACCGGATCCAGGAGTCAAAGAAAAGTGAAAAGGTGGATATCAAGATTCCGAACAAAAAGTGCTTGCCCAAAAAGGAAGCCGTCACTTGTTGATGAGCGGCTTTTGCTCGATGTGCCCAAAAATATTGGATGGCTGTCAGTGCTCTTGAGCCTATATATCCAATAAAGAAGGGGATATAGTATTGATCAAAATCAGGGGATAGACTCGCTGTCATAATTAAAACAAAAAACAGCTGCAGGATGATTAATACTCTCTGAATGAAAATATCCTGTCCGAATCTGTTGATAAAGAGCGTTTGTCCTACCCATCCCCACCAGATCGGAACAAAAATCAAAACAAATTTAAACAAATATTCCATGGGAATGATTCCATGCTCTGCATGCAATAAGACATGTGTTGCTTTTGAGACTGCTGCTACAAACAGAAGATCATAAAATAGCTCCAGCCAGGTGACCTTTTTCTCAGCCATTCCTTTTAAACTCCCCCTCAGTTGACTTGACGTATTTTCATCGTGAACAATCAATTTATTATATCAATTTTTATGTAATGGTCTATAAAATTTTTGTCCATCCACTCCTGGATGTGAAACTCAACCTATTCTTTTTGAGCACCGCTGCAGTCCTCATCCATGCCGTCTATGATTTGATAACAAATATTCGCCATTTCTGCTACCGACTGCTGCATCCCCTCCCGAATCCAACTTACCATTACACTGTATATGGCACCGCTCCAAAAGTAAGATTTGTAGTTTTCCAAATCACTATTATCGGTTAAAGAAAACTTCATGATTTTGTGGAATTCGCTTAGTATGGTATCACCGAAATTGGCCATCAGAAGAATTTTTAAACTATCCGCATGCTGCTCAATTGTTTGGAATAAGACATACCAGTATTCAAAACTGTTTTTTATTGGAAAATGCAGATTCATGGAATCCGTGACTTTATCCACGATTTCTTTCATCATGCTTCGCAGGATATCTTCCTTGGAGTTGTAATTGCGGTAGTACGCAGTCCTGGACACACCGGCGCGTTTTACGATGTCTGTAATTGATATCTCTTGGAAGGATCTATCCTTCATTAATGAAATCAAAGCCGTTTCAATACACATTTTAGTCATACGGTTTGATTCTATATTATTCAAACGCAAAACTTCTAAACGCTGTAATTCTGTTGTTTTATGCTCAGACATTACAATCCCTCCGGTTTTGTTCAGTCCATCCCCGATCTAATTGACCCTTAAAAAACATGGATGTTACAATTGTAACGGCAATACATATGTATTCTATTTCTTCAGAATTTTAATGTCAAATAAGCTTTTAGTTCAGGAATTGAAAACGATATAAGATGGAGGTAATACTTTATGAAAGCACTTGTGTTACAGGAACCAGGTAAAATAGAAAGTCTAACGATCATACAGGATAGGGAGAAACCCATCCCAAAAGATAATGAAATCAGGGTAAAAGTATTTGCAGCCGGTTTAAACCCCTCGGATTATCAAGTTGCAACGTATACAGGTCTGACGAGTGAAAAGAAACGGGTGCTTGGATTAGATGTCGCGGGCGTTGTGGATGCGGTTGGAAGCGGGGTGGACAATTTCAAGATTGGAGATCGTGTATACTATCTCCGCAGTATAACAAATCTGGATGGAGGATTTGCCGAATACGCCTGTACAACAGCTCATACAGCAAGCAAGCTGCCAGATTCAATTTCTTACGAGGTGGCCGCCGCAACTCCAGGGGCGGGCTTTACAGCGTATCAGGCCATCGTGCAAAAACTCAGACCAAAAGCAGGAAAGACCATACTGATCCACGGAGGCGCAGGTGGTGTAGGCGGCTATGCCATTCAGTTGGCCAAATTATGCGGGGTAACGGTATACGCTACTTGCCGGGGAAAAGACATGGAATACGTAAAAAATCTTGGTGCGGATGAGGCAATTGATTATACAAAAGAAGACGTATATTCGGTCCTTTCGAAGCTGACAAACGAAAGAGGTGTTGATTACATACTGAACACAATAAGTTCAGATAGTGCTGCCAAGGATATTGATGTGCTTGCCTTTGGCGGGGAAATCGCAGTCACGGCTGGCTTTCCTGACTTCAATCGACTTCGATTTTATGAAAAGGGCCTGTCCCTGCATGAGATTGCGCTTGGGGCAGCCCATACAGAAGGGGATTATAAAGCACAATCCAGTTTATCCGAAATTGGAGATGATTTTGCCAAATTACTGGTAGAGAAGAAAATTGTCCCTCCATTCATTACAATGATCTCTATGGAAGAAATTCCGGAATACTTGCTTAAACTAAAAGAGAGGAAAATTACGGGTAAAGTGGTCGCAACAATCGATTCATAAAACGAATATTTCGTCTTTTTGTTGGGTCAAGTTCTTAACCTTTCTCGAGGCAAGAACTTGACCCTTTTGCCATAACGGGCGGGAAGGGCTGGCCAAAGGACAAGAAGTCAGCTTTAGCCCTGGTTATTGTGTTCAGCTTCTTCCGACTGCTGCGATTGTAATCGAATATCTTCAACAGTATTTTGATAAGTTTCTCCCCAATTCCTCATCGACAAAATGACCGGTTCCAACGTTCTGCCAAATTCAGTCAGCGAATATTCCACTTTAGGCGGCACCTGTTTATAAACCTCTCGAAGAATAATACCATCCCGTTCAAGCTCACGGAGCTGCAGAGTGAGCATAAATTGCGTAATTTTCGGATAGAGACGGCGAAATTCATTAAATCTTCGCGGACCGTCGATCAGATGATACAGAAGCATTCCTTTCCACTTCCCACCGATCACATCCAATGTAGTTTCAATTGGACATCCGCGTCCTTCCATATCCGAAATTAAATCGTTCTTATTCTCTCGGTTGCCCACGGCCTTTATTCCTCCAATAGTTCTATTTTTAATACTATATAATAAAATTCTGCGTACTTTTCAGAATTTAATATACATTATAATATCAATCCGTAACCAACACCATCCATTTGGGAGTGGGGAATACAACTACTAAGAGAGAGAAGGGTACAAAGTTATGAATTTGAAAGGATTGTTAATCGGTTTACTTTTTACTGTGTTATATTCATCAGGAGCTATTATAATGAAAATCGGCTTGCTGTCGGCGCCTCCATTAACTTTAGTAACCATGCGTCTGCTTATCGCCGGGCTGCTGCTGCTGATTTTTATTTACGGATTTAATAAGAGCAAATATCCCCTGCCTAACAAAAGGGAATGGAAAATGTTGTTTTTGCTCGGTTTATTGAACACCACGTTGTTCCTGGGTCTCGGCAGCTTATCCATTCGAACGATTTCCGCCGGGATTTTCAATCTCTTTCTCCCCATAAGTCCTTTTGTGTTTGCTCTTTTTTCCTTATTTTTTATGGGCACACATATTCGAGCGAAAGAATGGCTCGGTATGGCGGTGTCCGTCATCGGACTTTTCATTGCGACCTACCCGTCATTGGCAAATAGTCACGCCACGCTAGCCGGTATTTTGTTCCTTACCTTTGGAATGATCTCCATGGCTGTCGGAAGTCTGATTTACAAAAAGGCCAACCTGCAACTGCCCAATCTTGTAATAAACGCGTGGCAGGGGTTCATCGGCGGCATTTTTCTGTTGATCCCAACTTTGTTCTTGGAGTCGGGAACACCGGTCCGTCTGGATCTTCATCTTGCAGTATTTCTTCTTTGGTCAGTTTTCGGTCTCTCGATTTTCAGTATGGGGCTCTGGTTTTATTTGCTGAAGCAGGATGCCGTCAGAGCGAATAACTGGCTGCTTTTGAATCCTGTCACAGGTTATATTCTGGCTGCCATCATACTGGGTGAGCCCATCACCTGGTATGCCGTCATAGCTACCGTTATTGTGCTTCTGGGATTGTACCTGTCGGGAAATTTTCGCACAAACCGTACAAAAGAAAAGGTCACTGAACCAGCGAATTAACAAGGAACTTCCTGCATATTCACTTTGCCCCCTCAAACTTGGAGCGGGGCTTTTGCGTCGCCAAACCTAAGTTGGCATTGAAATTTGACACTCATAGATTACAAATGTAGTATTGAAAACAGATTACATACGTAGTCATTCTTCAGAAGAGGTTGTACAAGATGGAAGGAGGGGAGGAGCAGCATGTTTTTTTCCCTGTTGATTACAAGCTTCATCGTTTCTTCTATTTCCGCCGCCGGAATTATGCTGATCAAAACTGTCTTCCGTAAGCAGTTGACTGTGAAGTGGCACTATAAAATATGGTTTGTACTGATCGCTGCATTAACGGTTCCTCTGCTACCGGTTCATTTTTTCCATTTCGGAACGTATTTTTCCGGCCTGGATGGCATTTTGCCCAATGGAACAGGTGTCGCTGTTAACGATTCGGGAGATCTGGTGACCGCAAATACAAATTGGCTGCAGGACTTTACGGTTTCCGTAAATCGGACCGCTCCGCCGTTTCTTCAGACCATAACAGCCGGTGTTTGGATAGCCGGGGGCTTCGCTTTTGCTATGGTGACACTACACTCCTGGCTTAAAATCAAAGATTTGAAGACCAGCTCCCAGCAGGTAACAAATCAAGAGGTTTTAGAATTGTTCGAGCAGTGCAAGGAGCAGCTGGGCATCGATAAAAATGTGGGTGTTCTGGAATCACCGTTAGTCAAATCGCCGATGATGGCCGGTTTGTTCAAGCCGTATTTTGTGTTTCCGGCCGGATTTTCGGACTGGCTTTCTTTGGATGAAATCAAATATATTTTCCTGCACGAATTGAGTCACTTGAAAAGCAAAGATAACATCACAAATTATGCAATTGTGGCGTTTCAAATGATCTACTGGTTTAACCCTCTTGTTTGGGTCGCATTTGGAAGAATGAGGCTGGATCGTGAGATCGCCTGCGATATCGCTGTACTGCAATTGCTGGATGACCGCTGCCATGTTGAATATGGCCATACGATTATCAATTTTGCGGACAGAGCGTCACGGCCTGCGAATTACTCCCTTGCAAGTCAGCTTGTCAGCCCAGCCAGCCAACTCAAAAAACGCATCGAAACGATTGCGGGCTTTCGCCCTGAATCAAAAGGGCTGAAAATCAAGAGCATTGCTGTAGTCCTGTTTGCAGGCGTCCTGGTTGCAAGTCAGATTCCGGTCGTTTCTGCGCTGGCCCGCGACGGCGATCAACGTTATTCCTTTAACGGAGAGCACACCGTCTATGAGGATCTGGGCAATTATTTTTCCGGTTATGAAGGAGCCTTTGTATTATACGACATGCAAGCTGATCAATATCACATCTACAATGAACGGAAAAGCACATGGAGGGTGCCGCCTGCTTCCACATACAAAATTTACAGCGCTTTGATCGGTCTGGAGGCAGGTGTTATTTCGGACGAAAATTCGACGATCGCATGGAACGGCCAAACTTATCCATATAAGGAGTGGAACAAGGATCAAGATTTGCGTACAGCGATGAAGAGCTCGGTCAATTGGTATTTCCAGACGATGGAGAGCAAGCTTGACCGCAGCGTTTTTCAGGCATATATAAAACAAATTCATTACGGGAACGCCGATATTTCCAGCGGGCCGGGAACGTATTGGCTGGAATCTTCTTCGTTACAAATATCTCCGGTCGAACAGGTGCAATTGCTGAAGGCCATGTACACAAATCAATTCGGATTCGGGGAAGAACATGTTCAGACCGTGAAGAATGCGATCAAGCTGGAAGAAGAGGGGGACGCGGTTCTTTACGGCAAGACAGGTACAGGCGCTGTAAATCATAAAAATACGAACGGCTGGTTTATCGGGTTTGTAGAGAGCCATGGGAACACCTACTTCTTTGCAGCGAACATCCAAAATGCGGATCGCTCAAACGGAAGTACGGCGGCGGATATTACACTAAAGATTTTACAGGATAAGGGTATTTATGGAGATGGGAAGTGATGGAGATGTCTCACCAGGTGCCGCGAATTTCGGAAGCGGAATGGGAAGTCATGAACGTGCTGTGGGAAAAGGCTCCGCGAACAGCCAACGAGGTTACTCACGCTTTACAGGAAAAAACGGATTGGAAGCCAAAAACAATTCGCACGCTATTGGATCGGCTGGTCAAAAAAGAGGTGGTTAGCGTCAATCAGAGTTATAAGGTATATACCTTCATTCCGCTGTACACGCAAAACGAATGTCAGATCGCCGAGGCGAAGTCTTTTCTCAACCGAATTTATGGCGGGACAATGAAATCGATGCTCGTTCAGTTTTTCGAGGAGCAGTCGATAACAGAGGAGGAGATTAAAGAGCTGCGTACCATTTTGCAAGAGAAAGCCAGGAAGCACCAGCCTTAGGAGAAAGCGTAGGCCTGCTAAGTCCCCTTAAACAAGCCGCATTTTTCGCGGCTTGTTTATTTTTTAAGTCTATATCCGCGACCCAATCGTTATAAGCTGTGAACAAGTTTCGTTGCAGCTGCCTAATTTCAAAATGGTTGGACAATAACGGATTGACGAATAATAAATTATAAGATATTATCAAATTACTAAATTAGTAAATAACTAAATTAGTATACGGAAAGAAGGAGAAAAAATGAAAATACCAACTACTTTGAAGCATAAACCTGTTATCGTCTCGGAAAACTATGAGCAAGTAGACGGCAGGCTCTCTAATAACACGGATGCGAAAGGTATTTCTCTGGGATTGGCTCAGTGGAACGATAGAGGAAAGGTCGATATCTCCGCCAAAGTATGGAGATACACAGGGGAAAAATGGTCCCGACAGTCGGAGGAACTGCCTCTTCACCGCGTTTTGGATTTGGCAATCCTTATCTGCAGGTCTATGGAGCATTTTCGAGAAGCATACAGGTACGAGCATTTATATGATCCGCAGAATCCGGTCATCGACCGAATTGGATTGCAGGGGGATGCCATGACTGTAGCCGTATGCACGGACAATGACAGAATCAATGAAGACATCCAACTGTTCAACCAGGCTTTAAGCGATGACAGCGAAATGATCGGTGAGCGGCTGCGTACGTTATCAGCAATTTTGAAGGATATGGGGTATTAGGGCTAAAGAAAATGATAGCATAATAAAACCAGCGGCAGTCTTACGCCGCTGGTTTTATTATTTCTTAAGATGTCTGTCCCTTTAGAAAATCACAGGCAACCTTGCAAGCGATCTTTATACAACGAGCATCTCCCTTATCTAAAAAATGGATGGCAAATCGGATTGACGAATAAAAAGCTATAAGCTATTATGAACTAGTAATTTAGTAAATTACTAATTTATTGGCTTACTGAATGTTATATCTTGATTTTAAATGGACAGAAAGAGAAATATGAGTTGAAAGGGGAATAGCCGTGAATAATCAGGAATATATTTTGTCACCCGATAGGGAATTGACTGATGCAGAAATAGAAATGATATGGAAAAAACCTTTATCTCATAAGATCAGTGAAGAAGAACACCGCATTTGCAAAGAAATCAAGCGAAGCTGGAATCGCGGGGAAATGAAAATCGCCAATATTTTGCTGGAGGGTGACGCCGGCTCCGGTAAAACCCAGCTTGCCAAAGCATTGTCCGCTAATTTCGGGCTTCCCTACACAAAAGTAACCTGTTTTGCCGATATGGATAAATCAGATATTATTGGTGCCATTTTACCGGTTGTTTCCTCTGAAGGATTAGAGAAGATGGACGCTGAGGATCAAAACGTTTTGCAAGCATTGTATGAAAGCGATGGTTTTCAAAGTGCAACGGAAGTCATCATGGATGTTCTGGGAGTGACTCGGGAAGCTGCCGCTCTAAAGATGAAGCAATTACTGGAGAACGCAGCGGAAAATGCCGAGAGTGAAGCTGCTGAGTATCGCTTTTATCCGTCAGAGATCGTCAGAGCTTTTCAGAAAGGTTATCTTCTGGAAATCCAGGAGCCAAACGTTATTCGCGATGCCGCGGTGTTAATGGCGCTAAATTCGGCCTTGGAGCTGGACGGCAGCCTCAACCTCCCTACAGAGGTCATACGCAGACACCCGGATTTTATCACGGTCATTACAACAAACCGCAGTTATGCGGGAGCCAGACCGCTAAATGAAGCGCTGCGTGACAGAGTGCAGCATTCGGAAAAGATGGATCTGCCGACCAAAGAAGTGATGATCGAACGCGCACGTGCTAAAACCGGCTGCACGAATGAGCAGGTTTTGGATGTTTTTGCAGAGACGATTATGATCCTGGACAAAACAGCCCGTGCCAATGCAATTAAAGGAGTGGCAGGCACGCGCTCTTACTTCTACTGGGTAGACGCATTTGACGGAGGTGCTTCAGGTATTGAATCTTTGTATTATAAGGTCATTTACAAGATTACGACCGATGCAGAGGAAATTAAAATACTTGAAGATGCGCTTAAAGCCCATGGTCTGTTGGAGAAAATCGATGAAGTTGAGAACGGGTTAAAAAAAAACGAGTTTTAGATACAGCGGAAATGAGGACATGGGGAAATATTGATGATTCCGGTTATGAGCCCGATCCCAATGAAGAAGAGACAGGCATTGCATTTAAAAAGTCCGCTGATAGCGATGAAAGCTCGTCTGACAGTGCTCTCGACGATTCCGGTTCGCTGGAAAGCTCGGAGCTGGGGGAGAATGGTTCGCCCAGGGTTCATCAGGCGAATCCTGAACCCATGTCAGAGGATGCGAAGCAAAAAGAACGCGAATTCCGGAAAAAGCTGAATCGAGATGCGCGGGAGATCGTATCAGAGTCGATTCATAAGGGTGTCAAGCTTATTATTCATCGTCCGGATTACACTCCTGCATATCAGCAGGAATATATCTCCCTAAGCAAAGAGCTCATGCCTGTCGTACGGGAAATTGCCAGAAAAACGCTCCCGCTGCTGGAGCATGAGGTTTCAACTGAATTTGCGAGAAATCATTATTATGGCACCAAGTTTCAAGCAGAAAGCGTGGCTTACGGGGATTACAGGTATTTTGCCAAGAAACGGCCTCCGACGGAATCACCTTCCTTGGTAGTCGGCCTGCGAATTGATGAATCCGCATCGATGGCTGCATTCGGGAGACTGGAGGCAGCCAAGCGGGCGGTGATCGCGGTATATGAATTTTGTCAAATTTGTCATATTCCCATCTTGATCTACGGTGATACAGCCAATGTATCCAAGATGGAGCAAATGTCGCTATTTGCTTATGCGGATTTCAATAAAGCGGACTCCCATGATCGGTTCAGGCTAATGGGCATTCGTGCAAGAAGCAATAACCGGGACGGCATGGCACTCAGAATCATGGGAGAGAAGCTAGCGGCTGCTCCCCAAGAGACAAAGCTGTTGATCAGCTTAAGCGACGGTCAACCGAAAGCGATGGACGATTATACCGGAAATTACGCTGCCCAGGACATGCAGCAAACCATTGCGGAGTATGAACGGAAAGGAATTACGTTTTTGGCTGCTGCAATCGGTCAGGACAAAGAAGTCATTCAGCGAATTTATGGGAATGAACGATTTTTGGATATTACGAATCTGAGGGAGTTCCCGGCCAAGCTGGTTCGAGTCATTGCGAGATATTTGTGAGCCTGAATATACAACACTGATTTACTAATGTAAAATGATCTTACATTGACGGGAGGATTGTATCGATGAAAATAATTCCGAAATTGCTTGCAGCATCCATCCTTGCTGCAAGTATCGCTTTTACTCTAATGCCTGGCAGTATGGATGCACAAAGCTCTGAACCGGTGAAAGTGTACGTGAATAACTACCAGGCCTATAACGGCGTAGTGGTCCGCCATGGCCTGACCTTCATTACTTTAACCGATCTGAAAAATTTGGGAGAGTATCAATTCCAGTACAACAAAAACACAAAGCAGGTTACGATTGCCGGTGAAGATGCAAAAGCGGTTCTAACGATCGGAAGTAAACAGATCAGCGTAAACGGTAAGAACCAAACCATTGAAAGCGCTCCTTTTCTTGATAAAGAAGGAAAAACCATGATACCTCTGCGGGCTGTTTCCCAGGCATTTGATGCGGAGCTGGTATGGAATCCATCAACCCGAACGGTCTATATCGGTAAAACAACGGATGAAGTGCTGCAAAGAACAAAAAATGCTTCATTATCCGTGGCTCGTAATGCTGTATTACAGCTGCCGCGTGTCTCCCGACTGCCCGCAGAACTTGAACTGACATATCTGGAATCTCAGAATACCTACTATTACTTTCCGAGGAACGAAACAAATTCTTTTTTTATACGGGATAACGATCTTGTAAATTACTATAAAGTAACGGGTGGACATGCCGAGCTTTTGTGGCAAGGGAAAATGGATGTGTCGAAACAACAGAACCAAAGCAATATATTCTTCATCAAATATACATTCTCGAAAGAAGTTGGCGCACAGCCTGACGTGTCCGGAACAACGTTCGCCGAATTCATCTATGCAGCCCCGGTCGGAAGTGTTTCTTACCGGTTGATTAACAAAAGCGGTGAGCTTTCTGAGTTTGGAACAGTTGATAGCAAGGGAGGCATTGTGGATATTCCACAGGAAAATTAACCTCCAGCCAAAAGCCCAATTAACGGGCTTTTTTTGTGTCTACATAAATCAACCCAATAAATAAGTTTTATCACCCTGAAAAAATAAAAACTTAACATGCATTGTAAATAATAGTTGCCAATCCGTTGGCATTTCAATTAATATGTTGAACTAAATAGTGATGAATGGTTTGGATTCAGTTTGGAATTTTATAATTTGATGACGAAGGTGGATGAAGATCGTGGCCCATAGTTCAACATTGCAGCAAGCAGAAGTAACAGCAAACAAGTATATCCAGAGTGTATATGAAGCTGTAGTCAAACGAAATCCTCACGAGAACGAGTTTCACCAGGCGGTTAAAGAGATTCTTGAATCGCTGGTTCCGGTTATTGCCAAACATCCGAAGTATATGCAGCATGGTATTTTGGAGAGAATCGTCGAGCCGGAGAGATTGATCACCTTCCGGGTACCTTGGGTAAATGATGAGGGCGATGTGCAAGTAAATCGCGGTTTCCGCGTGCAGTTTAACAGCGTTCTCGGACCCTACAAAGGCGGGCTGAGATTCCATCCTTCCGTAAACGCAAGTATTATCAAGTTCCTCGGATTTGAACAGATTTTCAAAAACGCGCTTACAGGCCAACCGATCGGCGGAGGGAAGGGCGGTTCCGATTTTGACCCGAAAGGTAAATCAGACGGTGAAATTATGCGGTTTACCCAGAGCTTCATGACGGAACTGTACAAATATATCGGCCCTGATACCGACGTGCCTGCAGGCGATATCGGTGTCGGAGCCCGTGAGATCGGTTATATGTTTGGTCAATATAAACGAATTCGCGGCGGCAATGAAGCCGGTGTGCTGACTGGCAAGGGAATCGGTTATGGCGGCAGTCTTGGCCGTACGGAGGCTACCGGTTATGGTACTGTTTATTTTGTAAACGAAATGCTAAAATCCAAAGGTCTGCATTTTGAGGGAAGTACGGTTGTCATCTCCGGTTCCGGCAATGTTGCCATGTATGCCATTCAGAAAGCCACACAGCTGGGCGCTAAAGTACTGGCATGCAGTGATTCGAACGGTTATGTCTATGATCCGGACGGGATCAAATTCGACACGGTCAAACGTTTGAAAGAAGTGGAAAGAACACGGATCAGTGAATATGTGAAAGAGCATCCGGATGCTGTTTATGTAGAAGGCTGTGAAAATATCTGGTCCATCCCGTGTGATATCGCACTCCCGTGTGCCACACAAAATGAAATTGATGAGCAGACAGCAAACACATTGGTCGAGAACGGTGTCAATGCTATCGGGGAAGGGGCCAATATGCCTTCCACTCTTGAGGCCATTGAGGTATTTCACAAAGCGAATGTACTGTTTGGGCCCGCCAAAGCCGCAAATGCGGGAGGGGTCGCTGTTTCCGCCCTTGAAATGGCACAAAACAGCATGAGATACTCCTGGACCTTTGAAGAAGTGGATGCGAAGCTCCATGAGATTATGAAAAACATTTACACATCGTCCGTAAATGCAGCGGCTGAGTATGGCCATCCCGGCAATCTGGTCGTGGGGGCCAACATTGCCGGTTTCACAAAAGTGGCGGATGCCATGATTGCACAGGGCGTTATTTGATTCATTCAGATTTCAAACACATTTGCTCAAATGAAAGATGGGTCAGCCAAACTTAATTGGCTGACCCATCTTATGTTTAGAGGATCGTTTGCAGAATTCTGACGATATTTTGTTCAACAACGGAATCGTCCACAGTATCCAGATATTCCGGTTTAAGCAATTGATACTGTTTCATTTGGTAATAATCGAAAATGGCCTGTTTCAAGGTCACATCATATTGAATAGAAAATGCCGGTTCCATGATGCGCCGCAGCACAGCGTCATCCTGCACCATGGACAGCACGGAATTCATTCTGTTGAAAATGTTCTGATCCATCCCGGCTTCAAAAAAAGTCTGCAAGTTTGTGTTTCTGTTCTGCTGGGCAACAGCAAGCTTCTCAAAAAGAGGCGGATAAAATTCCTTGAGATCCTGCAGGAATACATCAGATAAATAAATCACACATATTAAGGATTGCAAAAACGTTTTTTGAAACCGTTCGATATAAGAAAGGGAATCATCCTCTACCACGTCATCAACATCTTGCAGGAAGTTAATAGAGTAATCTACAACCTTCTCGATGATTTCATCTTTGGATGAAAAATGCTTATAAAGTGTCACTTTGCTAATATCCATATATTTTGCGATTTCATCTATTTTAAGTTGACTAAATCTGATTGTCCTAATTACGGGTTTAATTTTCAGCAGATATTTTTCTTCACTTACGGGTTTTCTCACCGGTTGAAGCCTCCTTCAAAACTCATTATTCCTATTATATCGAAAACTGCGGACAACATAAACATTCTTTGCAAAAATAAATAAATTAACTTTTTTATATAATTCGGTTTACTTAGTTAATATTCCGTATTATAATTTGTCCTGTAGCAATCATCCTATACCGGAAAATTTAAAGGAGGAAATAAAGGTATGCGTATTTTCGTAACAGGAGCAACAGGCTTCATTGGAACCGCGGTTGTCCGAGAACTGCTCGAAGCAGGGCATCAAGTGGTCGGCCTTGCCCGTTCGGACTCAGCCGCTGCGACTTTAACAGCAGCCGGCGCGCAGGTTCACCGCGGCGACCTCGACGATCTCGACAGCCTCCGCAGCGGTGCGGCCGCAGCAGACGGCGTTATTCATTTGGCGTTTAAGCATGACTTCTCTGATTTCGCCAATGGGGTCGCAGCCGATCTGCGTGCAGTGGAGGCAATGGGGGCTGTACTTGATGGTACCGGCAAACCGTTCGTAAACACCTCAGGAACATTGATGCTCGCATGGTCGCACCCAGGGCAGCTTGGAAAGGAAGAAGTCCTGATCAGCTCCGATATACCCCGGGGCGCATCGGAGAACGCGGTTATTGCTTTGGCTGAACGCGGAGTGCGGTCATCTGTTGTGCGTCTCTCTCCATCCGTCCACGGCGTAGGAGATCAGGGCTTCGTGCCGACCCTCATTAACATCGCCCGCACCAAGGGTGTTTCAGCCTATGTGGGCGACGGCTCCAACCGCTGGCCGGCTGTGCATCGTCTCGATGCGGCTCGTCTCTTCCGGTTGGCGGTGGAATCCGCGCCTGCAGGATCACGGCTGCACGGGGTCGGCGATGAGGGTGTGCCATTCCGCGACATTGCAGAAGTCATCGGCCGCCACCTGAACGTACCGGTGGTCAGCATTTCCCCCGAAGAAGCAGAAGCCCATTTCGGCTTCCTCGGCCCCTTCGCGTCAGCCGACAATCCGACGTCAAGCGCACGGACTCAGGAACTTTTGGGCTGGCGTCCAGTTCAGCCTGCACTGATCCCGGATCTTGAACAGGGCCACTACTTCAGCATATAAAACAACAATTCAAAAAAGCTGACCAGTCGGTCAGCTTTTTTTACATCACTTTGTTCATCAAACTGCAAGCAGAGCCCAGATTTATCTTTTTAGCCTCCGCTTTGCCGTCAACTTCCATCTTACCGGTATTTTCCGTTTGGCTGTCATACTTAATTTTTTCGATAACTTCCGTCTGGCCCTTAGCTTCCGACTTACCGGAACTTTTCGATTGACCTTCATACTTCGCCTTACCGATAACTTTCGTTTGGCCACCACATTTCGTTTTGCTGTTATTTTCCGTTTTTCTGTCAATTTCCGTTTTGCTGTCACATTTCGTTCGGCCATCACTTCATGGTATATTTTCAAATACTCCTCCGTCATTTTCTTGTTCGTAAATCGGTTAACTACATGCTTCCGAAGATCCGAAGGCGCCGGGTAGTCCGGGCGTTTAATCTTTTGAATCATTTCATCCACCGAATTGCATATCAATTGAGGAAAATCGGACAGCACCTCGGACACCGCCCCTTTTTTCAAAGCGAGTACAGGTGTGCCGCATGCCATCGCCTCGACCATGACGAATCCGAAGGGCTCTTCCCATAAGATTGGAAACAGAAGGCACTGGGCATGCTTCAACAGCTTCTGTTTTTCTTTCCCGTTCACTGCCCCAACAAAGCGTATTTTCGGGTTCTTCGATATACGGGGTTCAACCTCTTTCTTAAAAAAAGAGGGGGCTTTGATCGGACCGGCTATAATTAAACGTTTTCCCGTCTTTTCGGCAATATCAAGGGCCTGTAATATGCCTTTATTACGGATGATCCGCCCTAAGAACAGCAGGTAATCATGTTTTTCTGTACTAAATTGGTACTCGTCAGGATTGATGCCGTTGTAAACGCAGTATCCGCGGTTGTTTCCCATAAGCTGCCGCGCTCTCTTGCTCACATACACCGGATGATCAACCTGCTGCTTTACCGGGAGGTGAATGGTACATACAGTTGGCAAATTCGGTTTTCTCAATCCCAGCGATGAGCGGAAGGAATGATCATGAATGACGTCAACGTTCTTGGGAAGGCGATCCAGAACAAAGTCGGCAAGCCCCTCATGAGTCAGATTTCCAGGATAGGTGATGAGCTTGGCATTGCTTCTGCTGCCACGTGGAGCAAACAGCGTAATATCATGGCCGCGCCGCACCAGCTCCTCGGTCAATTCATAAACAGCCTTCTCTGTTCCTCCTTTATGGGAGGGGAGGGGCTGTGCATTGGGAGATATGACCTGAACAATTTTTAACCGCCTTTTCGAGTCCTGATTAGAGGGCATTAAGACTTCCCCTTCCGACGGGGCAAAAATTTGAAAATAGAGCTTCTATGGGATTCATGAATGCAACACACTCCTATTGGTCGTTGGGAAGCATTTTTCTTCTCGGATTGACATTCATCTCTTGGTCTTAAAATATATGAATGTCTCAATAAAAATGTTATTGCTGGAAGGGGAAATTATGGAACAGGCGGATGGCATTGATGGAGCAAATTTATCAAAATTTAATTGTTGTATTGTTTATTTGAGCCTCAAGAATATCGTATAGTGCTAATTTATAATTGATTTTATCCATATTATAGTAGAGTTCTTTTATTTTCTTCTCAATCTCTTTTTTGTGGTTAAGCATCATCATTTTACGTTCAGAAATTGTATGATTTCCCTCTTTATACAAAGATACATACTCCTGAATTTGGGCAATAGGCATTCCTGTTGCCCGAAGTGCGGTAATAAAATCAATCCAGCTTAAATCTTCTTGATCATATAGACGTTTTCCATTTTCATCACGTTTTACATGAGGAAGCAACTGTTCACTTTCATAGTACCGAAGTGTTGAGGCGGTTATTCCTGTTATCTCAGTGACTTCTTTAATACTTAGCATGTTTTTCTCTCCCCGCTTTCATTAAAGTGAACTTTAACATAATTCAAACAATATTGGCTATGAAGAACACATTCAAGCCATTGAAAATAGTCAAATCGCTGAAGCAGTTTGTATCGGATTCGCAGTTGGATGTTAACGTGAAACAGGCCGTATCCGTGGAATAACAATCTGTCCACCGGTGCTAACTGCTTGCCCCGTGGAACAATACCCATATTCATGGTTAACCGACGTGGAGCCGGAACCTATTTAATTATACTTGATTTATCTTAGAAAAAAACACCCTTGACTTCAAGTTCACTTTAACATTTATGCTGTAAAAGCAAGCAAAATTCAAGCAAGGGAGTAGAGATAACATGTGCAAAACACGCGTGCTTAGCGCCTCAGGTGCAAAGATGCCATTCGAAAAGACTACGATTGAAAGGAGAGAATTGCGGCCGGACGACGTATTAATCGATATTAAGTTTAGTGGAATTTGCCATTCCGATATTCACAGCGTATACGGTGAATGGGGGGAGGGGATTTTCCCGATGGTTCCCGGCCATGAAATCGCCGGAGTCGTGACGGCAGTGGGCCCTAAAGTTACAAAATTTGCGGTTGGCGATCGCGTTGGCGTGGGCTGTTTTGTAAACTCTTGCGGGGAATGTGAATATTGCCTTAAGGGTGAGGAACAGTATTGTACAAAAGGCGTGGTGCAGACCTATAATTCACTGGACTACGATGGTAATCCAACCTACGGCGGATACAGCCAAAAAATTGTGGTTACGGAAAGATTTGTTGTCCGAATTCCTGACGCTCTGGAACTGGACGCAGCGAGTCCGCTGCTGTGTGCAGGGATCACGACGTATTCTCCCTTGATGCACTGGAATGCCGGTCCCGGTAAAAAAGTTGCCATTTTGGGGGTTGGAGGGCTGGGCCACCTGGCGATCCAATATGCGCATGCCCTTGGAGCTGAAGTAACGGTCCTGAGCCGCTCCATGAATAAGAAGGATGAGGCGCTGAGTTTGGGCGCAGATCATTACTTTGCAACCAGCGATCCGGAAACATTCAAAACACTAGCCAGTCGCTTTGACCTCATCTTAAACACCGTATCTGCCAATCTTGACGTTGATGCCTATTTATCGCTCCTTCGCATAGACGGTACACTTGTCAATGTCGGCGCACCAGGCACACCCGATCATTACAATGTGTTTTCCTTGCTTATGGGTCGCCGCAGCATCGCCGGGTCACTCGTAGGCGGGATTCGTGAAACCCAAGAAATGCTCGATTTCTCGGCAGAGCACGGCATTGCCCCTAAAATCGAGGTCATCCATGCCGACCAGGTAGATGAAGCCTATGAGCGGGTGCTACGCAGTGATGTGCGTTACCGGTTCGTTATTGATGTATCCACGCTGTAAATCATAATTCATTTCATTTCGCATTTGCGCGACTGAAAGATAGGTCAGCCAAGCCTAATTGGTTGATCTATCTTTCAGTCATGTTATAGTATTGCATTAGAGGTGGACCTATGAAAAGAGCAAACGCTACTCTAATGAAAGAAATCAATTTAAACAATGTACGCCAGGTGATGAAACGAGTTGAAACAGCAACCAAACCACAGCTGGCCAAACTGACTAATCTGAGTGTAGTTACGGTGAATTCCCTTGTGAAGGAACTGCATGATCTTGGAGAGCTATTTGAAGATGAGATCGTTCCATCCAACGGGGGAAGGCCCGCGCTGACCTATCGTTATAATTATGATTTTAGTCTTGCGCTCGTTATTTACATCAAGGAGAAACAAGAACAGGAGCTTGTTTCCGTAACAGTCGTGAATTTGGAAGATCATATTTTGGTAAAAGAAGAACACTTAATGCCGGTTTTTGACCGGCAGCACTTCTATGAAATTATCGGTCACTTCCTCACACTGTATCCTTCCATTAAAGTGATTGGTATAGGCATTCCCGGGCAGGCGGTCAATGGTGAAATTACCGTGACCAGTCATCAGGAGCTGACGGGTGTTCGCATGATCGAGGAAATTGAATCCCAATTCGGATTGCCCGTGATGGTGGAGAATGATGTGAATGCTGCCGTCATTGGATATTGTGCGCAGCAGGATTTGGATGACGAGCAAATTGTGCTTGGCATCTATTTCCCCACAAAATACCCACCAGGGATGGGGATCTATCTGGATGGAAAAATAGTCAAAGGAAAAAACGGCATGGCCGGTGAGATCAAGTTTCTCCCCATGGATCTGGATTGGAATGGCGGGATGGACAAAATGACGTTTGCGGGTAAGGTATGTCAAATCATTCAGACCGTCAATGCCGTTCTCGCTCCGGACAAAATAGTGATCTATCAGGACACGGTGGAAGAAGAGACATGGAAGACCGTATGGGAAACTTATCAGATTCGGCAGCCCATGCCGTCATATCCTGAAGTGATTTTGCAGCAGACATTTCAGCAGGATTTTGAAGCAGGCATGCGCTGGCTGACGCTCAAAGAATTGGAGCCGACTCTGGCCCATTTCTAAACCACGTGGACCCCCGAGCCTATTCGTCCTGGACTGGGTCCACCTGGAATAGGGCAATGCAGCACAGTCTGGATGCCAAGCCGAGCAAGTCATAATCGACCGAATTACCCGTCGTTCTATTCGGCAAGAGATGCAGGTGCAATTTGACCGCCAATAGGCGGTCTTTTACAAATAATTCACCAAAACGGAACCCTTTGATTCGATTCAAGGGGTTTCGTTTTGCCGTTCAGCTGATTGACTTCTTGACAAAGAAAAAAAATGCTGCATACTTAATAAATACACTTTATAAAATAGATTTACAAAGTTGCGCTTTTAACACTTTGACTTAGGAGGACAAGTATGAACCAAGCATTAAACAGTCATCAAATTCATTTATGGCGTATCGCTATTTATTTCTTTTTTGCACTGCCCGGGTATTCTATGGCATCCTGGGTATCGCGCACGCCAACGATTCGGGATGCTCTGGGAGCTACAACGTCACAAATGGGCTGGATTATTTTTGGATTGGCCCTGGGTTCTATTATCGGTCTGTTGAGTTCCAGTCATCTTATAGCGCATAAAGGCGGTCGTTTTGTCATGGCTGCCGGGCTGACAGTCAGTACGATTGGACTTATCATTGTAGGTATTGGCGGCTCATGGCTGATTAACGGCCTCACTGTGTTTTTGGGATTGGCTGTCTTCGGCTTCGGGAACGGGATATGTGATGTGGCAATGAACGTGGAGGGGACGGCAGTTGAGAAAGCTGTCCAAAAATCGCTCCTGACCGGTTATCATGCCGCGTTCAGCGTAGGTACGCTGCTTGGAGCCGTTGCAGGATCGGCTGCGATTAAGGCCGGTATACCGGTAGCTATTCATATGGGGCTTGTCGTGACAGTTATCCTGTTGTCTGTGATATTTTTAGTGCGGCTGGTACCCGCAGGCACCGGGAAAGAAACTGGCAATGATTCGAATGATCCGCCAATGAGTGCCAGAGAACGCATGGCCGTATGGAAAGAGCCGCGTACGGTTCTGATTGGTATCATTGTGCTTGGCATGGCTTTTGCGGAAGGCTCTGCAAATGACTGGCTGCCGCTTGTCATGGTAGACGGATACAAGGTTACGCCAGCCATGGGGTCATTCGCTTTTGGCTTATTTGTGGCCGCGATGACGATTGGCCGCGCAGCAGGCGGCATGCTGCTCGACCGGTTCGGCAGAGTTGCCATTTTGCGGGGATCCGCACTTTTCGCTATAGCAGGACTGCTTATTGTTATATTCGGGCATAGTTACGCTTTTGCAACGGTCGGGATTGTGCTTTGGGGACTTGGCGCCGCATTCGGCTTTCCAGTAGGCTTGTCCGCTGCTGGAGATGACCCCCGTGGAGTAGCGGCAAGGGTAGGAGCGGTATCAACAGCCGGTTATCTGGCATTCCTTGTCGGCCCGCCTTTTTTGGGGATTATCGGCGAATCGGTCGGCCTGCTTCGCGCCTTAATTATTGTGCTTATCGCTGTAACCATCGCTGGTTTGCTGGCTCAAGCGGCAAAGCCCATTGGACTTGGAAAAGAAAACAATGAAACGAAACTTTCCTCATAATATATAAGAAACAAAGAAGGCGAATATCAATAAAGCAGAGGGAAGGTCTGCCGGAGGAACGGCTTAGGGGCAAGAAACTCGTATGCGACTAGGGTAAAGGAGTAGATCCATGAAACTCTTGGTTGGAGAAAGAAGTTTTTATAAAGCCTTCTTCAGTCTGACTTTGATCATCGGTCTCCAAAACATCATTACAATAGGAGTCAATCTTTCGGATAACCTGATCCTCGGTGGATATAGTGAGACCGCTCTCTCAGCAGCAGCGCTTGCCAATCAGATTCAATTTATCGCAACATTTCTGATCATAGGCTGCTCACAAAGCGTCATTATTCTGGCATCACGCCTTTGGGGCGCTAAAGAGATACATTCTATTCGAAAAGTCGCGGGCACAGGTATGGCGGTATCACTTTTGATCAGTTGTCTCATGTGGTTTGTAGCCATGTTTTGCTCTTCGGGGCTTTTATCAACGCTAACTACGGATGAGGTTGTTATTCAAGAAGGGGCCACGTTTTTAAGGATCATCTCATGTTCATATGTTTTTTTTGCCATCAGCAATGTTTTATTGGCCACGCTGCGCAGTATGGAAATTGTGAAAATTGGTTTAATGGTTTCCCTATGTACTCTGGTTATTAATGTCACTCTTAATTATTTATTGGTTTATGGGTATTTGGGATGGCCTGAATTGGGGCAAAACGGATCGGCCATAGCTACATTAATTTCACGTATTATCGAAAGTATTATCGTCATTGCCTATATGTTAAAAGCCAATCTAACTTTGCGACTTCATATAAGAGATTTTTTGAAGCTGGATATGTCGATTCTGAAACCATTTGCAAAAATTGCTTTTCCCATCTTATTGTCCAGTCTGTCATGGGCGGGGGCAATGGCTGTGCAAACTGGAATTCTGGGTCATATGGGGACTGCAGCCATTGCAGCTAATAGTGTAGCAGCAACGATCTTCCAGTTTGTTACGGTGATAACCTATGCTTCTGCAAGCGCTTCAGCGGTAATCATGGGGAAAACAGTAGGCGAGGGCAGTTTGGAAAAAGTTAAAGCTTATAGTAAAACCCTTCAGGTACTATATATTTTGATTGGTGTATGTGCCGCAATCGTATTATTTGTTACTAAAGATTATTTTCTTATTTTGTATTCCATTTCTGATGAAGCAAAGAACCTTGCTGTAGCGTTTATGACCATACTATCTATAACCGTTATCGGAACGTCTTATCAAATGCCAGCATTATCGGGGATTATTCAAAGCGGCGGAGATACGACATTTGTGATGTATAATGATTTTATTTTTATGTGGCTGTTCATATTGCCAGTATCTTTGTTGGCAGCATTCGTTTTTGATTTCTCACCTGTCATGATCTTTATCATTCTTAAGAGTGATCAGATTCTGAAATGTTTTGTAGCGCTCGTTAAAGTAAATCGATTCAAATGGATAAAAACAATAGAGCATCAGAGCTGAAAATATGTCATACAGTAAACTTCGATTTGCGGAAGCCCAGCCCAATATTAAATACATTACGGAGGATTCATATGATAAAACTCATCGTGACTGATCTGGACGGAACCTTTTTAAACAACAAAGGATCATTTGATACGGAATTATTTGAACAGGTGTATGCCGAGATGCAGAAGCAAAATATTGCTTTTGCTGCATGTACCGGAAAGCAGTGTGAGCGGGTGGAGAAGCTGTTTGCAGAACATGGCAAAGGCATCTGGATATTGGGGGACAGTGCAACAAGAATAAAAAAAGACGGAAAGCTCATCAAGGAATTTACAATTGACAATCATTTGGCCCAGAAAGCCATTAGCATCATCCAACAATTTGATCCCGGAATCACCATTATTGCTTGTACAAGCGAAGCCGCTTATGTACTCACTTCAATAAAAGACGAACTTTTCAACGTAGTTAAACATTCTTATGAAAACGTGATTAAACTTGACTCGTTTCAGCAAATTGAAAGCAATTTTATTAAAATTACGGTTTTCGACCCGGAAAGCAGAAGTTCTGCGCTAAGAAAACATGTTGAAAATACATTGCCGGATCAAATCTATATTGTAGATTCCGAACCCAAATGGCTGGATATTACGGCTCTTCATACACATAAAGGGGAGACAGTCAAAACACTGCAGAACATGCTCAGCGTAACATTTGAGGAAACCATGTCTTTTGGAGATGGGGAAAACGATGTAGAGCTCATGGGAATTGCCAAGTACAGCTTTGCCGTTGTTAACGCATGTGATAACACCAAGGAGGCAGCCAGTTTTATTACAAAATCAAATGAAGAAAATGGGGTTCTGGTCACTATACAGAAACTAATGGATCTGCAAAAAACAGTTGTCTAACATTGATGCGAAAAAAAGGAGGGGGGCGGCCCCCTCCATAACATCATCCGTTTTCAGCGAGATCAAGCAGGTCTGCGGCAACTTCTTTTTGATCCTCGGGAATGGTATGCATCCATTCCCGAAGCGCTGACTGCAAACCACTCACAGTCACAGTCTGCATCTCCACGATCTTCTGAAGCTGCGGCGGCAGTTCAAGACCTTCCTGTTGACTGATGTCAGCCGCCATGCCGACAACTGTGGAAAGCTGGCACTGGCGATGATCTTCGAGGCTGCAGGTCTTGCCTAATTCATACACCTTCTCATTGTCTGGTTGACTCATACGATTGGCCTCCCCAGGCTTTCAGCACATCCCTGCGAAATCTTGAGTTCAGTTCTGTCGCTTCCTTCTGAGCAAGTTCCAAAGTCTCCGCATCCGGATCTCCATTGACTCTACGCGAGATTTGAGCATAACGGGCTGCCACCCATTCAAGATCATCCGGTGTAACCATGCCATTTATAAGTTTATGGCGCGCTTCACGGAGCTCAGGCAGCACCTGTTTAATTTCCTCACGCATTTTCTCGTCTAACTGCTGCAGATTTTCAGGGGCGTAACGAATTCTTTCCAATCCGTTCGCATGCTCTTCCGAACGCTCAAGCCGTATTTGAACTTCGGGATGCTCTATACCGTCTGCCCTAGCGAAGCGGAGCGCTTCTTTGAGGGATGCCGCTATTGCTGTCAGCTCTGGTACAGGTTCGGCCAGCTTTTGTTGAATAGAGGAAATAGCTTCTGCATACTTGGCTAAAACTTCACGGTCTTTCTCCGGTGTGGCGGCCAGCTTGTCCGGTGTCAAATCATACTCCAGCAAAGCGGAGATCTCTTCCCGGGCTGTCTCTGCATCTCCCGCCTTAAGTGCGGCAGAAACCGCCGACAAGTGGGCTCTGGTGCAAGGGATGCAGCCCACCGACACATGCATGTCCGGCGCATATTGGCTATATGGCTTCACTGGTTCAGACAGGCTCACCGTTTCCGTTAAGTTGTTGTAATTTCCTCTTTCCATGCTCATGTTGCCTCCTTCATAGTTGTCGATCTCTTAGCAAAAGCTCTCGTAAGGATATCTGCTTAACGTCTTTACCAGCAATTTGAATACCGCTTTTATCTTCGTAAAATCCCCCTGTCTATCGTGGAGTAATATGAATAGACGGAGGTTTCCGTCGTATTCCGAAACTGGGCGGCCTTTTGGCCTAATATGCCAACTTGGCCGTGTAGCTTTACGTACCCACTTTCATGGGCCGCTGCTGTCGTACCATGTTGAATATTTGGATCTTTTTTGGCCTAAGAAAAATCTACCAGGGATTAATTTCCATGTGAATAGGTAAAAAGACCCAATTATAATAAAGATTTGCTTTCTCGGCTAACATTGTGGTTTAATGTGGACCATCTCGACGTTCTAACAGGAACCTTGGATAATGATAACGTCAAAGAAGCCGCGGAAATCGCGGCTTCTTTCAAGAAAGGAGATGTGCCACAAGCTACGAACGGCCAGCACACAGCTCCACTAAAGCTGCAACATGGCAGTTACCGGAAATCAACGTAATTGAGTCCCGTTCATTCCCGGACAAACTCGACCTGATCGATATCCGCCCATTGGGAAGGGGAGGAGTTGGATACGTAAAATCCGATCGTCGCCTTGCCACCTGTCACTTGAATATTCGGAATCGTCACAGGCGTCCATGAAGCCGTAACCGGGAAGGCGGTTTGCAGCGTGCTGCCTCCATAATCCTTCACTTCCATGACACAGCTGTTCTGACCACCGCTGCTGCGCAAGCGGGCCCGCATGGTATATGTGCCATTATCCAGACCGGTGACCGTCTGGCCGACATATGCTGTCGAAGGGCCGCTTGTGCCAGCGAGCCCGACAAAGTAGGAACCTTCCGCCGCTGGCAGCCCGACGCCATCATTTGCGCCATGGATAAGAATGCGATTGGGGTAATCATCCCCGTATGTGGTCCAACCCGCCACATTCGCCGTTTCAAAGCCGGGATTGTTGACGAGATTCGTCTGTGACGGAGTCTTGGTATACCCGAAGCGCAAATAGATACCTGACGACGGGTAATCCGAGCTGGTGAGAGCCGCGACTCGGGTCGAATCGACGGTCATCAGAGCGTTCCAATTGGCGGACTTCGTATCGGATACCGGGAATACATTGTATTTGTCCTGCCACGTCGCGCCGTTATCGGAGCTGATCATCGTATGCATCGAGCTATAGGCATCTCCCGTATTGGCGCTGCTTTCATCCGTCTGGAAGGAGGCCATGAGACGGCCGTCAGCGAGCTTCACGACGAATGGAGCGCCGGCCTTTTTGCCGTTGCCTGTCGGCACGTACAGCGTTTGGCGGGGACCCGACCAATTAAAGCCATCCGGCGAAATTTTATATTTGACGACAAAAGGGTGGCCGGGAACATCCGAGGCCTCAAATACGGTGATATAACGACCGTCCTTCATCCGCGTGATGACTGGCATACCGTCGCGGGAGCCGGCAGCGACTCCGTCGCTGACTGTGATGCGGTTGTCCCAGCCGCTTCCGTTCCATGTCTTCATGTACAAATTTTGCCTCCCGGTCGTTCCGGCCGTGGCAGGACTGTCATCCGCATACAGCACAACGATCTTGCCGTTGATCATTTCCAGATGCGGCTCCCACAATCCCTTAAAGCTGTCGGCGGTCGCACTCCCGATCAATCCGCCCGGCAAATCACTCCAGGTGCGGCCGTTGTCGGTGCTTTTACGGACATTCAACTGGGTTTCATAGGTTGAGCCTTTCTGCACAACCAGCCGGTAGGCTAACCAAATCTCGCCGTTTGGCAGCTTGATCATTTGGCCATTCGCCGTATTGCCGCCCGCATTGGAGACGACTGTGACCGGTTCGCTCCAGGTGGAGCCGCCGTCTTGCGTTCTGGAAACTGCAACGCGCGTATTGCCTCCACCGGCGTTGGTGTCGAAGGATACGAGCCACTCGCTCGGCGAAATCATGAGCATCCTCGGGTACCATGCTCCTCCTGAAGGCGGAGTGAAGATGGCAATCTGCTGCGAGGGCCACGCTATTCCGGATGATGCGGCATAAGCCGCCGGCAGCGGAATAGCCGTTAAAGCCAGTGCGAGTATAACGACGAAGGAAAGCGGTTTAAACCATAAGCGTTTGTTCCGTTTCATGTGCAATGTACCTCCCAATCTGATTTAGAAAACGCTTTCTAGATTGAATTGTATCGAGTCGGTACAAAATAAGATATACTAAATTTAGGATATTTTTTCAGTCTTCAAGCAGTTTTTTCAAAACACGGAACGGAATAACCCACGGTCTGGACCTGGTCCGGACCGTTTTTCATATTTACAAGCGGAAAATCATCTTATAATAATATGATTATGATAACTTTCATCATAAAAGTGCGTGTTCAAAAAGTCAGGTTTTCAGCACCGAAGCCTATGCTTCCGAAGTGCGTTTTTTCAAAACGCTGGAGTTGAATGAAGCTAGGGACTGAAGAGCGGAGCGTACTTGGGGTACGTGAGCACCTGAAATGTTTCCGCAGGAAACATGCTTCGGAAGCATCCGCTTAGTCCCGGCTGAATTCAAGATTCGATGTCGAGTCCGCTCCCTGACTTCCTTCGTGATCAAAAGATGACTTTTTGAACAACCTCTAAAAGGTGGTGGTGGGCGTTGAAATCATTGCCGTTATACAGAAAAATCCAGGAAGATATCAAGCGCATGATCGCCATTGGCAAACTGCGGGAAGGCGATCGGGTTCCTTCGGAGAAGGAATTGTCCGAACGATACCGTGTCAGTCAAATTACAAGCAAAAATGCATTGGTCGGACTAAGAGAGGAAGGCCTGCTCGTGCGTATCCAGGGCAAGGGCACGTTTGTCATGAGCAGACCTGAGAACGCTTCCACGCTTGAGCAATTGGGCGAATGGACTACAGGTCCGGGCAGAAGCGGACGTATCGGGCTAGTGCTGCCGACGATGAAAACGAAAGTGGACCAGCGATTTCTGGACTATATCGAGAAATATGCAACAGCCGCAGGTTATGAGGTGATGGTGAGAATTACGCGCGAATCCCAGCTGGAGGAGTCCAGGGTTATCTCGTCTTTTTTGAAGCAGGGTGTGGACGGTTTGATCATTTTTCCGGTGGAAAACGAGACGTACAACGATTCCATTCTGAGGCTGTCGCTGGACCGTTTCCCTTTTGTCCTGATCGACCGTTTTTTGAAAGAGATCAAGACGTACAGTGTAAGCTCAGACAACGTAAACGGCACAAGAGAAGCGGTGAGGCATTTGCTCGACAAAGGCCATTCGGCCATTGCGTTCATTTCACCGGAAATTACGAATACGGTAACAGACGAGAGGGCGCAGGGGTTTGAGCAGGCTTTCCTTGAACGCGGCTTGCCGATCGACAAAAGCTTATGGTGTCTCCTTCCGTTGGAAACGATCGCATCGGGTCAATCTGTCGTTAAGATCGCAGATTTTTTTGAAAATAACCCCGATATTACCTGTGCCGTTACAGCTAATACGGAATTATGTAGAAACGCCTATGAAGCTGCGGCTGCAACCCGTAAACGGGTACCGGATGATCTGGAGCTGATTAGCTTTGATCCGCCGGATTTGCCGAATGTCCCATATGTCCGTCAAGATGAGGAGGAAATGTGCCGATTGACCGTAAATCTGCTGATGGAACAGATCGAAGGGGCTTGTGAGGCAAAAAGGATCGTGGTGCCGGTTATGCTTGTAAAGGAATTTGGCCAATTACACCTACGATAATTGACTGCGTAGTCAAGAACTGATATGATACCCCTATGAGCAGACCAAGAGAATTCGATGTTGATCGTGCGCTGAACCAATCCATGGAGGTATTCTGGACGAAAGGCTTTAATGCGACTTCCTATGATGATCTGACCCGTACGACGCAAGTGAAGAAGCAAAGTTTGTATTGTGTCTTTAAGAACAAGCGTGAGTTATTTTTAAAAGCATTGGCGCTTTACAGGGAGCAGAACACAGCCAAGCTGGAAGAGTTGGCCTCCCGGGAGGTGTCTCCCTTGAATAAATTGGAGGCTATATGCGAGGCTGCGCTGAGTCAAAACGACGAAACGATGAGCCGAGGCTGCCTCATCGTGAATTCAGCGCTTGAATTTGGTACTGAAGACGAAGAGGTCAACCGTGAGGTCGCGCTGATGTTCAATCAGGTCGAACAGGTACTTGAGAAGGTGATTCGCAGCGGCCAGGAACAACAATTGATTACGACCCGTCTTACCAGCAAAGAGCTTGCCGTTCACCTTAACAACTCTCTTAGCGGGGCAAAGGTGATGGAAAAGTCCGGTGCTTCCCGGGAGCAGATCGCGGAGGTATGGCGTACGGTTATTGCGCTTATGATGGCGGAGGACGCTTGAAGGCTTGTGAGCGGTGAGGGACTGGGGCTATAACTATAACAACGTGCATGTATTGTCCACAAAATGCATGCATGTCTTTTTTTGAAATTTTCTTGACTCTGTAGTCAAGAAAGGCGAGTATGCAATAACTCCGTGAAGGAGGTGATACTAAAAGAAGATAGAACGCATTATATTTTTTTTCGATTTTCCTTGACTGTAGATTCAAAAAACTGCCGTCAAAATACAAAATAAATCTGGAGGTTGTTATGACTAACTCTAATTCCGTTCAGGCTTTGTTCCAGCCGTTTTCAATTAAAAATATGACTTTGTCCAATCGCATCGTGATGGCGCCGATGACCCGGCAATTTTCTCCTGAAGGCGTGCCGGGGGCTGATGTAGCCGCCTATTACCGCCGCAGGGCGGAAAACGGAGTCGGACTTATTGTGACCGAAGGCACGGTCATCAATCATCCGGATTCGTCCAATCAGGAAAATGTACCACACTTCCATGGCGAAGAGGCATTAAACGGCTGGGCCAACGTAGTGGCTGAGGTACATAAAGCGGGCGGGCGGATCATACCGCAGATCTGGCATATGGGAGCCCGCGGCCATGTCGGCGATTATACGGAAGAAGATATCGCCGCAATCGTGGAAGCTTTTGCGCAGGCTGCATCCGATGCGAAGCGCATCGGCTTTGACGGGATCGAACTGCACGGTGCACACCAATATTTGATTGACCAGTTTTTCTGGAACCAAACGAACCCGCGCACCGACCGCTATGGCGGTGATATGGTCGAACGCACCCGCTTTGCGGTGGAGGTCATCGAAGCTTGCCGCAGCGCCGTCGGACCGGACTTCCCCATCGTGCTGCGCATCTCGCAATGGAAGGGCAGTGATTATTCGGCCAAATTGGCCACAACGCCAGCTGAACTGGAGCAATTTCTTGCACCGTTAACCGCTGCGGGAGTCGATGTTTTCCACTGCTCCACCCGCCGCTTCTGGGAGCCTGAATTCGAAGGCTCTGATCTGAATCTTGCCGGATGGACGAAAAAGCTGACAGGCAAACCGACAATCACAGTTGGATCGGTCGGATTGGACAGTGAATTTATGGCTCTCTTGACCGAAGGAAAGGGAGCCGGTATTGCCAACATCGATGGGCTGATCGAGAGACTGGAGCGCGGGGAGTTCGATATGGTAGCCATAGGTCGGGCATTATTGGCTGATCCCGCTTGGGCAAGTAAAATCCGCGATGGCCGTATCGACGAGTTGACTCCATTTTCGCCAGATGCGTTGAAAACACTCCACTAAGGTAGAAGCACTTTTTGCAAAATGGGATGCAAAATGAGGAACGAATTGCGCAAGTTCGATGCTTCTAATGAACGGGCACCGATGGATGTGTGATATCAGATAACTGCTGAAGAAAATACCGCTGACGGTCAGAAAATATCGCCACATTGCTGGCGATATTTTCTTGTTTGAGAAGCTGTAAGATGCGGGCTTGCCTCTTGTTTCGAAGTGGGGTATTCTTAAACAACATAGAACGGATGGAATAATTTGAGCAGAATTGCAACCCGGGACGCTCACCACCGTAATAGAGGTTTTAATGAATGTAAATGAGGGGAATTCATGGAAGCATTGCGCACTTTTTTTGCCCAGACCTGGGTTCGAAGAATCTCGTTTTTTCTACTTGTCGTTGTGCTGTTGTACAGTCTTCGGCATATGCTGAATCTTTTGCTTCTCCTGTTCCTCGTCACCTTTGTCATGGGACGCCTGCAGGGATTCATCACCAAGCAATTGAACCGCCTTTTTCCCGTTTCGCCGACCGTCGTTGTCATCATCTTGTATGCGCTGCTCGTGGCAGGGCTGGTCATCGGCATTTCAAACTACGTTCCGAAGCTCATCCGCCAGGTTAGCGACGTGATTAACAGCATCACCCTTTTTCTTGCCACTCCCAACGACAATCAAGTCATTCAGTGGTTGATCGATGCACTCCATAAAGGGGATGTCAAGTACGAGGACTATCTGGGAAATGTCATCGACTACATTGCAAAATTGGGCAAGTGGCTGGAGATCATCCTTTTTGTCATTTTTCTCAGCTTCTTCTATTTGCTGCAGCGGAAGAAAACTATCGCCTTCACGGAAAAATTCCGCACAAGCAAAATCAGCTGGCTTTACAAGGAATTCGAATATTTTGGCCGAAAGTTCACTTCCTCTTTTGGCAAGGTCATCGAAGTACAGCTGCTGATCGCGCTGTTCAACACGGTGCTGACAATGATCGGACTGTGGATTATGGGATTTCCGTATTTGTTCGCTTTGACGATCATGGTGTTCCTGCTTAGTCTCATTCCAGTAGCGGGTGTAGTCATTTCGTTCATCCCCATTGGCATCATTGGGTTCCAGATCGGCGGCATTACGCTTGTCATCTGGACGGTCGTCATGATCCTGGCCATTCATGCGCTTGAAACGTATTTTCTCAATCCCAGGCTGTATGCACATAAAACAAAGATCCCGATGTTTTACACGTTCATGGTCCTCATCTTTTCTCAGCATTATCTGGGGATTTGGGGCCTCATCATCGGTATTCCGATCTTTATGTTTTTCCTGGATCTGTTTGAGGTTGAACAATCGGATTCGAAAATTTAAACAAAATGAAGGAACCATCCCAGGATGAAAAATCCAGCAGGGTGGTTCTTTTTTTCTTTCGTGTAGCGTGTCATCATTACAAGTGGGGGCGATGAAGGATGTTCCAGGATTTCAAGCTTGTCGATGACCGCCCGGTCGCGATACAAGTGAAAGAATACGTCAAACGTTTAATTATAAAAGGGGCGCTTCAGGCGGAGCAGAAGCTGCCCTCCACAAGAGAAATGAGCAGTGTGCTCAAGGTGAGCCGCAATACAGTCATTGCAGCTTATGAAGGCCTGGAGGACGACGGATTTACGTATGCGATTCCCGGAAAAGGGAGCTATGTGGCTGTTATGGCGGGCCATTTGACCGTAGATAACGAAGGAGCTGACGGCTCCGCCGCCGCGTGGCAGATCGACTGGAAGACAAGAATGAACGAGTATGCCGTATCGGCTGTAGAGCTGGATATGATGAAGCAGGGCATTCGTGCCAAAAAAGGAACCATCTCATTCACAAGTATCGCTCCGGATGAGCAGCTGTTTGATCTGGGGGATGTAAGGCGGGCCTTTCTGGACCGGATGGCCATCGAAGGGCAGGTACTGCTCAACTATGGCTATGCCAAGGGCTACAAGCCCTTGATCGATTACCTGACGCGTTATATGGAGAATAAGGGAGTCGATATCAGCGGCAAAGATTTGCTGATTACAAGCGGGTTTACAGAAGGCTTTGACATTGTGCTGTCTGCACTGCGCCCAGCTGCCCGCTGCGGAGCGGCAATTTGTGAAAATCCGACCCACCATACAGCGATTAAAAATTTGAAGCTGCAAGGGTTTGAGGTTACCGGCATTCCAATGGAGCGTGACGGTATGGATGTGGAGCAACTTGAGGCGGTATTGCAGAAGCAGCCACACCGCTTCGATCTGGCCTATTTGACCCCGTCTTATCACAATCCTACTGGCATCGTCATGTCACCCGCGAAACGCAGCGCCGTGATGAAACTCATGATGCGTTATCAGATTCCGGTAATCGAGGATGGCTTCAATGAGGAGCTGCGCTATTCGGGAGCGCATGTTGCGCCATTAATAGCGACAGCAGGGCGCGGGAACGGGGTCATCTATATTGGCAGCTTCTCCAAGGTGCTATTCCCTGGCTTGCGGGTGGGCTGGGTGCTTGGAGACAAGACACTGATCGACCATCTGGAAAGCATTAAGCGTGCACGTTCCATTCATACATCAACACTTGATCAATCGGTATTATATCAATATTTACTCAATGGAAACTTCGATAAATATGTCAAAAAAGCACGTATGGAATATAAGCGCAAATATGAGCTTGCGAAAGCATGCTGTGAAGCGCATCTCCCTCAGGCCCAGCTGTCCGGCGACGGGGGCTTGCATTTGTTTCTGACCTTCCCGTCAGGCGTAGATACACGCCAGCTGCTGGAAACTTGCAGAGAGCAGGGTGTTATATTCACACCGGGAGACAGATTTTTCATTCAGGAAGGCGAAGGGACGAATACATTGCGGCTTGGTTTTTCACGAGTAACGGATGAAAATATCGAGCGGGGGATTCGGATCATCGGCCAACAGGCGCGCAGCTTTCTTTAGGCATAACGGGAAAAGCAATTCGCAATCATATAACGATTATTCAAGAAAAATGAGGTGTCATAATGAAGATTGGCGTTATTATGGGTGGGATTTCCACTGAGCGTGAGGTTTCTCTGCAGACAGGGCAAGAGATGATTCATCATTTGGACCGCAGCCGCTATGAGGTGGTTCCAATTGTGATCGATCAGCGGGCGGATTTAATCACACAGGTTCAGCAGGCAGGCATCGATCTCGCGCTCTTGGCGCTGCATGGCCAATATGGTGAGGACGGCACGGTGCAGGGAGCGCTGGAGACACTGGGCATTCCATATACCGGCAGCGGTGTCCTGGCAAGCAGCCTATGCATGAATAAGCAGCTGTCCAAGATGCTGCTGAAGGCAGCGGGCGTGTTTACGCCTGCGGGCCTCTACTGGCAGGGAATAGACGATTATGATCCGCGGGCGGTAGAGCAGCTGGGCTATCCGGTTATTGTGAAACCGAATATGGGGGGATCCAGCATCGGCATTCAGCTTGTGCATCATGAGAAAGAACTGCTGCCGGCTGTGCAGGAGGCTTGCCGTTTGGACCAAACGATCTTGATTGAGCCCTATATTAAAGGGACGGAGCTTACCTGCTCGATTGTGGATGGCGAGGTATTGCCAATCATCGGCATTCGCTCCGCGCATTCTGAATGGTTTGATTATAAAGCAAAATATGAGGACGGCGGCGCCGAGGAGAAGGTGATTCAGCTGCCTCCCGTTATTGAGCAGCGTGTGCGCGAGGCGGCACTGGCCAGCTATCGATTGCTGCAGTGCAAGATTTATGCAAGAGTTGATATGATTTTGCACCACGACGTACCTTACGTGCTGGAAGTAAACACCTTGCCGGGAATGACCGTGAACAGCCTGCTGCCGAAGAGCGCAGCTGCTGCAGGAATGACTTTTACACAGCTGCTGGATCGTATTATTGCCAGCTCGCTCCATGAACGAAAACGGGAGTGGGGGATGGTGCAATATGTTTAGTAAAGAGGGAAAAGGCCAGTTTTTGTCCTCTCGTGTACGGGAGATTCGGCCATCGGGAATTCGCGCTTTTTTTGATCTGAATGCGGCTGGCGGAGATACTATCGCCCTTGGCGTCGGAGAACCGGATTTCGTTACACCGGAAAAGGTACGTGAAGCTTGCATCCAGGCATTGCGTGAAGGTCAGACGAAATATACCTCAAATGCCGGGTTGATGGAGCTGAGGGAAGAGATTTCGGCTTATTTTGCCAGCAGCTTCGCTCTTTCCTATGACCCTGAGCAGGAAATCATCGTGACGGTGGGCAGCAGTCAAGCCGTTGACCTGGCGCTTCGGGCCGTGATCGATCCCGGCGATGAGGTGCTGATTCCGGCGCCAAGCTATATTGCCTACGAACCGATCGCCCATCTGCATGGCGGTAAAATCGTGGAGGTGACAGCTACGGCCGAAGAGGGGTTCAAGCTGACCCCACAAGCGCTGCAAGCGGCGATTACGCCTTATTCCAAGGTTTTGATGATCAATTATCCGTGTAATCCGACCGGAGCAGTAATGACAGAGCAGGATTGGCTGCCGATTGCAGAGCTCGTTATCAAGCATAATTTGGTGGTCATTTCGGATGAAGTTTATGCTGAGCTGACTTATGGGAGAAAACATGTCAGTATCGCATCTTTACCAGGCATAAAGGAGCGTACGATCGTCATCAGCGGCTTTTCCAAAGCATTCGCCATGACAGGCTGGCGGATAGGTTATGCCTGCGGCCCGCGCGAGCTGATCGCCGGCATGCTGAAAGTCCACCAGTACACGACCATGTGCGCTCCTACCATTGCACAGATCGCGGCGCTCGAATCCTTGCGTCAAGGCCTTGCTGCCAAGGATGAGATGATGGCGAGCTATAATGAACGCCGCAAGCTGTTTGTTGCCGGCTTGAATGCCATCGGGCTGGCCTGTCATGAGCCTGAGGGGGCATTCTATGCCTTCCCGTCCATTGCTTCTACCGGCATGTCATCCGAGCAATTCGCTCTGCGCCTGTTGAAAGAAGCGAAGGTGGCCGTCGTGCCGGGACATGTATTCGGATCGGGGGGAGAGGGCTTTATTCGCTGCTCCTATGCAACCTCGCTTGTCGACTTGGAGAAGGCCTTGGAGCGGATGGGAAGGTTTATGCAGGTGATGCAGCCGGTTTGATAAAAGAGCTTCAACTTCACTGCAGTGGGTTGAAGCTCTTTTTGCCAGATGAAAAATGTCTAGACCGCTGTTCTCAACCGAAAGGCTTATCATTTACCGCCCATCATTCCGATTGTGTTGTATAATGGAATGCAAAAGTGCCGGAAAATGAGCCGAACTTGCAATTTAACCAAAGGGTGAAAGGGGATGCTTTGTTCATGGGACTGGAAAAAATCTTGGATGACATTGAGCGCAGAGGGCAGCACAAAGGCGAGCTAAAAGGCAAGGAAGAGGTGGCTAAACAGTTAATAATGATGGGCATGGATAGTTCATCAATTGCTCAGGCTACCGGGTTTTCCATCCAAACCATTGAAGAATGGCGTAAGCAAGTATATTAAATTCCGTTCCTTTTGGAGCGGTTTTTCTTTTTCGTATGACATTGCGATCATCAACGTGATTGCTTTGAAGAAGTACATTCAATCCAAAAGAACAATCCGAAAAGGCAGAAACACATTTTAAATCCGACTGGAGAAAGTCGGATTTATTTTTTTGCTCTTACCGCCTCTTTCAGGAGACGGGTAGTTAATGTTTTTACTTCAGGCTTCCCGTTGTTCTAGTACAGATTTATCCTGCCGTTCCCATACTTTACGCTTTCGCATTGGAAATCTAATTACCACATTCTCAAATATGTTTCAATACTATTGCGAAAATAATATATTACGAATTTTTGTAATTGACCTATGGAAAATAATGCTATAAAATCGGAGTAAATGGTGCGAAGTGGGGGTAATGATCTTGGATGAATTATATTTAGACGATCTAAGAATTGACTCCTTGGTAGATTTATTAAAAGCTGCTTACTCTCTTGAGGATTGGGATAGAATGATTGAAATTGCTGACAAACTTCTGATATCAGCAGAAATGGTGTACTCAAAGCAAAAACAATCAATAGATTCAGGGAAGCGATACATTTATTTAGACGGGAAGAGGCACATTGTTTATTATTTTGGATTTAGCAAACTGATGAAGGGAACTGCCTTTGAAAAAATGGGAAGATACGCGGAAGCACAAGAGTGTATCAAGTTTTACACTGATCTCTCTTGGCTGGATGATGGAACAGAAGAGGCTGAAAAAGAGATTAATATTTTCAAAATGTTTGCTAAGGGCAATAGCCTTACTGTTTCACTTCTTGAAGGCAAGCAGGAATATCTTCCCCCCTACGTACAGTACATTGAAGAATCCAGAATTGAAGAATTGTTGCCTGGCTTGGAGACTATCCTAAAGTCAGGAATTGACCATGGTTTCTCCGCGAATGGGGTTCTCGATCGATTTAAGAACGACATTGACAAGGCTATTGAGATCTGTAGTAAAAAAGGTGAAGCAATTTATGTAGCAAAATTCTATTATAAGCTTTCAATCTACTACTTTAAAACTGGGCAGTATGAAGCTGCATTACATAATACATTGAAAGCTTTAGAAGCTTCTGGTAACTTTAACGACGTAATAGTGTTTAGAAAAAGTGTAGCGTTGTTTGAGTCGCTTAGGGGCTATGCAGGCGTAGATCAGCAACAACGATACGTAGCCCTAATGAGCAATATTTTAAAGGAGGAATTGGAAAATGAAAAAAATACTTATATCAGTGATGATCACATTCGGGTTAATTAGTTTAGTGGTCCCCGTAAGCACAAACACAGTTACAACCAATGCTCATGGTGTAGGACACTAATCCTTATTAGACACCAATGAGTAAACGGCTCTTCGCTATACTCTGCGGTAAAAGTCACCTTTTTCAAGCCGATAGAGCGATTTGACATGGAGCCTCTGCGGGCATGAGTACTCGCGAAAGCCGCGAAGCACAAGGTCTTCGCGATGCTAACCAGCTTATCATGCCTGCCCCTCCATATAAAATCGCAGTCTATTTTACCCATGTCGAGTAGCGAGGAAGCGAGAAAACCAACGGATGAAAAATTGTAAGGCTATAAAATCGAAGCAAATGGTGCGAGGTGGAGGGAGTACATTGGATGATTTGCATTTAGACGATTTAAGAATTGATTCTTTAGTTGATCTTATAAGGGCATCTTTCTTCTTGGAAGAATGGAGTAAGATGCTTCAAATATCAGACAAACTTCTTCTATCAGCAAACAAAGTATACTCGGAACAAAAAAAGGCTTTAGAGGCTGGCAAACGGTATGTTTTCGATGATCGTAAAAGGCATGTCGTCTATTATTTTGGTTTTAGTTATATGTCAAAAGGCATTGCCCTGCACAAAATGGAGAGGTTTGAGGAATCGAAAGAATGCATCAAACAATATGTTGATCTATCTTGGCTAGACGATGGCAGCAAAAAAGCCAAAGAGGAAATTGATTTTTTTAAATTATTCGCCAGAGGCAATTCATACATAGTATGTTTACTTGAGGGGAAGCTGGAGGTTTTGGATTCTTATGTACAATTTCTAAAAGAATCCAGGCCAGAAGAGCTGTTTCCTGGATTAATTACAATTCTTGAAGCAGCATTAAAACACAATCTTAATGTAGATGAAGTTATTCAATCCTTTAAGACAGATGTTTTAGATACAATCTCTTACTATGAAAAGCAGAATAGCATGACAAAGTATTTATCGAAATACTATCATATAATGTCTCTATATCTCTTTAGGGAAGGAAACTATAAAGATGGAATCCACTACACATTAAAAGCCTTGGAATTATCTGATAAATTTAATGATATGGTATTTGAAAAAAGAAGCACTGCCCTATTTGAAGAAGCTTCGGATTTGTTGGCTTTAGTGGGGATGGAAAAATTGACTATCCTGGTCGTATTACATTTGTTGTCTAATAATTATATAAAATGATGAATTGTACTCTACTTTAAATACTATCGCACAGAAACATATTCCGAATTTTTGCAATTGACCCATGGAAAATAGTGCTATGGAATCGGATAAAATGAATGAAGCGGGGGTAGAGGTCTTGGATGGATTATACTTAGACGATCTAAGAATTACTCCTTGGTGGATTTATTAAAAGCTGCGTACTCTTTTGAGGAATGGGATAAGATGACTGAAATAGCCGGCAAACTTCTTCTATCAGCCGAAAGAGTATATTCTAGACAAAAACAATCTTTAGAGTCTGGGAAACGGTACATTTATTTGGATGGAACACGCCATATCGTCTATTATTTCGGATTCAGCCAACTAATGAAGGGAATTGCATTGGCCTGTATAAAAGACTATTCGGATTTGTCTTTGTTAGATGATGGAAGCACAGAAGCAGGCGAAGAAATTTCAGCCTTTAAAATGTTCGCTAAAGCCAATACACTCTCTATTTCCCTCTTAGATGGAAGGCAGGAATACCTCGACCCTTATGTTCAATTCCTTAAAGAGTCCAGAGTTGAAGAGCTGCTGCCAGGGTAAATGACGATCCTTACTTCAGCAATTAACCACGGCTTTCCTGTTGATTCAGTTTTGGATCACTTCAAGGGTAAAATCGGTGAGGCTATCGAGATTTGCAGCAAAAGTGGTGAAGCAATTTACATAACAAAGTTCTTTTATACGCTGTTCTCGTATCATTTAAAAACAAAACCACATCAGGTTGCATTACATAATATATTACAAGCTATAGAAGGATCTGATAACTATAAAGATGTAAGTCAATATAAAGTAAGTGTCTCTGTGAAGGATATCATCGCCGTATGCTCCTATGGGCCATATATATTAGAAAAACAAACTGCCTTTGGATAGGCGGCGTTAGATAGCCGCCTCATGGGTGTTGACTTCAATGTACTCCGTTACCCTGCGGTATTCGTCGGCAAACTTGAACCGTATGCTGATGTCACCGCCTTCGTGTACCTTGATGTGGTCAATCAGTTCAATCAAGATTTCTCTTGTCAGCTTGTCGATGTTTTCGTACTTACTGAATGCCGTTAAAAACGGATTCTCTGTATCCACGCCTTTTTCTAGCTCGGCCTGTTCCGCTTTCAGATTTCCAATAACCGTTTGCGCCGCTTCAATTTGCCGCTCGTAGTCCTCACTCATATGACGGTAATCATTACGGGTGATTTCACCGTCTTTCCAGTCCTGATTAAAAAGGTTATCACGCCCTTTTAGTATCTCTTGAATATTTCGTTGCGGCAGAGCCACTTGGTTAATTAGTGAGAGCCATGATGTTAATGAAATAGAGCCAGCAAGTTAATAAGGAGAGCCATCAGAATATGCGGGCTCTCTCATTTACAATGTTCAACTATCGTTCCCGTTATTTCGTTAAAATTGTTGCCGACGGGTTATTTTTAGACACATTCCGATCCTTACTTTTGAAAGGTAGTCCCGCTTTCTCCGGCTTTCAGCAACGCCTTATTGAGCCGGAGTGCGCAAGTCATAATCAGCACTAAAGCTCCGGTTGCCAGCAAAAGCCATTCAATTGAAACCACATCAGCGAGTGGACCATACAGGAGCATTCCTAAGGGGGTCAGGCTACTGGTCATCATAGTTATTATGCCAAACACTCTACCCCGATATTCCGGTTCAACCTTTTCCTGCAACAGCACTACAGCAGGTGTGTAGAAGATATTTGCCGACACACCACATAAAACCATAAATAGAAGATATAAGCCGAAATTAATCGGTAATCCTATACCGATGGTCGTTATACCCATGATAAGCCCTGCCAACGCCATGGTATGGACTTTGTTTTTCAGTCCTCCCCAGACTGCTATAACAATCCCACCAGCCAGCACACCAACCGAGTAGGTCATTTCGATTGCGGTGAGTCGCCAAACATCGCTACCAAAGGTTCTAGTGATTTGGAGAGGGGTTAACAGTTCCATCGGTGCAGCTAAAAAATCAAAAGCAGCAAAGAACACAAAAACGTTGCGCAGGTATCTGTTCCTAAAAATATAGGAAAGACCTTCTTTCAAGTCACCCATGTAGTCCGGTGCTTTCGCTATGTCCACTTTCTTTTCCTGTTTAGGTAGCTTAAAAAAAACCAGCATAGAAATTATTGCTATGGCAGCGGTTGTCACATCAATAAAGAATATACTTTCAATGCTGGCGAATCCCATTAATGCGCCGCTGGCCATAGGTGACAGTAGCGTAATCAAAGATTGAATTGAACTGTTAATACCACCAATTCTGGTCAGATGTTCATTCGGTATAATATCCGGTAGTAGTGCATTCACGCTAGGAGTTTGTATCGCTGCTCCTAACGCACGAATAACCGATGCAACAAACAATAACCAGATAGAGTCATGCCCCGTGAGAAACAGGATTGCCAGCACCAAGGTACATGTTGCAATACCACCATCAGACAGCATGATTAGCTTCTTGCGATCATATCGATCAGCCCATACCCCTGCAAATGGGGATAGGAGAAAGGTCGGCAAAAATCCGCAGATAATAGTCAACGTGGCATAAATGCCTGATTGTGTTTTGAGGGTGACATACCATGTAATGGCAAACTGCACAAGAGATGACCCAAAAAGGGATATCGCTTGACTTGCGATAAAAATTCCAGCATTCTTTTTCCAATTTTTTTGCATAAAAACTCTCCTCATAATTCAATGAACCAATGTGTTGTTTATAGCAACGAAGTCACAGAAATCAATCTGCATTCTTGACTCAAATTATTAATAATCATAAGATAAAGTATGCCGTAGCTGTATAGTCAATAGGAAAACTCAAAAAAAGAAAATGACTATCAAACCCTTTTAATACAGCTAAAATTTATCTTTTATATATTTGTTATAACGCATTATTTAGTATACTGTAACTGGATAGTAGAAAGGAGATTGAAAATGAGTACAATCAAAAAAACTTACTTTAAGACAGGAGAATTTGCCAAGATTTGTGGAGTTAATAAAAAAACCCTCTTTTATTATGATGACATTGGACTGTTCCAGCCTTCCATCACAGATGAAAAAGGGTATCGTTATTATTCATACCATCAAATAAAAGTATTTTATACCATTGCCAGCTTAAAAGAATTAAATATGCCTCTTAAAGAGATAAAAGCCTATCTGGATATAAGAACACCAGAGCTAATTGTTAATCTATCAAAGCAGAAAATTATAGAGGTCGATAAAGAAATTGAACAGTTGAATTATATTAAACAAATTCTGGAAGAATATATCAATCTTACGAACCAAGGAATGCAGGCTGATATTGATAGAATTATATTAGAAGAACAAGAAGAAGAAACCATTATTTGTAGCGGTTTATTTACCGAAGACAGCTCAAATGACTATTGGAAATGGCTGTGGGCTTTTTATAATTTTGAAGCCAACATGTCGTCACAGGGAACCTCTTTTGCTGGCATAATGCAGGCAAAGGAAAAAATCCTAAGTGGCAATTATAATGATAGTTCTTACTTTTTTGTAAAAATAACCAACAAGCAAGATCGTCCGAATATCCGAATAAAACCAAAAGGATTATACGCTGTTGGTTACCATCGAGGGGGATATGGTAGCATGGGAGAAGCATATGAAAGAATGCTTGCCTTTTTAGAGAGAAACCACCTTCAAATGGGGAGCTTTGCTTATGAAGAATATCTGATAGGTGAAGATACTGCAAGGAGCAAAGAGGACTATGTAACAAAGATTACCATGGAAGTAGAGATGTAAATAGATACTTGGAATCTGGGGAGCTTCACAAACCGGCAAGCAGGGCAAGTTGGCCCGATGTTTAAAGTTATGTGCTATAGAGCTAGGGTTGCAAGCTACAATCGTATGATATAATTAGTTATAAATCATTTCAGGTGGGTGAAAAAAACATGGCAACATTGCGTGCCTTAATTGTTGGTGTATGTGATTATTCTGCAATGAAGCAGAGCAATCTGCCCTTTGTCAAGGGACTTAAAGTTGACCCTTTAAATATCATTGTTTGCGGGAATACCGGAAGTGTTTCGGGCCCGGGTAAAATGCATTTGTCGTTCGTTATGGAGGGAAGAAATGCAAAAAACGCGCCCAAGATGAACCGCGCTGTTGAGGACTAGTGTTTACATTATGTTGTATTTGCTGTGTATTGTCGCAAAACTTCCGGTTAGTCAGTCCCCCTACATGGTGGATATCGGGAGGCCCGTATTACATCTTTCCTGTTACCAAATCAAGTCTTTGATGGTCTAATTAAATAGACGAACTTGAGAGGAAAGGGGAAGATCATTATTAGTTGAATATTGATAAAAGTCCCATTTTATAAAAGAAATATAGGGCGAGCAACGAAAACAAAGATAGATCGTTACTCCCCCATGATTATTTTTCTACATCTTTACTATACAAATATACAAGCCAAAAACCAATTATGATAAGAAGAACCGGAATCGCAAACCACCATAAATGAATATTAAAAATATTATATCGAAATGCTCCACTATTGATGTCAGCAGAACGTTCTACTGACTTAAGAGCTGAGATTAAGAAACCAGTACATAATATTATCACTGCAGATAAAATGGAAGTACATCCGAGTAATAACTTGAGCATCTGTAGACCTCCCTCTAGAAAAAAATACAACCCTCCTACCTGAATAAACAGGCAGGAGAGAGGTTGTTTTTTGTTAATGATTAGAAACTATAGTGAATCAGCTAAAACATAAAACATGGAAGAAGTTCGTTTTTTGCTTTTAAGAGTATTGGTCGAATCCGCTAGTCAGTAGAGCGTAAAGACCGCTGCTGATTGCGGTATTGCAAAGGCGTTAAAGAAGTGATCTTTTTGAACTGCTTGCAAAAGTAAGCAGCGTTGGCAAAGCCGACAAGGGATGCGATTTCCCCGACGGTGTGACGCTCTTCTTCCAACAGCTTCATTGCTTTTTGGACTCGGATGGAGAGCAGCAATTGCAACGGACTCAGTCCGTATTTTTTCTTCACAGATCGAATGATATGGGCCGGATGAAAGGAATACTGGGCTGCAAGCTGGTTCAAATCAAACGCCTCCTGATAATGCAAAGAAAAGTAATCGAAAATCTCATCCGCCAATTCCTTTTCTTTCTCGTGTTCTCGTAAATCGCAAAAAATCGTTAATATTTTCAGAAATAACTGCTGGTATTCGATTTGGGATTTTGTCGATGAATAAAACAGCTTCTCATTATGATATTTGTCAATTTTGACCTGGGAGATGCTGTCCATATAATTCTTCAACATTTCATGCAGACTGTCGTCAATCCTTCCGGATTGGGGAAGCGAAATATAAAATACATCTTTTTTATAATATTTCGTTTTGTTCATTTTGGGGTCGGCATGAGTTATGGGATTCTCGGAATAGAAATAATCCCCCGTTGTGTAGAAATGAACCCAGGAGAAGGTCGTATCGGAGGTGCAGGCTTTGAAGCCTTTATGCAGCTTGCCGGGGCTCAAAATTAAATATTGGCCAGGCTCAATCGTATATTTTCGCCCATCTTCTTCCAGATAAAGAGCTCCCGAAAAGACAAAGATCAGGTCAAACGTATGATCAAGAACGCGGCGTTCATGAAGATCTCCTCTCCGGAACAACGATATTCCCCCGACGATCAGATGAGGCAAGGGAGGACAGGTGAAATTGATATATAGCAATTCTGCCACCTCAAATCAATTTTATTATATAAATCATAGCATGGAAACGCTGTCATGATCAATAAATTCCAAGCACTAGCCAATAATGCGGATATTACCCACCAATTAAAAAAATAAAAATGATAATAATGTTATATTTTCGATGCTAATAACATTATATTTTTTGTTTATTTTAATGATTTTAATCCCCCTGCCAGGGTGGCATACTTGTATCTATAAGACGGTCCGCTTAGAAGGTTTAGCGCTTTCATTCAGTCGACGGAATGAGCCCTGACATTTCAAAATTTACTGGGGGGAAGAAGGGTGCAAGTATTAAAAAACTATAAATTCTCGATTATACTGCTTGCCGGTGTTGTACTAGGCGCGATCGCCGGCACGATTATGGGTGAAAAATCCGCAGTCCTGCAGCCCTTTGCCGATGTTTTTCTGAACATGGTATTTGTGATCATTGTGCCGCTGGTGTTTGTATCCATAGCCGGCTCTATAGCAAGCATGACCAATTTGAAAAAGCTGGGTAAAATTTTGGGCATTTTCTTTTTGGTCGTGGTGGTTACGGGCATCATTACTGCTGTTTTGGCATTGATCACCGGTTTGATCTTTAATCCGGCACTGAACGCCGAGGTCAGCTTTGGAGAGGCTGTTCAGGAGCAGGCGGCTTCATTTGATTTTGTTGGCCTGATAACTGTAAGCGATTTCGTTGAGTTGCTGTCCTTAAAGCATATGATGGCCCTGATTGTTTTTGCAATCCTGTTCGGGATTTCCGTGAGCTCTATTGGAGAAGAGGGAGCCCCTGTCTCCAAATTGCTTAATAGTTTATCCTCTGTGTTGAATAAAATCGTTTCCATTGTTATGTATTACGCTCCTGTGGGCATCGCCTGCTATTTCGCAACACTGATCGGCAAGGTAGGCAATCAGATTGTGTGGTCCGTTGCCCGGGCGTCCGTTATTTACGTGGTATTTTGTATCTTGTTTTTCATTCTGTTCTCCTTTTTGGCCACTTATTTTGGCGGAGGCAAAACCGGAATCAAGCGTTTTTGGAAAAATATATGGCTGCCGCTGACCACGGCGATGGGAACCTGCAGTAGTACAGCTTGTATCCCTGTGAACAGACTGGCTGTGAAGCAAATGGGTATTCCTGATGAAATCGGAGACATTATCGTGCCGCTAGGCGCAAACATGCATAAAAATGGTGTAGTCGCCGTACAAATGATCAAAATTCTCTTTATGTTTGGGATTTTCAATATGACAATGGGCACGGGAGATATGGTCAAAGCCGTTCTGGTAGCCTTGATCAGCGGAATTATTGTGGGCACGATTCCGAGCGGCGGCTTTATTGGTGAACTCTTCATCTGTACCGCCTTCGGCTTTCCGATGGAAGCGGTTCCGATCCTGGTTATTTTGGGAACCATTACAGACCCGCTGTGCACGATGGTGAATGTAACCGGTGATCCGGCCATTAGCATGGTGATTTCACGGATTATTGAAGGCAAGAACTGGATCAAACAAAAAATAGGCGCTGTGTCACAGGCGTAAATACAGAAAGGCGGATGGGAGATGGAACTGGGGCAAAATGCCGCCGGATCGGCAAAAGCAAAAGAAATAACGGAACTGGACGGCAATGCGATTTATTTGGGAAACTTGAATACAGTAGAAGCCGATTTGAATCTTCCACTGAAGGGTAAGCATGGTTCAACCATTCAGTGGGAATCGAAAGAGACTCTTTTTATAAGTCATACAGGCAAGGTTACCAGACCTACCTTTGGGATAGGCAACCGGAAAGTTGCCCTTGTCGCAACCTTGACATATGAGGGAGCGGTAACTCGCAAAACCTTTGAAGCAACGGTTCTCCAGGAAGAATATAAAGCAAAGATCGTTGCGGTAAATCCGTTAACCGTGCACACGAACGTTGGGAATCAGCCGGAGCTGCCAACCGTGGTCATTGTGAAAAATAATACCGGAATTCATACGGTAAGCCAGGTTTCCTGGGACCCGGTCCAAGAGGAAGATTATCGGCAAACGGGAACTTTCTCAATCCACGGTCAAGTGCACGGAAGTCCCTTGAAAGCACTGGCCACGATTCAAGTGGTGAATGAAGCTGAGGAAACAGCCGATTTCACCAAGCGGGTCCAAGAATTTAAGGGACACGACGTAAGGCTGGAAAAGGAAAGCGAATTTGCAGCGGCCATGGACCGTTTCCTGCAATATGTGCGGTCCGTGGACGATGACCAGATGCTGTACAATTTCAGAGAGGCGGCGGCCTGTGACACCAAAGGCGCGCAGCCAATGACGGGGTGGGATGCTCCGGAATGCAATCTGAAGGGGCACACCACCGGGCATTACCTTTCCTCGCTGGCGCTTGCTTATCATGCCACAGGAGATTCCGGGTTGTTGGGGAAAATTCAATACATGGTAGCAGAATTGGGCAAATGCCAAACAGCCATGTCTGAACAGAGGGGATATGGCCAGGGTTTCCTGAGCGCGTATTCGGAAGAGCAGTTCGATTTGCTGGAGCAGTATACGACTTATCCGGAAATATGGGCTCCTTATTATACGCTGCACAAGATTATGGCCGGGCTGCTGGATTGTTACGAGCTTGCAGGGCAGCGGGAAGCTTTGGACATTTGCGATAAGCTGGGCCAATGGCTCCACAACCGGTTAAGCCGGCTTCCGCGAGAGCAGCTGAATAAAATGTGGTCCATGTATATTGCCGGGGAATTTGGCGGAATGAATGAGGTATTGGCCAAATTATATGCAATCACCGGCAATGAAAACTATTTGATCACAGCGAAATATTTTGACAATGAAAAGCTGTTCCTCCCCATGAAGGAGAATGTGGACACGCTCGGAAATATGCATGCCAACCAGCACATTCCGCAGGTGATCGGAGCCTTGAAACTGTTTGAAGTAACAGGCAACAAGGATTATTACGAAATTGCAGAGAACTTCTGGACGATGGTGACGCAAAATCATATTTATGCCATCGGCGGCACCGGAGAGACGGAAATGTTCAAAGAGCCAAACGCCATTGCCGGTTTTCTCAGCGATAAAACGGCGGAAACCTGTGCGAGCTATAATATGCTGAAGCTGACCAAAGAGCTTTTTCAATTTAACCCGCACAAAACATATATGGATTATTATGAGAAGGCGCTTTATAACCATATTCTTGCCTCAGAGAATAGCCAAAAAGCGGAGGGTGGCAGCACCTACTTTATGCCGCTCGCGCCCGGATCTGTCAAGAAATTCGATACCCATGAGAATACCTGCTGTCATGGAACGGGTCTGGAAAATCATTTTAGATACCAGGAAGCTATCTATTTCCATGATGAAGACAGACTGTATGTGAACTTGTATATTCCATCACAACTGGATTGGAGCGAACAGGGGCTCAGTCTAGTGCAGAAGCGGGATCAGGGAAGCTTGGAAACGGTCCGCTTTAATATCGAGGGCGGCGCTGAATCGACCCTATTGTTCAGAATTCCCGATTGGGTATCAGGGCCCGTTCAAGTCAAGATCAACGGAGAGCCTCTTCGTGATCTGGAGCATGAACATGGATATGTAAAACTTCGCAGAGTATGGAAAAAGGATGAAATCGAGCTGACACTGCCTTGCTCCTTGAGACTTGCGAGCGCTCCCGATGATCATACCCTTAAAAGTCTCGCTTATGGACCGTACGTGCTGGCGGGAATCAGCGGGGAACAGGATTATATCACCTGGACATCCAGTGAACAAGAATTTCTGGAAGAAATCATTCAGCAAAAGGATAACCCTTTGACGTTTGTTCTGGATGAAGTTAAGTTTGTCCCCCTGTATCAAATTCAAGATGAACGTTATCATGTGTATTTTAAACTTACTCGCTGATTACCTTCTTTGAAATTTTCTGTGGGTTGAACAAAGCTGTAAAAGGCCGCTTTGTCCTTCTTGGAAGGGCAAGCGGCCTTTTACCAATCTCGATCGTATAGAGGCTAGTTCTTCCTGAAGCCCTCACACAGCAGCGTAATTGCTGTTATACTCTCCTCGAGCGATTGCATCCTGTCCGGTGTTTCTGCGATCCAGAGTACGGCCTCGTTCATTGCGCCGGATAGGAGATGCGTCAAAGCGTCGACAGATACGGATTTCAAATATCCTTGTCGCTCCAACAGCTGCAGTTGTTCCCGAAGCAAGAGCATCGAGTTCTGCTCATCTGTCCTGCGCCAGACATCCCAGCCCAGCACGGACGGACCGTCTAACAGCAAAATCCGCCGATTCTGAGGCTCTACCGCGGCGCTTACGAATGCCCGGCATCCAAGGAGCAGCTGCTCCCAAGGATCGTCGCTTGCAGCTGCGTCCGTCTCTATCCGTTTTGCAATTTCCTGCTGAATGGATTCAAGCACGGCCAGAAACAGCCCTTCCTTACTGCCAAAATGGTGATACAGTGCACCACGGGTTAGGCCTGCTTGTTTGACCATTTCTTCCAGCGGGGCGGCGGTATAGCCTTGCTCGGAAAAATGTTCTCTCGCCACTTCCATCAGCTTCAGCATCGTAACCTTTTTTTGTACTGCTTTGGACAGTTTCGGGGTATACTCACTCATATCATTCGCCATTTTCCTTATCTGACCAAATATTCTCGGTGTACTGCTCGCCAAAAGATTCGGTAGGAGGAATGACGGTAATGACGTCAATGAGCACGCCGTTCGGATCGGAAGTAATAAAATGACGCTGGCCAAATGCTTCGTCGCGAATATCCAGGTGTAACGGCAGCTTCGCCTTAACGATCAGCCTTTCATACTCGGCATCTACATTATCAACTTCGAAGTTTAGAATAACGCCTTGCACTGTTTTGCGGAACAGATCGGGAACCGTAGGGTGGTAGGCATCCAAAATGGCAAGCTCGAAAGTCTGATCCGGATGGTTTTTCCTTAAACTTACATACCAGTCGGCTTCAAATACCGGAACAAACCCGAAGTGGTTCATGTAAAACTCAGAGCTGGCGGCAACCCGGTCCGTCATAATGACGGGATAAAAACTCGAAAGCATCATAAGAAAACCTCTCCTTTATGATTAGGATCACTGATGCCGTCACTTTAACATACATACAGTATGTATGTAAATGGGATGTCCATAATATTGCGGGCAGAAAAGATTTTTCAATAAGAGCTTGACCCGCGCTTATGACAATTCGAAAATGAAAATAAGTAAAAACAGATAACAGAAACTTCCGTGGCAAGGGTGGTGCTGATAGCATGATATTTACAACCTACAAACCTGGTCTGCCTTTGTCGATGTTCGTGGAGTACTTGTGGTTCTATTCCGGAGATAACACCGAGGGCTCCAATGAATTGAACCTTCCGGAAGGAACGGTAGACCTCATCATTGAACTGGGGGAAGATAAGATCCGAATTCAAGACCGTCACAGTCCGGATTTGGGGTTCGGGCCCGTTATAGTGCCGATAGACCTTTGGATAGGACAATAAACATTTAGGGGGATGGAAATGACTAACCTGTTTTATTACCTAACCTTTGCTGCAGCGTTGGGATCCGGCCTGCTGGCGGGTATATTTTTCGCTTTCTCGACATTCGTCATGACCGCGCTCTCCCGTCTACCGGCGGGGCAGAGCATATACGCCATGCAGTCTATAAATGATGTTATCGTAAAATCATCATTTATCGTCGTGTTTATGGGTACGACCGCTCTATGCTTGATACTGGGTATTGTTTCATGTGCCCGGTTTGGAACGGCAGGGGCGGGATATGTACTGGCAGGCTGCCTGTGTATCATCGTTGGCGCATTTTTGGTGACGGCTATTTTTAATGTACCGCTGAACAACGAATTAGCCACCATAACCCCGGGGAGCTCTGATGCAGCCGGGGTGTGGGGACGTTATATCGCCGGTTGGATGCCGTGGAATCATGTGCGGACGATGGCTTCGATCGCTGCACTTGTTTTGTTTGTCATTGCACTTCGCAAGTACTAATGTGTCAGTATAAATTATGGACAATTCTCATCCCTGGTTTCTCTTAACTGGATTCAATTATTTTGATGTTTTACTCCCCAGTCACATAGCTGTTCCATAATAGGTAATAGCGATTCCGCTTTCTCTGTAAGACTGTACTCGACTTTAGGGGGAACCTGCGGATACTCTTTCCGATTTACCATACCATCTGCTTCCAACTCTTTAAGCTGTGAACTCAATGTTTTGTAAGTAATGGCTCCTATTTGTCTTTTCATATCATTAAAACGCACAGGCTGTTTTTCTGCCAGCAGATAAAGAATGAGCATTTTCCATTTACCGCCAATCACTGACAATGTATAACCAAAAGGTGTCTCGAGAATATTACCTTCTCCTTTATAATCAGCCATGCTCATATTCACACTATCCTTCCGGGTAGTACCTGTCAAAAAAGTGCGTACTACATTTTAATTTGTGCTCAGTTTATACTAACCTTACTTTGAAGTAAAGGAGAAAACAAAATGGCTAATGTCAAAACCTATAATCACGATCTTTGGGATCACGGCATCACCCAGGGTTACAGCGTTAACGGCACCATCTACATTTCGGGACAATTTTCCCACGATACGGAGGGGACTTTCGTGGGCGAGGGCGATATCGAGGCACAGACCCGGCAGACGCTGGAAAATCTTGATCGTGTGCTGGCGGGATTTGGTGTAACGAAGTCGAACCTCGCTTATGTGGAGCTCTATCTGACAAACGCGCCGGAGCATTCCGAGCAAGTCATCCAGATGTTCAAGGAATACGTGGGAGAACACCGGCCAGCCGGCAGTATGATTGGCGTGACATACCTGGCGTTCCCTGAGCAACTGGTAGAAGTCAGCGCCGTCGCACACACGGGCTAACTCAGCCGATATGGTGCGGCGCAGCGCAGGGCAGTCGGGGCTGTAGGAGACATACACATCAGTAGGTGATTGTTCACTTTTATGTGTTTTTTCAAACGCAATAAGGGAGCCAATACTTTTGTCGTATTAGCCCCCTTTACACCTACTTCAGAGTGAAGAGTGTTATTTCGGTAACACAGCCTTCATCGGATAGAACTCGGCAGTCATCAATCCTGCAATTAAGGCGGGGTCTTCTGTGATGAGTCGTGAGACTTGCTCTGCGTTCTCAACTTCAATGATTGCAAGCCCATGCGGAGATTTCGGATTTAATACTGGTCCGAAAACTAAAGCAATTCCCTGATTCTGCAAGTCCGTCCAATAGGCGATATGTTGGTGCATAATGTTGCGCTCTTCTTCGGTCATATCGGTCATATCCTGAGAAAAAGCCGTTCTCGGGGGTGTAGACCATAACATGAAGTGCATTTTTCCTGGATTGTTGCTTACTGTATTATCAGACATTACAAAAAAACCTCCATTACCTTAAATTTGTATTTCATAGTCATGCGCGCCCGTCTCCTTCCGGATCTCTTCCGTCCCGAGACGACCCAGCGTGAGTCCCCGAGGTGACCACGAATGGCTTGTCGGAGCCCTGCCTCGATGAGCTCGCGAACTACAGCAGATCTGATGAATCCGGTTGCTCAGGTGACAAAAACACGCATATGAATTCCTCCTAAAATGAAAATTATTACTGACAAGTGCAATGATAAAGTATAGAGTGCACCCGATAGCAATATAGTTCGAACCAATGTTATAATAAAAATATGGAAAACAAATTTTCGAGCAAACAAGTTTCTGAAGAGACGGGATTAAGCATCCATACATTGCGATACTATGAGGAAATCGGGTTAATTGACGGTATAGAACGGGACGAAAATGGATATCGTCAGTATTCAAAGGCCGATATCGTATGGTTTCAAGTTTTAAGTTACTTGCGAGCGATGGGGATGCCCATTCGTGAGATGCAGCACTTTACCGCCTTGCGCAGTAGTGAAGTCTCTACAATAACAGCACGACGAGAATTCATGGAATCTTATCGCAGGAAAGTTATTGATCAAATGAAGGAACTTGAAATGACGCTGGAGAAAATCGACCATAAAATCAATTTTTTCAAAAATCTAGAGGACTCAGATAAACTACAACAGGACAAAAACAAAACCTCTCCAAAAACATAAAAAGGCCCTACAAGCCATTTTCTTTTTCTTGATCAAGGATCTTGAGAAAGGAAATAGTGGTTAGTAGGGCCTTTCTGTTTGTGTATGACTGTGCCCCAAGCCGGTCATCGGGGGCGTATCTTTTGACTGCGTTAAATTCAGAAGCAGTTTCGAAAAATTACCTACTGAAGCGGTCCCTTATTGGGCAGCAGAGAACTTGCGGGAGGCTTCCCGATATGCTGTAGGAGACAAGCCTCTTTTGGCCGTAAATTGTTTTATAAAGTAAGTGTCATACTCAAATCCGGTAGCACGTGCAATTTCATTCAAGCTCATGTCTGTATGAGTCAGAAGATCCCCCGCAACCTTCAAGCGGTGCGACAGCAAGTAGCCCATTGCCGTACATCCGCATCTTTCCTGAAACATCTTATTGAGAGAAACGCGGTTCAAGTACGCGCATTTCGTTAAATCTTCCAGGGTGATTTTGTCGGAATAATTTGTGTGTATATATTCCAGAACTAAATCAACAGGGGATTGTTCGCTGTATCGGTTCAAATCCTCAAGCATCCCCAATATTTGTATAAGGTATTTTTTGATTCTGCATGCCCAGAGTGCATCGCTTTGTGCATACACCTCTGTGCCAATCACAAAAAACCACTCAAATAATTGTGGATATGCTTTCTCAGTTATACGAGGTATCCCGGTTCGTACAGGAGACTTACGAAACAGCGAAAGACCTGTTTGTATTTTCAGCTTGGTCGGAAAGTAATCTTGTGTTTCAGAAAGGGGGGTCGAATCAAGAAAATCCGGATGAAAACAAAACGATGATGCAGAAACGTTATGCTTATCTAAAACTTGTAACGTATCCTCTGCAGACAAACAAAGAATAGCGGGTGCTGAAATGGTGACCGGGCGTTCATTCAATATCCCTTTTATACTTCCATTCGTAACAAAAGCCAGAGTCAACCGCTCCGGGTAGGGAAAATGAGTAAAATCCTCGGCAGCTACAAATTCAATATTTACAGTCCTGTTTTTATGGCGGTCAATTTGCGGCATGGTTCTCACCTGACAGATAGTATAGTTAAATGCTTCACTTATGACAGTGTATCACAAAAATTCAAGGGATATAATTTGAATGAAGACAAAGAAAGGTGGTTATGATGATGGCAATTAATATCGCAATTAATGGTTTTGGCAGAATTGGCAGACTCGCATTTCGACAGCTTTTTGATACGGAAGGATACAGAGTTGCAGCCATCAATGATCTTACAAGTCCGCAGATGCTTGCGCATTTGCTGAAGCACGACACAACGCAGGGGCGTTATGACGCCAAGATTGATTATAGTGAGAACAGCTTGACCGTGAATGGCGTGAATATTCCGATCTATGCTGAAAAAGACCCCGCCAGACTTCCGTGGAAAGAATTACAAATTGATGTTGTTCTGGAGTGCACAGGCTTTTTCGCATCAAAAAAAGCGTCAGCGGCACATATTGAAGCAGGTGCCAAAAAGGTACTGATATCCACCACCGCCGGAAAGGATGTTCCCACCATCGTTTTTGGTATCAATGAACACACGTTGACTAAGGACGATACCATTGTTTCGGCTGCTTCCTGCACGACGAACTGCCTTGCGCCAATGGCGTATTTCTTGAACGAGCTTGCACCCGTCAAAAAGGGTTTTATGACCACGATACACGCCTACACCAACGACCAGAATACGCTGGATGGCCCTCACGCCAAAGGCGACCTGCGCCGGGCGCGTTCCGCGGCGGGCAACATCATCCCAACCTCAACCGGGGCAGCAAAAGCAATCGGGCTTGTGATCCCGTCCCTGGATGGCAAGCTGGATGGAACATCGCAAAGGGTGCCGGTTATGGCAGGCTCACTGACAGAATTGACCGCAGTTGTGAGCGGCTCCGTAACAGCGGAGCAGGTCAACAAGAAGATGGAGCAATCCCAATCGGATGAATACGGATATACAGATGAACCGCTTGTTTCGTCTGATATCATCGGCATGACTTACGGCAGCCTGTTTGACGCAACCCAGACGAAGGTAACAGAGTTAGGGCCAGATACACTGGTAAAAATCGCTGCGTGGTACGATAATGAAAATTCCTTTACAAGCCAGATGATTCGTACCGCAAAATACCTTGCAGAATTATGATGTTTAACAGACTAGTCCTTTTGCCACCTATTAGGACATCATCAATAGTAAAAAAGCTAACGCTTCGGGCGCTAGCTTTTTTACTTAAAGGGACTTGTGGATGGAAAGCTATTTATTTTCTTCACCAATATTTCATTTGTTGAAACCTGAACTATATTTTCATGTTTTACAGCTTTCCAGAGGCCATCTGGAAAAGCATTTACTCTACGAATCTCATTGAGTCATTCAACAAGCAATTTAAGAATTACACCAAGCGCAAAGAGCAGTTCCACACGAAGAAGCACTGGGAAAATTCTTAGTTGCTCAATTTGAGGGCTACAACCAGCGCTTTGCAACCCGTTGCCACATCGGTTTTGACCAGGCACGGGCTGAACTACAGGCTATGTTCACAACCACGGATTAAACAGAGGCCATCTACAAAAGAAGGTTATTCTATTTACACAAAATTCTTGACGCTACCATACTGACGCTTTGTGAGAAAGTAACACGAGAAAGTTGGGTTACTATTAATCAACAAGATATGATGATTTACGAATAAATACGGTTAATAACCTTGCTATATCTTCGGGGGGAATGGCACGATCAGTCATAAACCAATGTTGAATCAATCCAAACTGCGCGTTTCCCAGGTAAGCAACAGCATATTCTGATAATTCGCTTTTATCATTCATACAAGCTTGGTTTTGTTTAAGATTTTCATACATGCGAGTGCCTACTAAATACTGAAGCCGCTCTCTCAATTCTGTTGGGGCTCCCGAACAAATCAGCGTCTTGAAAAGGCTGGCATGCATATGCAAATATTGAAAAGCATTTGTGATTGGAGGATACGCTTGATCCGGTCTGTCACATCAACTCTTTGGGGACCACGTACCTTTGAACAATTAAAGGCCTATATGTCCGGTTCGCAGACGAGACTCAGTACGGATGTGCTGGATGCTATCGATGCCATTGTTCCACCGGGCAAACGTATCGATGACAAAGAGCAGACCTGGACTCCTGACTGGATGAGTACTGCAATGCGCAGGCGACACTTTCATTAAAGATCCAATTGAAGCGATACAGCATAGTGAGAGTGACGATCAGAACATTGTGTTGTATTGAATGTCACAAGCGGTTATTTGCTGGAATTAGCATTATCATCTAAAGTTGAAGGAAGAGGGTAATGATAAAGGAGAGGAATGATGAAAATGGCGCGTGTTTTGTTTATTAATGGCGGATCTGAAGGGCATATCAATCCGACTATTGGGGTTGTGCAAGAGCTTGTTTCGCGCGGAGAAGAGGTGGTGTACTTTTGTATAGAAGCTTTTCGGGAACGTATTGAGAAGACGGGTGCTTCAGTACGAACATTTGACGACCAGAAATTTATCAAAGCCTTTATCTCGGGTGGAAGAAATTATTTACTCGAAAGAATCAACGGTCTTTTACTTACGGCAGATATCGTCATACCCAGCGTGCTTGAACAGATCAAAGGGGAGCATTTTGATTACATCATCCATGACTCCATGTTTGGTTGTGGACGTTTGCTTGCTCAGATTCTTAAGCTTCCTGCAATCAACTCCTGTAGTTCTTTTGCGCAGACAAAAGAATCATTCGATACAATGATGGAACAATTCTCTATCAAAGTCCCTGCAGAAACAGTTAAACCTATAACCGATCGATTTCAAAGCCTGACGGCAATGGTGAAGGAAAAATATGACGTGGATATCCAATCTCCTTACGAAGTGTTTTGTAATCCAGCTCCGCTTACAATCGTTTATACAACAAGGGAGTTTCAACCTGATGGGGAAGCATTCGACCAAACTTATAAATTTGTTGGCCCATCGATCTCTTCACGATTCACTCCAGAAAACTTCGACTTTACTGCAATCAAGGGGAAGAGCCCCATTTACATTTCACTGGGCACCGTCTTTAACCAGGCCATTGATTTTTATAAGCTTTGTTTTGAGGCATTTGGGAACACGGATCACACGATTGTTATGTCTATCGGCAATAAAGCCCAAGTTTCTGATTTAGGGGAAATTCCTGAAAACTTCATCGTAAAAAATTACGTGCCGCAAACTGAGGTCCTGCAATATGCTAAATTATTTATCACACATGGGGGCATGAACAGTGCACATGAGGGCCTCTATTGCGGGGTTCCGCTCATTGTAATCCCGCTAAGCGCAGATCAGCCGATCATTGCGGAGCAAGTAGCCAATATCGGAGCAGGCATGAAATTACAAATGCAAAGCTTGACTGTAAATCAACTGCGGGAAACCACGGATCATGTGTTAAGCCTCCCGTCTTTCAAGAAAGCTGCTACAAGCATAGGGGAATCCTTTCGACAATCAGGCGGGTATCATCAAGCCGTCAATGAGATTTTCGAATTTACAAGGAGAACATGTTAAAGGTTTTACCCGCACGATGATTCATTTTTTATTTTTCAACAGAATGTTTGGACAAAATGAACGCTTTGCCTGTTTGTTAATAAAGCCCCATTTTCCTTTGGCATTTTGGACGGGAGCCAGCCCTTCCGAGAAGTCTCCCTCGGATTTAAATTGAGGAGGGATGACCTCCTTTCCCATGGTATTGATATACCCGTACAGCCCTTTGCCATTCTGAACAATAGCCAGGCCGTCCGAAAAAGCACGACTATATTTATATTGATACGGAACGGCCAACTGACCGGAAGTATTAATAAATCCGACCTTGCCATTGTTGGAGGCGTAGGCGAGCGCCAAGCCATCCGTAAATACATATTCTGATTCGGCATTTTCTTTCAACCGAGTGAGAATTTTTCCTGCAGGATTAATAAAGACGCTTTCTTTGCTCGAGGCTACGGTGACCTTGGCCTTTCCATTGCTAAACACATTAGCTTCGGAATATTGGCAGGGAATGGCCAGTGCCCCTTTGGTATTAATGTATCCATAGAGATTGGTTTTTGTATTTTTGACGATGGCGCGCTGGTCATGGAAATCACCAACCGGTTTTAGCTCGGCGGACAGAGAAAAGGCTCTCTCCCCTTTGGGATTATAAAACACCAGATTTCCGGCAGAGGTCTCGGCGACTAACAAGCCATCATGAAAAGCACCATCGCTTTCAGGCCGGGCCACGTTAAAATCCACCGGTGTTTTTGAAGCCACAAGAGCCGTTGTACTGTCGGCAGCAGCCCACCCCGTACCAGCTACGGTAAAAATCAATACAGCTAATCCGAACCTTTTTAGCATACATAAGCTCCTCTGCAGTTGATTTATCTCCATATAGACGAAAAAAATGGAGGAAGGTTTCTTGGGTTTGAAATTTTTTCTATTTTCATCTGGTCATTCTGGGCCTGCCAAACAGGCTAAACTTGTCGAAGATAAGCGAAGCTACCCAGCTCTCATTACATTTATAGTCCATAAGACCTTGTAATGGCAGTTCAATTAGTCATGTTTAGAAAATGTCTAGGGCCATATGGTACGATTTAATAAAATCGGAGAGAGGTCTGGAGTGAGATTGTAATTGAACAAGAATTATTTCGAAGAAATGCACAAGCTTGGTCATGACGATGAAATGAGATACAGACTTCTGATTCGGGGAGTCAAACTGTTATTGGAAGATCGTAAGCGGGAACGTCATAAACTAGCGCAAATTCTTGATTCTCGTAAAAGGAAAAAGGCCATGCAGGCCGCAAAGTGGATTGACACGACACCAAATGCTGACCTATAATCAAAGCCTCTCTGAATGGCGTCCAATTATTGAAGTTTTGCAAACTTTCGCCCGATGGCTCACGACAAACAACATAAACCGACTGCATGTAATTTGCAGCCGGTTTGTTTGCTTAAGGCATACGGTGATCGTCATTGAGCACAACCTCGAGGTGATCAGCCAGGCGGATTGGATCATCGATATGGGACCGGACGGAGGCAGCAAGGGCGGCCAGGTGGTGTTCGAAGGCACACCTGCCCAGATCATCCATGCGGAGCAGTCGATTACGGGAAGATACTTGAAGTAATTATCATAAAACAGATCACTTAATGATATCTATTGCTCATTAAGTGATCTGTTTTTTACATGTTGGGTTTAATATCCTTCGTTATCTAGTGTACTATTATGTAAAATGACGGTTAACTTTAACCAAAGGGTGACTTACTTGAAATTACATATTGACTATCCCCATGATATTCCAATCGTTGCGTTCCAGTGGACTCCGGAAACCACGCTGGAGCCATTCCATACGCATACCAGCCTGGAAATCGGCTGCTGCATTTCAGGCAGCGGCGTTTTTTACTTTGAGCAAAAATGCTATAACGTGCGCCCGGGAGATATTTTCATCGTGAACCAGACCGAGCTGCACATTGCGCAATCCGACGAAGCCGATCCCAGTACGTTTATCTTCATTAATTTTGACCCCAGTATACTGCTCCTTGAAGATGAAAAGCTGTTGCTTCCCTATAGCTATCAGTCTGAGAAATTTCAGAATCATATTCCCGCAGAGACGAGTCTTGCTCATCAGTTAAAGCCCCGCATCATGACCATCCATGAAGAACTGTCACAGCAGGATGTAGGATACCTGTCCAGGACGCGCAGCATTTTAATTGATATTAGTGTGATGCTGCTTAGAAATTACATCGGCTCCATTTCAAGCGAGCAGTGGAGACGAATGAATCATTCGTACCGGGAGCTGAGACAGATGCTCGAATATGTGCACCGGCATTTTGGCAGCAATATTCAGCTTGCGGATGTAGCACTGACAGTAGGTTGGTCGCAGGCCCGGACATCGCGTTTATTCCGAGAGTACACAGGGAAAAGTCTGCGGGATTATCTCGCTCAGCTTCGGCTGAGTGAGGTGAAAAAGCGGCTGGTCACCACCGATGATCTGATCGCGAATATTTGCTTTGACTGTGGATTCCAGAGTATGGCTTCGTTTTATCGTGCTTTTCAGGCAAATACTGGTTCTTCTCCGAAAGAATATCGTGAAATGAACGGATTAAGTGAGGATTTTGAGAAGTTAGTGGACGCTAATGAGAAGTCAAAATAAAAACGCTTACTTATAATAAGGGCACAGGCTTTACTATTAGAATTCTGAGGATGATAGCGATGGGAATCACCATCCTATCGCACAGTGGCAGGATATGAAACTTTTAAGATCAAGGAGGGCTTGGGGATGGTTGCTTACCATGCGGATTATATAGAACGAGTGTATGCGGGCTGGCTTGGTAAAGTGATAGGCGTACGTCATGGCGCGAATATAGAAAACTGGACGTATGAACGGATTGAAAGGGCTTTTGGAGAGATCACGGATTATTTATATGATTTTAAAAACTTTGCGGCTGACGATGACATTAATGGACCGCTTTTTTTTATGAACACTTTGGCAGATTTGCCTCTCAATCAAAAGGTCACCGCAGAGGATATGGGCAGGGTATGGTTGAACTACATTGCGGATGGCCACGGCTTTTTCTGGTGGGGAGGTTATGGCATATCCACGGAGCATACTGCTTACCTAAATTTGAAGCATGGGATGACAGCTCCGCAATCGGGCTCCCAGGAGCAGAATTCGCAAGCGGTGGCGGAGCAGATCGGCGGTCAAATTTTCAGTGATATTTGGGGTTTTCTGGCCCCGGGTGACACAGAGGCAGCCGCGGATCTGGCCGAGAAAATGTCATCCGTGTCCCATGACCGCAACGGGATTTATGGAGGGCGATTTGTAGCAGCCTGTTGTGCTGCAGCATTTGAGTCTTCCTCGGTAAAAGAAGTCATTCAGCGGGCACTCACAGCAATTCCTGAAGACAGCAGCTACAGCGAGGTTGTCAAGGATATCATCCGTTTTCATAACGAGCACCCCCAGGACTGGCGGGCATGCTTACGCTATATTCAAAGCCATTACGGGTATGATCGTTATCCGGGTATATGCCACATCATTCCGAATACAGCCGTTGTTGTGTTGGGGCTGCTGTATGGCGAAGGCGATTTTTCTGATTCTATAAATATTACCAACATGTGCGGATGGGACACCGATTGCAATGTCGGCAATGTCGGAGCCATTGTAGGAGTTTTGACGGGTTTAACCGGTATTGGTGAGCAATGGACAACACCGATCAATGACTTTGTATGCGCTTCCAGTGTTGTAGGCTCCCGAAACATTCAGGATATTGCTTCTGTCGCCCAACAGACAGCCGCGATTTCCAAACGCTATTTTCTGGGACAGGAACTGCCGGACGAGCCGGGGGTACACGCACATTTTGATTTTGAGCTTCCTGGCTCCACGCATGCCTTCCGTAATCATTATCCGCAAGCATTGCCTGTAACGATGGTATGTAAAAATACGGACAGGATCGCTTTCAGTGGAAAACGTTCTCTGCAAGTGACTATAAGCTCGTTAGTAGGGGGAGAGAGCTACCGGACCTATCTCAAGACATATTACACACCGGCGGATTTTAATGACAGCCGTTATGACCCGAGCTTTACACCGGTTTTTTATCCCGGGCAAAGCATTTCCATGAGTGTGTACATTTCGCAGGGAGATGAGGAGCAAGTCGCCGCACGTCTTTATGTGCACAACCTTCAGGATGGAACCCGGGTATACGGGGAGCGCACGGTATTGCCTATTGAGCAATGGACAACGCTAACCTGGAAGGTTCCATCGATCCCGGGAGCCGTATTGTCGGAGGTTGGTGTGGAATGGATTCCGCTGGCTGAAATCTTTGGGCAGCCGAAGTCCTTAACAGCTTATATAGATGATGTTCAATTATGGGGCGAGCCTGAGATCGACATTTCTTTTGCTTCCGAAAAGCTGGAGGTATGGCCGACATTACGTCAGGAGGTCAGACAGTTGACCCATCTCCGCGGCTTGTGGACGTTGGAGAACGGTCTTCTAACGGGAAGCGGGGCTGGCGAATCTGCGGAAGCCTATACAGGGGCCCATTATTTTAGGGATTACACGTATGCGGCTGCCATTCGTCCGGTCATCGGCTCGTCCCATGGAGTATTGTTCCGGGTTCAGGGGGCAGCTCGAAGTTATGCCGTGGTGCTCAAGCAAGGCCACCTGGCTCTGCTGAAAAAAGAAGGAATGAATTGGCGTACTTTGCAGGAGGCTCCTTTCATGTGGCGGCACGGAACGGATTATCGGATTTCGATCGTCGCAGCCGGCAATCATTATTCCATTTCTGTAGACGGAGAACTTCTGATGGACTATATCGATCATGAGAACCCGTATATGAGCGGTCAAGTTGGATTCGTAACGATGGACAGCAGCCGGACCGCTTATACCGATTACCACATTCATCCCAATAAACGATAGAAAGAAGGACAGCTATGAAACGGGGTCTGAAAAAAGATTTTACACTGTTGGCGATTACGATGATTCCTATTGGGGTTGCGATTAATGTTGTGGCTTATCAGCTGATGACCATTTTGAAAATGCCGATTTATTTGGATGTAATTGGGACATGTATCGTAGCTATGGTGGCAGGGCCGTGGGTGGGACTGGTTACAGGAGGACTTGGCAACGTCGTGAATGGGATGCTGAATCCGGTGTCGATCCCTTTTGCCATCACATCGATGGCGATCGGATTGACCGCAGGTTACCTGTCCAAGTATCGGATGCTGGTGAAGCCCTGGAGAATCATCGTGTCCGGCCTATTGATTGCCGTCGTCTCTTCGGCGACGTCCAGTCCGATTCAAGTCATTTTGTTTGGTGGAGTAACAGGCCAAAGTGGTGATATCGTGATGGCCACATTGCTGGCCACGGGCAAGCAGATTTGGACCGCCGTATTTTCGCAAACGCTGCTGCTCGGTGTTGTTGATAAAGTGCTGGCGATCTTGGCAAGCTCCCTGATTGTATATAAAATGACCCCACAGTTTCTGTCTAAAATGCATTATGGCGACATTTATATGCGTTCCAAAAAAATGAACCGGAAGGGAGATCAGGTGAAGTGAAAAAGTCCATTCTTGAACTCTATCCGACAACCAAGCTGCTGGGTGTACTTTTTGTCCTCATCTCCATTCTGATCGTACCGGGATATGCTTATCAATATGCCATTCTTCCAATATGTATGGTTATTGCACTGCTGGCTGGTGTTTTCCAAGGCTTTTGCAGTCTGTTTTTTAAAGGTGTTACGCTGATTGTGCTCTTTATTTTTATTATTCAAGGCTTCTTCTATCCGGGTGAAACGGTGCTCTGGTCAGGCTGGATATTCAGTCTGAAACTGGAGGGTTTGAACTACAGTCTGCTGTTGACATCCAAGATCGTTGCCATCACAGCTTCGATTATCTTGTTTTTCCAAATTACAAAGACGAAGGATCTGATTATCGCCCTGGAAAAGATGGGAACACCGAAGAAGGTCACTTACGTGATTATGTCTACGCTGCAAATCATTCCGCAGATGCGGAAACAGCTGAATGTCATTATGGATGCGCAGCGTTCGCGCGGGGTGGAGACGGAAGGAAGCCTGAAGATCCGGGCCAAAGCCATCGTCCCCGTGCTTGGCACCTTGATTATCTCGTCTTTTGAAAATACACAGGAACGTGTAATTACACTGGAATCTCGTGCGTTTACGATCCAGCGTAAAAAAACGAATGTGACTGTATTGCCCAAAGGGCCGCTGGATACGATTGTAAGGATCGTGCTGCTTCTGCTGCTTGTATTGATCATCTGGAAGGGAGGGGCTATGGGATGAGCCTGTTATCCATGAAAAATGTATCGTACAGATACCCTATTAACAATTGGACATCCTTGAAGCAGGTGACACTGAACATTGAAGCTGGTGTTTTTTACGCGGTCATCGGCGCCAACGGTGCAGGGAAAACGACGCTGTGCAGCGTGTTCAGAGGTTTCATTCCCCATTTCTATAATGGAGAGCTGGAAGGGGAAGTGCAGCTTTTTGGGAAAAATCTGCTGCAATACGAGCTGGCGGACATTGCCTCCCGGATCGGCTACCTGTTTCAGAATCCCTTTACACAGATTAGCGGAGCCAAGGAGACGGTGTTCGAGGAAATTGCCTATGGTTTGGAAAATTTAGGGATGGAACCTGCTGAAATCCGCAAGAAAGTTGAAGATGTGATTGCCTTGCTGAAGCTGGAGAAGATCGCGGAGTCTAATCCGATGGAACTATCCGGCGGGCAGAAGCAACGGGTGGCTTTTGCCTCTGTGATCGTCATGGACCCGGAGGTGATCATTATCGATGAACCGACATCTCAGCTTGATCCACAGGGCACCGAGGAAATCTTCCGTATTATCGATCTTATGAAGCAGCGGGGCAAGACCATCATTCTCGTGGAACATAAGATGGAATGGATTGCGGAATATGCAGATCAGATCATCGTGATGGAAGACGGACAAGTCGTCATGCAGGGAGACACCCAGTCGATCCTGAGCAATCCGAAAGTCATGGAGCACGGGGGTTCACTGCCCCAGTATGCCGAGGTGGGACTGAAGCTGCTCGGGGAGGGGGGCGCCAATCAGGTTCCCATTACCCGGAAGCAGGCAGAACTTGTATTTTCGCAGCTAAAAAAAGGGGGGACTGAATAATGGCTATATTGTCCTTGGACCAGGTTTCTTTCCGTTATCCGAATGGTACAAACGCAGTAGACCGTATTTCGATGTCCTTCCAGGAAGGGGAAAAGGCAGCCATTATTGGACAAAACGGAGCCGGGAAGACAACCGCCGTGAAGCTGATGAACGGACTTTTGAAGCCGTCATCGGGGACCGTCACCGTAGATGGATGGGATACGAAAGATCACACAACGGCGCAAATTTCTGCGAAGGTCGGATACGTTTTTCAAAATCCCGATGATCAGCTGTTCCATGAGACCATTTACGAAGAGATTGCTTTCAGCACGCGACACCTTAACGTTGATGCTGCAGAGGCCAAGAAAATAACTGCAACAGCGCTGGAACTGACAGATCTGACGGAATATGCGACCCTGCATCCTTACAGTCTTCCTTATTCGATGCGTAAGTTTGTGACCATTGCAGCGGTTATTGCGATGCAGAGCAAGGTCATTATTCTGGATGAGCCGACCGCAGGGCAGGATGGCCGTTCATTGGAGCGGCTGACTCGCATCATTGATTATCTGACAGGGGAAGGCAAAACCGTCATTACGATAACACATGATATGACTTATGTGGCGAATCATTTCAAACGGGTTATTATCATGACGAATGGACATGTCCTTTCGGACAGCACCGCCCAGGAAATCTTTTGGAATCCTGCGCTGATGCAGGAAAGCCATATTCAGGCTCCGCCTGTAAGTCAACTGGCATCCGTATTACATTGGTCCGGCCAGATTGTCACAGTGGACGAATTTGTGGAGTACGGCAGGTCGAATCAAAAAGAGAACCGGAATTAAAGTATGGCGGAACGACGTGAAAAATGCTCTGTATAAAATCGGATATTTTAACCATAATATGGTTTATTCCAAATGTACAGAGGAGCAGATGAATGTGAGAAAGAAATGCTTGCCGGCATTATTGTTAACCTTGGCGCTTGTTGTTAGCATGACACCAGTAGTATCCGTGCAAGCGCAGGAGGCCGAGAAGAAGGGTTCGGTGGTTTGCCTCAGTCCCAAAATGGTACAGCTGAAAACCGATATGCAGAAGGTTTGGATCAACCATACGATATGGACAAGAAGCTATATTGTCAGCGCCCTATCGAATCTTCCAGATCAGAAGGACGTATTGGCCCGGCTTTTGCAGAACCAGCAGGACATAGGCAATGTAATCAAACCTTATTATGGAGAAGCCGCTGGCAATAAGCTGGCCGATCTGCTGAGAGAGCATATTCTGATCGCAGTAAAAATTGTGGCGGCGGCCAAAGCGGGAAATCAGGCGGATGTGAAAAAGCTAGAGGCGGATTGGCATAGAAATGCCGACGATATCGCCAAATTTTTAAGCACAGCGAATCCGAACTGGCAGTTTAAAGTGCTGCAAGATATGTTGTATGCACACCTCCAGTTTATTACGGAAATCGTTCTAGACCGTCTCAAAGGGGATTGGAAAGCGGATATTGCAGCAACCGACAAAAACGAAATCCATATGATCCATTTAGCGGATATCCTGACAGAAGGCATTGTCAAGCAATTTCCTGGAAAATTTTAAAGAGAGCGCATTAGGCGCTGTAAAGCAGATTAAGCTTTTTATAATCGCCCGAAAGGGTGACTATAAAAAGCTTTTTTAATTGGTTAGTCAAATCATGCAGTCTAACCGTTAAATATATTTTAGCAAGTCCAACACGTTACAAATAAGTGGAGAAGTTAGGTCGACCATTCTGACTAAGCATCGTTTTAAAGAAAACAATATTGGCTTCGGTAACTTTGAACATTTCGTTTAAAATAGAAATAAACACATCCAAAAGGCGTTACTCCCGAAACCGTCGTATTTTAAGCAAAAAAAGTTTGGAATATCCACTCTTTGTAAGAATAGAACAGCAAGGCAAAAGGTCCTAAAAAGTAACTTCGCCGCTCGCTTCTTAAGACGGAAGCAGGGCGGCGATTATTTATGTTCGTTGACAGAAGGAAAACAGGTTTAATCGGCTGTGTGGCCGACAGGTCTTTATGGACTGACCCGTAAAATAAAAAAACTTGGCAGATAAGCCAAGAGATAAAAAAAAGGTTTGAACACGAAAAAACGCTATGTTATAATCGGTAGCGCAGTTGAAAAATCATGTTAAGACTGGTATTTTAATTACTTTTCCTAAATTAATTCTACACCAGTGACCTCTGATTTGTCAATGCTCTTTTTTTCAGACTGGATTGAAAAGGAGTGTGTTCAAAAAACATGGAGGAGAAGGAATGGCGGACAGAACAAGACCGGCTGGATCAGGTTAGGGACAAACTGAAAGCAAGGATCGAAGATCTGGAACCGAAGGTTGCCGGGCTTCACGATCAGGCTGCTGAGATCCGCAGACGGTTCTGGGAAGAAGTTACGGTTAACACGGGCTCGGACGAAGAATTTGAAGAAACATTTTATACGATTAAACAACAGGCCGCGGTGTTATCCGAGCGGGAGCGCAGCCACCGGCTTCTGACGCAACAATGGAAGAGCTTAAATCGGCTGCTCCCATCACCGTATTTCGGGCGCATCGACTTTCTGGAGGACGGCCTGAACCTGAGCGAGCAGATATACATTGGCGTATCTTCCTTCGTCGAGGAAGATGGATTGAGCTTCCTGGTGTATGATTGGCGCACTCCCATCGCGAGTCTCTACTATGACCATTCCCCCGGTGCAGCTTCTTACGACACGCCGGGCGGGCGGATCACGGGTACGATGGAGCTGAAACGGCAGTATCAGATTCACGATGGACAAATCCGTAATATGTTTGATGCGAGCGTAACGATCGGCGACGAGCTGCTCCAGCAAATGCTGGCCAAAGGCGCGAACTCGCAAATGAAGAGTATCGTATCCACCATCCAGAAGGAGCAAAACTCCATCATCCGAAACGATCATAGCCGGCTGCTTATCGTGCAGGGGGCGGCTGGCAGCGGGAAGACTTCCGCGGCCTTGCAGCGCGTGGCGTATTTGCTCTACAAACACCGCGATTCGCTTAAGGCTGATCAGATCGTTCTTTTCTCGCCGAATCCGATTTTTAACAGTTATGTTTCCTCTGTCCTGCCCGAGCTCGGCGAGGAGAACATGCAGCAGACGACTTTGCAGGAATATCTCGAATATTGGCTTGGTTCATCCTTACGTCTGGAGGATCCCTTCGATCAGATCGAATATGTGCTGACCGCACAATCAACTGCCAATTATGAGGCTCGCCTGCAGGGGATGAAATACAAGGCGTCCGAGGCTTTTTCGAGAGTTCTGCAAAACTATGCGTTGTGGCTGGGTCGGGAAGGCATGCTTTTCAACAGCATCCGGTTTCGGGACCGCGATCTGATCACCGCGGAGCAGATGAGATCGCAATTTTACAGTTACGATCCCTCTTTGCGCTTGGCCAATCGTGTCGAACTCCTTCAGAAATGGCTACTGAAGGAACTGGCACAACTGGAACGCAAAGAGCGTTGGGCGTCTTGGGTAGAGGAGGAGCTTCAATATCTCGACAACGAGCAATATGCGGAAGTTTTCGGTGAGCTGCACAAGGACAGGGAAGTCTTTGACATTGCCGAGCATTACGCCGCTGTTTACGAGAAAATAAGCAACAAGCGCAGGGGAGATGAGGGCGACTTTGACTTTGCCGAGCAGGAAGAAGAATTGCTCAGCCAAAGGATCGTGAAGATGAGCTTCAAACCGTTAAGGCAAAGCGTGAGGAAATTTTCATTTATTGATGTCCAAGGCCTGTATTCCCAATTGTTTGGCGATGAAGCTGCTTACCGGGAGAAGACGAATGAGGCCGAGATCCCTGTTCTCTGGCCTGATATCTGCAAGCAAACCAAAGAAAAGCTGGACCGGCACGAATTATTTTATGAGGATGCGACTCCGTATTTGTATTTAAAAGAACTGATCGAAGGCGTTCGGACGAACACGGAGATTCGGCATGTCTTCGTCGACGAGGGGCAGGATTATTCGCCGTTTCAATATGAGTATCTCAAAAAACTGTTCCCTCGTGCCCGCATGACGGTACTTGGCGATTTCGGGCAGGCGATCTTTATGCAGGCTACAAACCTGCAGGAGTCCGATTCGCCGCTGTTTCGGCTTTATGGCGAAGCCGAGACGAGCTTGATCCGTCTTGTGCGCAGTTATCGCTCAACCCGGGAGATTGTGGAATTTACGAAGGAACTGCTCTCTGATGAATCGGAAATCGTGCCCTTTGAAAGGATCGGACCGAAACCTCTTCTTGCCGGGTTAGAAGACGGAGAGAAGCGTGACGCGCGAATATTGAAAGACATCGCGGCACTTAAAGCCGAAGGCTTCGACTCTATTGCCGTCATTACGAAGACTGCGGCAGAAAGCCGCACAGCCATTGAATTATTACGGATGCAAGGAAGCGAAGCTTTGCAGCTCATTACGAAGGAGACGATTGCCTTTGAGAAAGGAGTGATGGTCATTCCCGTATACCTCGCCAAGGGCATTGAGTTTGATGCAGTTCTGATTTATGAGGCTTCACCTCAAGCTTACGGCAGGGACAACGAACGCAAGCTTCTGTATACGGCGTGCACTCGGGCCATGCACCGGCTTCATCTGTACACGACGGGTGATTGGTCGCCGTTTGTGCAGGCATTGCCTGCAAATTTATATGAGAAAGCAGCATATTGACGATCGGGAGTGACCATTATTTTCATCCAAACACAGCTCGATGAGCAGAAAGCAGGGATCTATGTCAACTCCTAAACAAGCAAAACCGCTGGCAGCCGGCGGGGACGACTTCTCATTAAAGGCCATTCTGCCACCACTCATGGCGATTATTGTCGGCATGATCATGGTTATTCTGGACAGCACCATCGTCAATAATGCCATTCCGAAGCTCGTTGAATACTTCGATACCGATCTGAAGACGATCCAATGGACCGTCACCGGTTATACGCTGGCCTTATCCGCCGTTATTCCGCTTGCAGGCTGGATGACCGATAAATTCGGCTCCAAGCAAGTTTTCTTGATTACGATCGCCCTGTTCACGATTGGCTCCGTGCTGTGCGGCATCGCACAAACGCCGGAACAGCTGATCATTTACCGCATCATTCAAGGCTTGGGCGGCGGCATGGTGGCCCCGATCGGAATGGCCATGGTGTTCAAGTTAGCACCTCCGGAGCGACTCGGATCTGTTATGGGCTTACTCGGCATCCCAATGCAGATCGCGCCGGCGTTCGGTCCGGTGTTATCCGGCTGGCTGGTCGATTCTGTCAGCTGGCACTGGATTTTCATCATCAATCTGCCGATCGGCATCATCGCCTTCATTCTCGGGTATAAATATTTGCCGAAATCCGACCGGCATGCGGCGCCGCATCTGGACGTCATCGGCATGTGCCTTGCGCCGGTCGCCTTCTCCATGCTGGCGTACGGCGTAAGCGAAAGCGGCACCGGCTGGGCCAGGACATCGACCATTACAGGCTTGGCGGTCGGCGGCATTGCGCTCATTCTCTTCATCTTCGTGGAACTGGCACAGAAGCAGCCGCTGCTGGAGCTGAAAGTGTTCAAGTCGTCCGACTTTACACGCAGCATCATCTTGACGTGGATCGTACAACTCGCGCTGTTCGGCGCAATGCTGATCGTACCGCTGTACCTGCAAGGCGTCATGCACTACACCGCGTTTGAAACAGGCTGGACCCTGATGCCTTTTGCCCTCTGTGCAGCCATCAGCATGCCCATCAGCGGCCGGCTGTTCGACAAGATCGGCGCGCGTCCGCTCGCCTTCACCGGTCTTTCTGTTGTATCCATTTCCCTGTTCGTCTTATCAGGCATATCGGTGGATACCCCGCTGTGGATTATTATCCTGTGCATCTGCATCATGGGCCTCGGCATGGGCTTCTCCATGATGCCGTTAAACACGCATGTCCTGAACTCTGCCCCTCGCCGTTTGGTGGGCCGTGTTACACCGCTGACAGCAGCTGCTCAGCAAGTCGTCGTTTCTTTCGCGGTGGCGGGCCTGACGGGTTATCTCACATCACAAATCGCTTCCCACGCCACAGGCGCGGGAGCAGACGCAAATCCGCTGAACGCCGTCGTCGCGGGTTATGGCGACACGTTCTTCCTGTCCGCATGCCTCGTGACCGCGGGTGTCGCACTGACGCTCCTTCTGCGTAAACCGAAGCAGCAGGAAGAAGACAGAACCGACGGCGAGAACAATCCGGAACCGGCGATGATGAACCACTAATCGCGAATCGGCACCGATTCGCCCGTATGCAAATAGCCTTGGCCGTTAGTCGGTCAAGGCTATTTTTTGCTACTGATACGACGGCTCGATGATGACACCTATTTTCCCGCCAGATTCATCTCTGCACACATGAGGATGAAGGCGCCTGCTCCGTGCAGGTCGTTTTCGCTGGTTGGACGGGCGATATAGTGGGCGTAGTCGCCGATTCCCGTGCCGATGCAAATGTTGCCGATCACGACGTTGCCGTTGTCGTCAAACTTCAACGTATCGATTACGCCTTGGTAGCCTTTCCAGGCATATTCCATGTATTGAGCGTCCAGATAGCCGAACCGAACGGCTTTGGCAATGGCATGCACATACAGCGACGTGCAGGAGTTTTCATGCCAATTATCCGGGCGGTCGCCTTTGTCGACGACTTGATACCATAATCCGGTGGCGGGATCCTGGTAGTTCGTCAGAGCGATAAGCAGATCCTGTACAATGGTTACGAGATTTGCTTTATCTGGATGATCCTCCGGCATGTATTCGAACATTTCAAGCAAGGCGACGGGATACCAGCCAATGGCACGGCCCCAGAACTCTGGGGCGAGACCCGTGACGGGATCTGCCCATTTGGCCTGCTTGGTTTCGTCCCAGCCGTGATACAGCAAACCGGTGACAGGGTCCTTCGTATGCTTCTCCATGAGCAGCGCCTGGAAGGCCATCATGTCAAAATAATCGCTGCCGCCAAATGTTTTGGCGAATTGCACGGCAATCGGTCCGGCCATATATAAGCCATCCAGCCACATTTGATTCGGACAATGTCCCTTGTGCCAGAATCCGCCGGACGGATTTGTCGGCCAAGATTTCAGCAAGGGCACCAGGGTGTGCAGCGCTTTCTTGTACCGCTCGTCTCCCGTCTGCTCGTAGAGGGTGAAGAGAAGCACGCCAGGCTGTATGTCGTCAAGCTCGTCGGACATAAACTTCTTGATGCTGCCGTCCTCCAGAATCTGGCTGTCAACCCACCCTTTCATGTAGTCGTACAGCTTCTGATCTCCGGTCTGCCGCCAGCATTTCTCCATGCCAGACAGGAAGACGCCTTGATGGTAGTGGAATCGGTCCGGCGGAAGTTGTTCCGGCTCGAATTTGTTCATTAACGCTTCGCAGGCTTTTAGCGCCCATTGAATGGGGCTCATAATGGATGAAGCAGTTTGCATGCGCATCCTTCCTCCTTGGTTGTTTGTACTCCCATTCTAGCATCGGAATATGTACATGTTTTGCGGGATATCTCCTTTTTTTCTTATTTCTTGCGATATAATGAACAACAGGTAAGAAAGTGGGGAGGGGAGCGGTTTGGGAGATCTGTATTTCGAAAATAATGAAGGCACATTCCAGGTATCCCACCGGAAAGCGTTAAGCCATCATATGCCGGTGAGCCATTTTCACAGCACTTACGAGATCTATTATCTGATGTCCGGCAAGCGGGAATTTTTTATTCAAGACCGGACGATTACCATTAACGAAGGCGATGTCGTCATAATCGCTCCCAACATTCTGCACCGTACAACCAACGCGCAGCGGCCAAAGCATGAGCGGCTCATTATCAATATGCATGAGCGGTATTTTTCGCCGGATGGTTCTCATAAGGAAGCCCTTCAGCCTTTGCTGGAGCGGGATTATCTGGTCATGAACGGTTCCTTGCGCACTAAGGAGTCAATCGAAACGCTTTCCAGAGCGATTATTCAGGAGATGCAGGAACGCGGAAAGGGCTTCGAATTGTTTGCCCAGACGCTCGCCGTGCAGCTGCTCATCCTGTGCTGCAGGCACTTCCGGCAGCATGATGCGGAGCCGCTGACATCGCCAAGTCCCATGCACGAACGAGTATCGGAGATCGTCCGCTATATCAACAAGCATTACATGGAGGAACTGTCGCTTCATTTGCTGGCGGACAGGTTTTATATCAGTCCTTATTATTTGAGCCGATCCTTCAAGGAGGCAACAGGCTTCGCGTTTGTGGAGTACGTGAACAGCGTACGGATCAAGGAAGCCAAGAAGCTGCTTGAAAGCTCTTCCATGAAGGTGAACTTGATCGCAAGGAAGGTGGGCTTCGGAAGCGTGACGCATTTCGGCCGAGTATTCAAGACGGTCACGGGCAATGCTCCATTGCATTATAGAGGGAAAGGGGAGACGCGGCATACGAAAAATCAAAGAAGAAATGAATGATGAGAGTAAACTGGCAGCAGTCAAACTGATGCAAGAATATATACTCAGTTTTGAACAAAACTTCTCGGGACTGGATTATAATGGTGAGTACGTAACACGATTTAACGACAACCTTGATGAAATTCGCAAGCTGTCTATAGATATCCAAAGGAATTATGTCTCCGCGTTATTATAACTGCAACGCGGCGCGAAGCAATGCTTATATGGAGGGGGATGTCTATTGATCCGTACCTGGTATCGCCGATTGCTGCTGTCCTACTTTCCTATTTTTTTACTTACCGTAACGATCCTGATTTTTGCCTCTTTTGTGTTTATCAATGATATTTCACGGATGGAAACCAGGAAAGCGGACCGCATCTCCACCAGCTATATCGTGGATAATGTAGACCGGACGATAAAGGAAGTTGAGTTGTCAGTGTTGGCGGCTGCTGAACGCAGTGATGCCTATAAACGTTATTTCAACAGTAAAGGCCAGACGGATACGGGGACAATATATGCGGTTGCCCAGAGCCTGCGCAATCTGACTGACGAATCATCCTACATTCAATCCATCTATCTATATGACAGGAAAAATGAAAGCGTTTTAACAGAAACAGGCCTAAAAGATCTTTCGGGATTTGCAGACGAAGACTGGATTCGCAGTATGGTCTCGGGTTCATTGCAGGAAGGCTGGCAACCTGTCAGGGAATACAAGGGCGAGTTCGTGCAGCGTACGCCTGTGCGTGTGCTTACCATAAATAAAGGAATGCCCCTGCCTTTTGGCTCGGAGGGGATGCTTGTCATCAATATCAAAATGAGCGGAATTGAACATATGGTCGACAGTATGGTCAACGAACAGCTATCCTTCCTTACCATTATTGGCAGTGACGGACAGACTGTGTACCACGCACACTCGGACAGTGAAGGCGCCAAAAATGGAAAACAGTTGAACACGATCTATCTGGAAAGACTCGGCTGGACGTTCTCCAGCGGCATCAAGGCAGGAAATCTGTTCGGCTGGGTGTCTGTGATTTCCTATCTCTGGGTGGCTATTGCTCTCGGAACGGTTGTCTGTGCGATTATTTACCTGATCTATGTTACCCGGCGCAACTACAAGCCCATTCAGGTGATTATGAACCGCATTGAAGGCCATCAAATCCGGACCATGGATCATTCCACCTACAGACCAGACGAAATGAGGCTCATTGACGGGGTGCTGGAAGATCTAATCAACCATATGACGGATTATGACAAGAAGAGCAGAGAAAACCTGCTGCTGCAGCGCAGCAAGCTATTCACCGATCTGCTGCGCAATGAGCGGATGGACAATGCCGTCCAGCGGATGGAGGAGCTGTCACCGCTCACAGATGTTCATTCCTCATCCCGCTTTTCGGTTGTGCTCAGTGAAATCAACCGATACGAGCAGGTGTTTCAGGATCGTTATACTAGGGACGACCAGAACACGCTCAAATTTGCTCTGATGAATGTCTTTCAGGAATTGGCGCGAGGGGTGAATATGCAGGGCTGGGCGGAGTGGATCAGCACGGACCGGGCAGCAATTCTCTTCCTGTCAGCCGGAAGCGATGAGGAGATGACGGAGAAAATCCGTATATTCGCTGAGGAATGCCGTTCCTGGGTAGAGCAGAATTTACGTATCTCCCTCAGCTTTGGTATTGGACCGGCGGTAACCGGACCGGGTGCGATTCGGGATTCTTATGCGGCAGCCGACAATGTGATGCAGCACAAGCTCTTGAAGCACGAAGATATTGCTCTGGTGGAATGCGGGGAAGCGCGCCAGCCTTTAATTGAAACTTACAAGTATTTACAAATGATTGCTGAGTTTGTCAAGCAGTTCCGGATGTCAAGCGTCCAGTGGCGGGAGCGGCTGGAAGAAATTTTTACAGCGTTCGAACAGGATTTTCTGCAGGACGATGATATTCGCTCTCTAATCCAGGCCATGCTGCAAATGCTGGGCCGGGAAGTGGCTGTAATGTCGGAGCAGCTGCAGGATGAACTGTCGACGGAAAAAGCTTCGATACAGCTGAAGCGGCTGGAAGAGGCGGAGTCCATTCATGAGGTGAAGGGCATTCTGTTTGAATATTTAACCGGTTTATTCCGCACCTATGTCTCTGCCAGCGAAACTAAAAGCTACCGGGCAATGGTCAACGAAATGAAGAATTATATTGAAGAGAACTTTGCCAATTCCGATCTTTCCCTGAAGCATTTAAGCGACCGGTTTCAGGTATCCGGCAAATATGCCAGCTATCTTTTTAAAACGGAATTTAATATGAAATTTGTGGATTTCGTTACGGAGTTGAGGATGAAGAAAGCCGAGCAGCTGCTGCTTGAGACGGAGTATTCCTTAAAGGATATCGCGTTCAAGGTGGGTTACGCCAATGCCATAACGTTCGGCAGAGTATTTAAACGGGTAGCCGGAATCACGCCGGGCGATTACCGCTCTTTGCATCGCGTCCGCCCAATTTCCAGAACATGAGACGCATGCTCTTTAAATTGAACATGAACAGCTGATCTTATACTTGTTATTTCGGAACCGCATTCCTGCTCGTACTCCTCCGTCAGAAGGAGGCAAACATGGATGCGGTCTTTATTTGCGTTCTTTTGAAAGCGGTTTATTATACGAAAATGGTTGTATGGATAAACAGAAAGTCCGATTGGCAGTATCTGAAACAGGTTTATTGTCAAACCGCTGAAATGCATGAAATACTGTGGGAACATCACAATTAAAATACGCAAAGGGGAAGGGGATGGGAGAATGAACGTATTCCAAAGAGTTCGGAAGAAGACGATCGGGCTCGGAATGGCTGCGGTAATGGGGGTATCCCTGCTGGCCGGCTGCGCAAACGGAGATTCGGCGGCAGTAGGGGAAAACGGCGAACGAGTCACGTTGAAGGTTGAAGTGTTTGACCGCGGGAACAGCCCGGAACCGCATACCATTACCAACAACTATTTGACGAAACTGGTGCAGGAGCGGTTCGGCGATCCGCATAACATTGATGTCGAGTTTGTACCGATTCAGCGCTCTGAGGAAGTTTCCAAGCTGAACGTGTTGATGGCAAGCAATACCGATGTACCTGATATCGTCTTTACGTATGATTCCAGCGTGTTTTACCGCTATGCGCAGCAGGGCGGTCTGACCGATGTCGGAGAATTACTCGATGAATATGGTCCGAACCTGAAGAAATTTATTGGTGAGGAAACGCTTGCCTTTGGCCAGCTTGATGGCAAACAATTCGCGATCCCCGGCAAACGGGCGATCACGGGCCGCTATAGCTCATACATCCGCCAGGATTGGCTGAATAAACTGGGCTTGCCTGTACCAACGACAACCGATGAGCTGTATACAACCTTGAAAGCGTTTAAAGAAAAGGACCCGGGGGGCCTTGGCAGCCAAAACATCCCGATGGGCATGGCACTGGCTCCGGCCCAGTTTGAAACTTTGATTTATTCCTTCATTAAGCCGGTCAGAGGCGATCTGACTTACGGCCAGCGTTATGAGCTGCCACTTCATGAGGGCTTCAAGGATGCGATGCAATTTCTGAACAAGCTCTATAACGAGGGGCTGATCAGCAAGGATTTCAGCCTGGACGAGGATAAAACCCAATTGGCCAAGGATATTCAGAACGGTAATGTTGGTTACTGGTCGGAGGACGTAGATGTTCTGTTCTATGCCGATGGCACCCTGGATAATCTCTACAAAAATGTAGAGGGAAGCAAAGTGGTTCCGGTAGATGTCTTAACCAACGCCAAAGTTGATAACAAGCATATTAAATCCCGCTATGCCTCGAACGGCATGTACATCATGATTCCCAAAAGCAGCAAGCGCTCGGTGGAGGCGATTAAGTATCTGGACTGGATGGCATCAGGCAATAATCTGATCGATATGTACAGCGGCGTTGAAGGGGAAAACTATGATCTGATCGATGGCATTCCGGTCGTTAAAGCCGATGCCTCCCAAGAAGTTGTGAACCGTATTTACAACGCTGGCGACATGGTCATCATCTCCAACGGCAAAAACATCGGGGACCAGGCCACCAACGAAAAAGCATGGGTGAGCGGCTTCCCGGAGCGCAACCAGGAAATGCTGAAGCAATCGATCGCGATCGCGAACACCGACACGATTGGCCCTATCGTTTTCGGCAGGCCGATTGAAGCCGAAGCCCAATATGGCACCACACTCAATGACAAATTATCCGTCATTATTGTTAAAACGGCGATGGCCAAGCCGGAGGAATTCGAAGCGGTTTACGAGCAGGAAATGAAGGATTATATGTCACTGGGCGGAGCCGAGCTGCAAGCAGAGCTCGAGCAGGCGCTTAAGGAGCTTCCGGCGCAGTAGGCTAATATATGTAAAACCGGGTGGCGGGGAATGCCTCTCCACCCGGTTTTTACCCATAGGAGGAACCCGACTTGAGCAAAGCGACTTACTTTAGACGGTATTGGCAATTATACGCGCTGCTTTCGCTGCCTATTATCTATTTCCTGATCTTCCGTTACGGTCCGATGTATGGTGTGCAGATTGCTTTTAAGGATTTCAATCTGTTTCAGGGAATTGGGGGCAGTGAGTGGATCGGATTTGACGCCTTCCGCGAAGTCTTTGGAATGAGAGAGTTCTACAGCACCCTGCGCAATACCTTTATGCTGAATTTTCTGGATTTGCTCGTTTCTTTCCCAGCCCCGATCATCCTGGCTATTATGCTGTATGAAATCCGGTCGATATGGTTCAAAAAAATATCGCAGACCATTTTGTACATTCCCCATTTTATTTCCTGGGTGATCATCGGGGGCATCGTTTATCAGTTGTTCGGCAATCAGTCTGGTATGGTAAACGGTGTTCTGGAAGGCCTGGGTCTCGCTCCGATCCCGTTTCTGACCGAAAAAAATCCGTGGCTGATCACTTATTTGTTCACAGGAGTCTGGCAAAGTGCGGGCTGGGGAACCATCCTCTACCTGGCAGCATTGACCGGTGTTAACAAGGAGCTGTTCGAAGCTGCTGAAGTGGATGGAGCGACAAGGCTGAAGAAAATCCGTTATATCACACTTCCCAGCATTAAACCAACCATTGTGACGCTGCTGATCCTCAATCTCGGGAAGATGGTCAGCATTGGCTTTGACCGCCCTTACATTATCGGAAATACAGCTGTGCGGGAATATTCCGATGTGCTCAGCACCTTTGTGTACCGGGTCGGTCTGGAATCCGGGCAATATACGCTGGCTACCGTAGTCGGATTGTTCCAGGCCGTGGTGGGACTGGTGTTCATTCTCGGCTCCAACTATATTTCGAAAAAAGTGACCGGAGACGGTATTTTGTGATCAGGAAGGAAGTGAGTGCTATGAGTGAACGTACCTCAAACCGGATATTCGATATCGTTAATATTACGTTTGTTGCCTTGTTCGTTTTGTTCTGTCTGGCTCCGTTTTTGCACGTAATTGCCGTGTCGCTCAGTTCAAACCGGGCCATCACTTCCGGAGAAGTTACACTTTTTCCAGTTGAGTTAGACTGGAGTGCGTACATTAAAGTATTTTCCGATAATGCCATGATCCGCTCGCTCATCTTCACGATTGTTCTGACGGTTGGCACAACGCTGCTGTGCATGCTCTTCACGATCGCGGCAGCCTATCCGCTGACCAAAAGAAAGCTCAAGGGACGCAAATTTTTTATGTACCTGATTATTATCACGATGTTCTTCAGTGGCGGCATTATTCCCGAATATTTGCTGATCCGCGATCTGCATTTGCTCAATTCGGTGTGGGCGCTTATTCTGCCAGGCCTGGTCAGCCCCTTTAACCTGATTATTCTCATTTCCTTTTTCAACAACATTCCTCCCAGTCTGGAGGAATCTGCTGAAATCGATGGCAGTTCCCATTTCCGCACATTGTTGAGTGTTGTAGTTCCTCTGTCCATGCCGGTTATGGCCACATTGGCTCTCTTCTATGCCGTGGGACGGTGGAACGGCTTCCAGGATTCCCTCATGTATATTAATAACCCGGACCTGTATCCACTCCAGCTTAAGCTGTTCCAGATGGTACAGAACAATATGGTTTCTGAACTGACGCAGCTGGAAGGTGCGAACCGGACCCCGCTGACACCGGAGAGCCTCAAAGCGGCCACGGTCATTTTCGCCACGGTACCGATTCTTCTCGTCTATCCGTGGCTGCAGAAATATTTTGTCAACGGGGTCATGCTTGGTGCCGTCAAAGGTTGAACCGTAAGATTGGGAGGAATGACAATGTACATGAAATTGGCGGAGAGTAATGACAGAGCGGTGGAGGCAGGACTATCCCGGCAGGTGCTTGATCCGCAAAGCCGCTATTATGGGGGGACACTTGATCCGGGGACGGGCATTGCCTGGGTCAATCACACCACCGGCACGCCAACCGACATGTGTTATTGGGGGGCTGCTCTGGTGAATCCCGATTCTGCGTATTACCGGGATGAGCGGCTGCTGGCGCGGCTGCTGCTGGCGACGGAGTTTGTGCTGCGCGCACAGCATGAGGATGGCTCTATCTCGCCTGGCTGGACCAACTACCATTCTCCGCCGGACACAGCGTTTGTTGTCGTCGGCTACGCTCAGCTGTACCAATTGCTGACGCAGCAGGAGTGGGTGCCGCTGCAGCCTGTGCTGGATAATATGCTGCTGTTTCTTAAACGAACCATTCCCGTCATGCTTACGGGGGGCGTGCATACGCCGAATCACCGCTGGGTGCTGTGCGCTGCACTTGGCTTCCTGTATAAGCTGTTTGGACTGGAAGAGGCCGTTCAAAGGGCGGATCAGTGGCTGGCAGAAGGGATGGACATTACACCGGACGGGGAATGGACGGAGCGCAGCAACGGGATTTACAACGCAGTCAGTGACATCATGCTTATTCATGCCGCACGTCTGCTGGATCGGCCGCAGCTGCTCGATCCGGTCCGCTTGAATCTGCACATGATGGTATATCTGATCCATCCCTCAGGAGAGGTCGTTACCGATTACTCCGGGCGGCAGGATTTGGGAAGCATTCACGATCTGTCTCCGTATTATTTGCCTTATGCAATTCTGGCCCGTCATGACAAGGATCCTGTGTTCGCGGGCATGGCTGAATGGGCCGGCCGATCGCTAGCTGATCCAGGTGTCTCCTCCGTCAATGTGCTTGTGCGCATGCTGCTGGAGCCGGAGTTTCAGCAGCCGTTTGAGGCAACGGAGGACCTTCCCGTGAAATACGAGAAAATACTGAATGGCGATTTTCTGCGGCACGGCTATTTGCAGAATATGGAGGACGCCGGCCATCAAGGGCGGATCTTCCACAGCCGTTTACATACCGATTTTGGCGCACCTGTTGCCCGCTACAGAGACGGCGGTACCAGTGTGACGCTGATTACGGAGACGCCGTCTTTTTTTGCTCTTCGCCATGGAGCGGTGAGACTGCTGGCCGTGCAGCTGGCTTCTTATTTTTACCCGGGATATGTGCCGATGCAGGAAATGACTAAGCTGCCCGCAGGATACCGTCTGGCAGGAGAGCAAAAGAAGGGGTATTACGGTCCAGTCGAAGGAGCACTGCTTCCGCCGACATCTAAAACGCCAATAAGCCCTTGGTATTTGCTCCCGCACCATATCCGCCCGCTTACTCATGAACAAACGTTCCGTGTGGAGGCAGAGGTTCAACGCACTGAAGAGGGCTGGACACTCCGGCTGCATGGGGATGAGCCAGGGGAAGTCATGACACAGCTTTCCTTCATTTTTGGACGGGAAGGAAGCTTCACTTCGGGAGAATTGCAGACAGTAAGAGAAAACTGTTATCTCTGGAGCGGTGGGAACCTCCGCTATGTATGCGGCGAGGACTGGATTGAACTGACTGGGGGCGAGTTGGGCCATCTGGCTGCCACGGTGCGCGAGGCGAAGCTGCAGGATAACTGCAAGGCGGTGTTGGTCAACTTTCTGACCCCGTTTGACAAAACGTTTACCATCACTCTATCTCCAATTTAACCCCTTACTTTTTTGACAGGATAGCTTACTTTTGTTTATGTCCTAAGCGGAGGAATCCCGTTACAATACAAATGTAAGCGATTACAAGTAGAGAAGGGGAGGAAATTCATTTGATGTTGCATATGAAAAAGTGGGCAACCCTGTGCTGCCTGACCCTGTTATTGTTCGCTACAGCCTGTTCGGGCGGAACCTCCGGCACATCATCCGGGCCAGGTGACAAGGATCAGAGAGGAAGCACCGATCAAATCGAGCTGCGCATGACGTGGTGGGGCTCGCAGACCCGCCATGATCTGACGACCAAGGTCATCAAGCTGTTTGAAGAAAAGCACCCCGGTATTACGATCAAACCGGAATACTCCGGTTGGGACGGTTATTTTGACAAGCTGACCACTCAGGTCGCCGGCTCCAACGCCCCGGACATCTTGCAGATGGATTATGCCTTTCTGACCGACTTTGCCCGGCGCGGTGCGCTGCTGGATCTGACACCTTATGCGGAGAGCAAGGAGCTGCGCACCGAAGAGCATGACAAAAGCATGCTCAAAGCCGGGACGGTTGACGATAAGCTGTACGCCATCACGCTTGGCGTGAACGCTCCTGGCGTCATTTACGATGCCACGCTGTTCAAAGAGCTGGGCATCGAGGAACCAAAAGAAAGCTGGACGTGGGAGGACTTCGGCGAGATCGCCGCCAAGATCGCGGCTGCCAAGGGCGAAGGCTTTTACGGCTCGGTGGATATCTCGGGAACGACGAACATGTTCGAAATTTTTATCCGCCAAAAGGGCAAGGGGCTGTTCGATGGAGGAACCTTGACGGCTACTAGCGAGGATCTGCAGCAGTGGTTTGACATGTGGGCTGCGCTCCGCAAGAACGGCGGCGCCACGTCTGCCGAAGTAACGGCCTCCACGACCAGCGCGCTGGAGACACGACCGATCTCTGTCGGGACGGCAGCCATGGAGTTTACCTGGTCGAACCAGCTGCTCACATTCCAGCAGGTCAACAAAAATCAGGACCACAAGCTGGCGATTCAGGTCATTCCCCATGGTGTGGGAGAAAAGCAAATCGGTGAATACTTGAAGCCGGGCCAGTTCATTTCCGGTTATGCCAAAACGAAGCACCCCAAAGAGGTAGCCATGTTTATCGACTTCATGGTGAATGATCCGGAAGCAACAGCCATTCTGGGCTCGGAGCGCGGCGTGCCTGTCAACTCCAGCGTTCGTGAGCAGCTGCAGCCTTCGCTGTCAGACGCGGAGAAGGAGATTTTCAAATTTATCGACCTTGTGTCACAACACTCCAGCGAGATTGATCCGCCATACCCGCAAGGATATTCGGAAGTGGATTCAAGCTTCAAGACCACAAGCGAACAGATCGCATTCGGACAGGGCAGCGCTCAGGACGTCATTGCACAGTTCATTGAGAACGCCAAGACCTCACTTGCCTCAGGGCAGTAACAGCTTGCATTCGTCTGAACTTAAATGAGCGGGGAGGTTATAGCATGAGTACAACACAGGTCAGCCATACGCGAGCCGAGCGTGTGGCGGCCCGGGGGGTGAAGCGGAGATATGCCCACAACCGGGCAGCTCTCCTGTTCCTGGCTCCGTGGCTGGTTGGTCTGCTGCTGCTGACACTTGGTCCCATGGTTGCCTCATTATACATTTCGTTTACCGAGTACAGTATCCTGACCGCCCCTGTGTGGGTTGGTCTGAATAACTACATTACGATGTTTACTTCGGATCCATTGTTCATCCAGTCCCTGAAGGTTACATTTACCTATGTTGCTGTTTCCGTACCGGTCAAGCTGATCTTCGCACTGCTCGTAGCGCTGCTGCTGAACAAGGGCATTCGCGGGCTTGGTATTTACCGTACCGTATATTACATTCCTACACTGCTCGGCGGCAGTGTGGCCATCGCCATGCTGTGGCGCAAAATGCTGGGCGGCGACGGCTTGCTGAACGGGCTGCTGGCCATGATCGGCATCCAGGCTCCGGATTGGGTCGCCAACCCGAAATATGCCCTGTATTCTATCGTGCTGTTGTCCGTGTGGCAGTTCGGTTCGTCCATGATTATTTTCCTGGCAGGCCTGAAGCAGATTCCACCGGAATATGAGGAAGCTTCAGCCGTGGACGGAGCCGGCCCGGTCCGGCGATTCTTCAGCATTACCCTGCCGATTCTGTCACCGGTCATCTTCTTCAATCTGGTCATGCAGCTGATCACGTCGTTCCAATCGTTTACACAGGCCTTCGTCGTCAGCAACGGCAGCGGCGGCCCCGTCAATTCGACGTTGATGTATTCCCTGTACCTTTACAAAAAAGGATTTTCGTTCTACCAGATGGGGTATGCTTCCGCCATGGCATGGATACTCGTGATTCTGATCGGCGTGTTTACATTGCTCGTGTTCCGCAGCAGCAGGCTGTGGGTGCACTATGAGGACGGTGGAAAATCATGATCGGACAACGCAGCTCTACGGCATGGATCGTCACGAAGCATGTGCTGATTTCGGCCATTGCCTTTGTCATGTTGTATCCGGTGCTCTGGATGCTCGGCAGTTCGTTCAAGCCGGGACATATGATTTTTACGGAAACGTGGTTTTGGCCGAGGGAATGGAACTGGAGCAATTATGTGAACGGCTGGACAGGGATTCAAGGCAATCCCTTCTCCCGTTTCCTGATCAACTCGGTCATGCTGTCGCTCGGGGCGGTGCTGGGCAATGTCATTTCCTGCTCCATGGCCGCCTATGCCTTTGCCAGACTCGATTTTCGCTTCAAATCGATCTGCTTCGGGCTGATGCTGATGACAATTATGCTGCCGCATCACGTAACGCTCATTCCACAGTATATTCTGTTCAACCACCTGGAATGGATAAATACGTATCTGCCGCTTGTCGTGCCGAAATGGCTCGCAACGGATGCCTTCTTCATTTTCCTGATGGTGCAGTTCTTCCGCGGACTGCCCAAAGAGCTGGACGAAGCGGCTACGATCGACGGCTGCGGACTGGTTAGCATTTACACCAAGATCATCCTTCCGCTCGCTTTTCCGGCGCTGGTGACAACGATGATCTTTACCTTTTTGTGGACATGGGACGACTTCTTCAGCCAGCTGATCTATCTGAGCGATGTAAGCAAGTATACGGTACCGCTCGGTCTTCGCCTTTTCCTGGATTCCAGCTCCCAATCCGATTGGGGACCGATGTTCGCGATGTCCATACTTTCGCTGGTGCCATGCTTTGTTGTTTTCATCGTATGTCAGAAGTACTTCGTGGAAGGCATCGCGACCTCCGGGCTCAAAGGGTAATTCCAAGACGAAGCGAGGGATACTGCATGAGGAAACGAAGCTGGTCCTTGTTCATCCGCCAAAAGCTGCAGCAAAGCAAGCTCACCACGTTGATGGTGACTTGCTTTATTGCGTTTAATCTGCTGCTCGTGTCGGTGATCGTGTGGCTTGCCTACCAGTCGTTCTCGACGGTTACGTTTACGGAGATCAGCAAGGCGCGCCTGGCCCTGCTCAATGAAAGCACGCGGCGGGGCTTTGACTTCATAACAAATGTGACGGGTACGGCCTACTCCCTGGCAAGCAACCGCGAGCTGTCAAATCTGTTGGATACGACTGGGGCAGGAAGACTGACACAAATTCACCAGCGGCGTGAAGCCGCCAAAATACTGGAGCATACCGTGGTGGTAAGTGAAGGCATCACCTCCGTGGAGCTGTACACCGATGCCTTCAACGGCGTGACCGTGGCGACGGCTGACCGCATCTATCCCGTGGATACGATCACCTCCGATTCATGGTTCGGTGCATTGGAGCAGGCGGATGCAGCCTGGGTGCCGTTAAAGGAGAATGCATCGGGCCAATCGCTGATCGGATATGCCCAGCGCATTTTCGACAGCCACGGAGGCACCGTGGCCTTCGTTCTGATCCGTTTAAGCCGGGAGGACATCATTAGCAGGTTTGCCGATTTGCCGTTTGTGCTTGATGGACAAGTCCTGCTGGTGGACACAGCGGGCAGCCTCATCATGCAGATGGGTGAAACAGAAATGGCGGAAACGACTGGTAGCTCTGACGACTCGTCGTACCCGGAAATGGCAGTTGGCAGAGAGCCGGAACCCGTCATTAATCAGGCCTGGCTTGAGGAACACGCTGCGCGTGGCGGGGACGGATTCGAGGTGGTCTCCGGTCCGGGCGGCTCGCAGCTTGTTCTCTATTCCCGGCCAGCCATGCTGCAGTGGCGTCTCGTGCAAATCATTCCCGTACATACACTGCTTGCTCCGGTAAAAACAGCAGGATGGAAGGTTCTGGGGGTAGCCGTTCTGGGGCTCATGTGCTCGGCCGTACTCGCCTGGCTGTTCGTGCGCGGTATCGTGCGGCCCTTGAGGCAGCTAATCCGTCGAATGCGGCAGCTGGAAGGAGGAGACTTCGACACGCGTATCGAGCTGTCCTTCACCGAGGAATATGTCCATCTGGCGAATGGCTTCAACCATATGGCCTCCCGGCTGACCGGGCTGATGGATCAGGTTCGCGAGGAGAGCCGGGCGAAGCGGGAAGCCCAGACCGGATTGCTGGAGGCGCAAATCAAACCGCATTTTCTGTACAATACACTGGACATGATCCATTGGCGTGCCATGGATTATCAGGCACGCGATATCAGCCGCATGATTGTGCAGCTGAGCAAGCTGCTGCGCATCGGATTGAGCGGGGGCAGGCTGTTCATCCAGGTCCGGGATGAGCTGGAGCATGCCCGCTGTTATGTCAGCATTCAGGCGGAACGTCTGCCTTTCTCCATTGATTACGAGGAACGGATTGATCCGCGTGTGCGCGGCTGCTACATTCCGAAAATCATACTGCAGCCCTTCATTGAAAATGCCGTCATGCATGGTCATCCGACTGAGGAAGCGCTCCGCATCCGGGTGGAGATGCAGGCGGATGTTGGCGGTCCGCAGGGTAAAGTAATCATTCGCATCACGGATAACGGGCAGGGGCTGCCGGAGGGATGGACGCTGGAGGAGGCCTGCGGCATTGGTGTACGTAATGTGCATCAGCGCATTCAACTGTATTGCGGAGCGGCCTATGGTGTACTGCTGAGGTCTGCCGACTCGGGCGGTGTGGAGGTAACCATCACATTGCCGTGCATTGATAAAGAGTTTTCGCAAACTCGCGACTTTAGTCATGAGTAAGAAAGCTTCGGTTCAGGCATGTCATTTGACATGTCAATGAACCGACATATGGTATATATGATTTTATTTATAATCTACATTTTATCAATATTTCCGATGTGTTTTTCTATGACGTATGGTAAAATAATCTTGGTGATAAACTATGGCAGAAACTAGACGTGGCAGAGGGTATGTTTACGCCCTCGAATACCATATCGTATGGTGCGTGAAATACCGACACCGAGTCCTCACGGATGAAGTGGACGCTAGACTCAAGGAAATTCTCCTGCAAGTCGCGTCCGACTACAACTTTACCATCTCTGAAATGGAAACAGATCAAGACCATATCCATGTTCTGGTCGAATGCACGCCACAACATTCCATACCCAACATGGTCAAAGTGTTAAAAGGGATTTCCGCAAGACTTCTGTTTAAAGAATTTCCGCAGCTCAAGAAAAAGCTATGGGGAGGTCACTTGTGGAATCCCTCTTACTTTGTGGCGACCGTTAGCGAGCATACCGAAGAACAAATCCGGAAGTATATTCAAGATCAGAAAGTGAAGTGAGAATATGCTTGTTCATAAAGCCTACAGGTTTCGTATCTATCCCAACCAGGATCAGATCGTTCTCATTAACAAGACGCTCGGCTGTTCCCGTTTTGTCTTTAATCATTTTCTGGGACTATGGAATGAAACATATCACAGTACAGGCAAAGGATTGTCGTATACCCAATGCTCTGCTAAATTAACCAAATTGAAGCAAAAACTCGTATGGCTCAAAGAACCGGATAAATTTTCTTTGCAAAATGCTTTGAAGCATCTGGCCGATTCCTTTGAGAAATTTTTCAGAAAACAGAATGATGCGCCAAGATTTAAGAGTAAAAAGAATCCGGTGCAGTCGTATCAAACCAACTACACCAATGGCAATATTTCGATCACAGGTAATAAAGTGAAACTACCCAAATTAGGGCTCGTGAAATTTGCGAAGTCCAGAGAAGTCGAAGGTCGCATCATCAGTGCAACGATTAGGCGCAATCCTTCAGGAAAATACTTTGTTTCGCTGTTAGTGGAAACCGACATAGAGCCCCTGCGAAAAACCAACCGGGAAGTCGGGATTGACGTGGGGATTAAAGATTTCGCAGTTCTATCTAACGGTGAAGTGTTTGAGAATCCGAAATTTCTACGGAAGATGGAGCAAAAACTCATTCGTGAACAACGCATTCTTTCCAGACGGGTGGGAGGTTCCGCCAACTGTAATAAACAACGGGTGAAGGTGGCACGCATCCATGAACGTATTACCAATGCCCGAACAGACTACCTGCAAAAAATTTCAACACATATCGTCAAAAGCCACGACCTGATTGCGATTGAAGATTTGCAGGTATCTAACCTGATGAAGAATCACAAACTGGCCAAAGCCATTAGCGAAGTATCTTGGAAGCGATTTGGGAAAATGCTTGAATATAAGGCTAAATGGTACGGACGCAGGTTTGTAGCCGTAGGTAAAACCTTCGCCTCGTCTCAAATCTGTTCGTGTTGCGGCTACCAACATAAAGAGGTCAAGGATCTTCGTCTACGGGAGTGGGAATGTCCAGCATGCCACAGCCACCATGACCGGGATGTCAATGCAAGCAGAAACATTCTTGCCGAAGGCAAAAGACTTCTGAATGAATAGTTGCAAGAACCGCAGGGACTGCGGGGATAGCCTGGCGGCATATCACATGCTAATTCTGTTCAGTAGAATGGATTACCCAGGAATCTCATGGCTTTAGCCATGAGAGGTTTCAAAATGAGGAGAAGTTGAATCTTTGGCTGGGTGGTGAGAGCGCATGAAAACCATCATGCTGGTGGATGATGATCCGCATATGATCCGGGCGCTGACTGACCACATTGACTGGTCATCTCTTGGATTGCGCATCGCAGGCACGCCTTCAAGCGGTACCGATGCGCTGGAGCTGTTCCGCCATGTGCGGCCTGATCTGGTTATGACGGACGTATATTTGCCCGGCATGACAGGGCTTGAGATTACGCAGACGCTGAGGCGTGATCATCCGCATCTGCCAATTATCATCCTGAGCGGATATGATGAGTTCGAGAATGCCCGTGCGGCGATGCGCTGGGGGGTGAATCATTTTTTGCTGAAGCCTGCCGAAGTGGAAGAGATTGAGGCCGTACTGCGCGAGGTGCTGCTGGAGCTGGATGTGCGTGAGCGGCACGAGCGGCTGGAGCAGAACTATAGGCAGGAGATTGGACGTGTGCTTCCCTATTTGAGAAAACAGATTCTGCACGAGCTGCTCACCACGCGCTATCGTCAGGAGGAGCTGTCCCCCGAACGCATGGATTACGTGGGGCTCCGCAGGCCTGAGCGCGTACGTGCTGTCAGCCTCCAGCTTAACCGTCCCGAATTTCTGACACGGATGAAGGAGCGGGACTGGCAGCTGCTTCGCTATGGGGCAGCGGACATCATCCGGGAGACCGTACAGACATTCGTGCACACGATGGCAGGTGGCCAAATCGAGGTGCTCGATTACTCGGACCGGGTGTTCGTGCTTGTGCTGCTTGAGGATGAGCATGCGACGCAGCCTTTGGAGCCGCTGCTTCAGCGCATGATCGACCAAGTATTTACGTATTTAAAAATGGAGATGAGCGCAGGTATCGGAACCCGCAAGACTCATCTGTGCGAGCTGATGGATTCCTATCTGGAGAGCCGGGAGGCGCTTGAAGCGGCTGAATTCCAGGGAGGAAGCCGTGTGTACTGCTATGAGGCGTCCGGGTGGACGGAGCCGTCAGCTCCCGACTATTCCATGCACCTACGTCAGTGGAATGAAGCATGGGCCGATATGCGGCCTGATCTGGCAGAAAAGATATGGCAGAGGATTCGTGCCTTGATAGAGGAAGGGGGATGTACCAGCATTCAGGATGTACAGGTGGTGGCCGTGAGCCTGTTCGACACACTGATTCATAGCTGGAACCGCCGCTACCCCAGACTTGACCCTCCGCTGGCAATGGGTGAATTTCTGAGAGGTATTCAGCTTAAATACGCGCTGCCGGATCTGATATGCTGGATGGACGGCATTATCCAATGCTGGCTGGAGCAGACACGGAAAGAGACGGCCGAGAAGAAAAACAACAGGCTCGTGGCCCGAGCGAAACAGTATGTGGAAGAGCACTATGCGGAAGAAATCAGCTTTGAGGCCATCGCGCGGGGATTATATGTTCATCCCAAATATTTGAGTCAGCTCTTCAAACGGGTAACGGGAGAGAACTTCGTAAGCTATCTCAATAAATACCGGATTCAAAGGGCGATGGAGCTGCTGGAGTCGGGACATTACATGGTGTATGAGGTGAGCGAGATGACGGGATTTCGGAACGCCACCTATTTCAGCCAGGTGTTCAAAATGCTTACCGGAAAAAGCCCATCCGAAGTCTGTTAGGCATGGTTTATGGAGGATACTGTTTATTATGAAATGAAGCGCTTAACCTTCAGGAGAAGCTTTAAGCTTAGAAGGATTAAGCGCTTCATCATGTTTAGATTTCATAAATAATGTAAAGGGTTTAAAAAATATGTTTGACAACGAAAATGTAAGCGATTAGAATCACTGTATACATTGTATACAACGTATACACAAAAAATATGCGAAGGGATGATTCCTGATTAAGATCATTGATACTCACATGCATTTGGGTCTTTCCAAGTTTTCGGGAGTGAGTACAACGGAAGAGGATCTGATAAAAGCAATGGATCAGTTCGAAATTGCAATCGGTTTCGTCATGCCTCAACCAACATTGGAGAATGTTTTCGATGTCCATACTCGCATTGCTGACATGATGGAAAAGTATCCAAAGCGAATTTACGGAATGGCCAGTCCGGACCCTTGGCTGGAAGAAGAGGTCTATGTAAAAGAAGTAGAGCGCTGTATCAAGCAATTTGGATTTGTCGCAATCAAACTGCATCCGTTAGGACACAACATCAGCCCGCTATCCAAACATTGCGATAAAATTTACGAAATGGCCGATCAATACCAGGTTCCAGTTTTGGTTCATACCGGAACAGGAAATCCTTTTTCTCTGCCGTCGCTGATGATGGATCCGGCTAAGCGTTATCCAAATGTCTCTTTTATTCTCTGTCATGCGGGATTTGCTGTGTATGCGGATGAAGCACTGGTCACGGCAAAGCATTGTGAGAACATCTATCTTGAGCCGTCATGGTGCCAAACTTATATGACGCGAAAGATGATTGACCAAGTAGGGGTAGAAAAAATTATTATGGGCTCCGATCATATCAGCAATATTCCAGTGGAGCTGGCCAAGTACCACCATATTGGATTAACGGATCAGCAGTTGGAAGCCATTTTTTACGAAAATCCCAAACGGATCTTTAGACTGCATGGCCTGGAATAGAGATAACAGGAAAAACCGGCATAATGATTATTTTGAGGAAGTGAGTCGAATGATTAGAGGGGAAACGGATATCTTCGCACTAAGTTTTGTTTCGCCAGAAGGGAGTAATCAACATGGGTAAAACCGTACTAAGCATCGAAGGAACGGATTTTTATATCAATGGCAAAAAAGTGTATGAAGAAATCAAGGGCAGCCGGCCGGAAGCACATGGCTTGTTAATGAACGCCAGATTTATTCAGGGAATCTTCGATGACAGTGAAGATCCAAGCCGCTTCCATCGTTTCGGGCGGACGTTTGATCCGGAGCGGAACACAGATGATTTGATCGCGGCTCTTCCGGAATGGTACACGCACGGTCTACGCGCATTTACGGTAGGCCTGCAAGGCGGTGGACCTTGTTTTACATTGTTCAACGAGATGTTACACAATAATCCCTTTGGCGAAGACGGCACTAGCCTGGATCCTGCATACGCCAATCGGTTGGACCGCTTAATCCGTGCAGCTGATGAGATTGGGATGGTGGTTATCGTAAGCTTCTTCTATTTTTTTCAGGCGGAAAAGTTGAAGAATGGGCGTGCCGTATTGGAAGCAACCCGTACAGCATCACGCTTCCTCAGGGAAGGCGGATATACGAATGTGATCATCGAGATTGCCAATGAGCATGATCTGACCAAGAAGCATTCATTGCTTGAATATCCCGAGGGGATCGTAGCTCTAATGGAAATAGCGCGACATGAATCTGGCGGACTTCCTGTAGGGTGCAGTTCAACCGCCAGTTTTATCAGCGAAGAAGTGGCAAAAGAGAGTGATGTTGTATTCTACCACGGAAATGGCCGAACCAGGCAGCAGTACTATAATGATGTTTGCCAGCTTAGGAAATGGGCCCCGAATGCTCCGATTGTCTGTAATGAGGACTCTCAGGCTGTAGGCAATATGGAAGTGGCAGCTCGCCTGCATACATCATGGGGCTATTATAACAACTTGACCAAACAGGAGCCGCCGACAGACTGGCGGATTACAGATGGAGAAGATCGTTTTTTCGCACACCGTATGGCCAATATCATTGGAATTTCGCTGCCGGAGATCCCTTTTGAGGAGCAGTTTTATTTGCAAGGTCTGGAAAAGGAGATCACCCTCGATGGAAAGCGGTGGATACGATTGGCCAGCTTATATCCGGAAACGATCGATTATGTAGAATTTTTCCGGAACGGTCAATTGGAATATCAAAGTTACGATGAGCCGTTTTTGATGAACTTTGTATTCAATTGGTATCAAAGCCCTACGCTCGAAAAACCGGAGGATACGGAATGGAAGGCCGTTATACATCTAAAATCCGGAGACGTGCTCGAAAAGAAAGTGCTTCTTAAATAGAACAGGCACAAGCTTGGATAACAAACCATACTTGGAGACGAGGAGAAATAGAAAAATGAGCAGATACAATATTTCCGTGCTGGCAGGAGATGGTATTGGCCCTGAAGTAACGGAGGAGGCATTAAAGGTATTACGCGCTGTACAGCAGATGCATGGCACATTTGATCTTGAATTTGAAAATAACGGAGCGAGCTCCGGTCAATTTCTGAAGATGGGGAAAGCCATGACCGAAGAGCAGTTTGCTCAATGCAAATCAGCCGATGCCATGCTGATGGGGGCAATAGGATTGTTCGAAGCCCGCCATCCGGATGGCAGGGAAGTCAATGGGGACGTGATTTTCCGGCTGCGATTCGACCTGGATCTGTATGCAGGCGTTCGTCCTGTGAAGCTCTATGAAGGAGTACCCGGCCCCCTTCGCGATCAGGGAAATGGAATCGATTACGTGGTGGTTCGAGAAAATATCGAAGGTTTGTACGCATCGCGAACCGGAGGTTGTAATGTCCGTGACGAGATAGCAACCGATACCATTATCATTACAAAGACCGGCACGAAGAAGATTGTCGACTATGCGTTCCGCCTGGCATCCAAACGGCAAGGCCGGCCGGTGGACGGCAAATCGATGGTAACCTGTGTGGATAAAGCCAATGTGTTGAGCTCTTATGCCTACTTCCGCAAAATTTACGACGAGGTTGCGGCAAATTATCCCGGTATCGAAAAAGACTATGCTTATGTGGATGCCATGGCTTTCTATCAAGTTATTCAGCCTTCCCAATACGACGTGCTGGTTGCCGAAAATATGTTTGCAGATATCCTGTCCGATCTTTCTTCGGCGACCATTGGCGGACTCGGACTTGCGCCTTCGGGTGACATTGGGGATCGTCATGCAATGTTCCAGCCCTCGCATGGCTCGGCGCCAGGAATCGCAGGCAAGCAAATAGCCAACCCCATTGCCACCATCCTGTCTGGCGGGATGATGCTGGATTGGCTGGGCGAACAGCATCAGGATAACAGCTTAATGCAAGCGGGGAAAGACATCGAGGCGGCAGTGGCAGCGGTATTGAAGGAAGGCGTTATTCGCACTGGAGATATTGGGGGCAAATCCTCGACGTCGGAAGTGGGAGATGCGGTTGTTCGGGAATTAATCAAGCAGCATGAGGAGGCACAGCCGTGGAGCGTCTCCAAGGAATCATAGTAGGCTCAGGACATTTTGCTCAAATTCAAATGGACGCATGGGCACAAGTTAAGGGCGGCGCGATCATAGCAGTTGTCAGCCAGGATACGGAAGGAGCGAGAAGGCTGGCAGAGGCTCATCAGATTCCCCATTGGGGAGCAGACTCGGATATTGATGAGCTGATTCATAAGCTAAAACCGGATTTTCTGGATATCTGTACTCCACCGGATTCTCATTTTAAATATGCCAAAATCGCTGCAGATCAAGGGATTCCAGTTTTGTGCCAAAAGCCTGTTGCTCCCAGTCAGGAAGAAAGTGAGCAATTGGTGCGCTACTGTAGAGATAAAGGCGTACCAGTCATGATTAATGAGAATTGGCGCTGGCAAGGTTGGTATAGAGAAATACGCAAGATCATTGATTCAGGACAGCTTGGACGCCTCTTTCGGGTTTATTTTTCGATGCGTCCCGGGGATGGCTTCGGCCCATCTCCTTATCCGCTGCAGCCTTATTTTAAAGACATGGAGAAGTTTCTCTTATATGAAACCGGGGTACATTGGATCGACACTTTCAGGTATTTATTCGGAGATATCGAGAGCGTGTACTGCCAGATGAGAACTTGGAATCCTTTGATAAAAGGTGAGGATGATGCGATGGTGCTGTTCAATTTCGTCAATGGGATGACAGGCATTTATGATGCCAACCGGGTGGTTTATACGGCAGAGGTTCGCCCGCCAACTTATGGCTGGATGAACCTGGAGGGCGAGCTTGGCAATTTGAGGCTTGATGAAAACGGCCGTATTTTCATTACATTACGCGGCGAGACAGAGCAAGAGCATGCTTATGCCATTCCGGACGGATGGAAAGGCGGCAGCGTAATTTCTGCTCATCAGCATTTTATCGACGGCTTGCTCTCAGCAGATAACGATTATTTTGAGACAGAAGGCGAGAAATATATGATCTCCCAACGGATCGTTTACGCATGTTATCAATCGGCTAGTGAACGGCGAGTCGTTTCTATTTCTTAGGAGGTATCCATGGGAAATTGGAGAGAAAAGCTGGAAATCAGCATCGTTCATCCCGGGCTGTGGCCGGCTTCCGCTTCGGATGTAAAAGAATGGGAACACTCTGTTCGTTCGGTGCTGGAAGATCCATTCTTCGAACGAATTGAAATAGCTCCCATTGCCGATCAGCAGCGCAGACAGCAATTTAACGAATGGTTGCGCATTACCAATATGAAAGCCAGCTATTTGCTGCAGCCTCTTATTTTCGGTAACGGATACGATCTTCAATCTTCGGATACCGCGGAGAAAATGCTTGCGGTTAACCGAATCATTGAGGCCATGGATGAAGCAGTTGAATCGGGGGCAGATCGCGTAGCCGTGATCAGCGGTCCGAAAGCTCCACAAGAAGAAACCGAGGATCAATTGAATCGGCTTTGCGATTCGCTGCTGCTTCTGGATCAGGCAGCTGCAGAGCGAAAGCTTCAGCTTGATTTGGAATTATTCGATACTGATGTAGACAAAAAAAGGTTGTTTGGTGACAGCATGATGGCAGCAAAATTGATGGGGCAACTTGAAAAACAAACAACAAACCTTTCACTGCTTGTTGATTTGAGTCATGTGCCGCTGCTGGGGGAAACCATTGAGGATACTGTCTTCAATACAAAGGCATGGATGGGGCACGTGCATATTGGCAATTGCTCCACTAAACGGGATGATGCGCGGTATGGAGACAAACATCCGTATTTCGGTTATCCCAATGGTTGTCATCATGTAACCGAGGTAACCCGATTCCTGCAAGCACTCCATGATGTCGGCTATTTAACCCTTGAACGTAAAGCTGGATTGGGCATAGAGATCATGGCAGCGGCTGATGAAGAACCCGGACTGTTGATCGTAGGCGCGAAGCGTACGCTGATCCAAGCCTTGCAAAATATTAAAGTCGATGCCCGGAAGGTTGGTGAGATGATATGAGTTCGTTGCTGCTGGCTTTTTATGGCGACGATTTTACCGGATCCACAGATGCCATGGAAATGCTGGCAACACGAGGATACCGCACGGTATTGTTCCTTGATCCGCCTGATCCGGAAGAACTGAAGAGAAATTATCCGGATATTGATTGCATTGGCATTGCGGGAATAAGCCGTTCCTTGCAAAGTGAAGAGCTAGAGGAAGAGCTTGTTCCGATCTTTGAGCGTTTGCTGGCTTATCGGCCCTCTGTTGTTCACTACAAAGTCTGTTCAACGTTTGACTCTGCGCCACAGATCGGAAGCATCGGGCGCGTCATAGACATCGGGAGAAGTTATTTCACTCATCAACAGGTTACGCCAGTTTTGGCCGGCGCACCTCCACTAGCCCGGTATACGGTATTTGGTCAGCACTTCGCGGCGGCCGGAGATGCCATCCATCGATTGGACCGTCATCCCATCATGTCCGTTCATCCGGCTACTCCCATGGATGAGGCAGATCTTCGGCTTCACCTTGGGAAACAAACGGATCTGCCGATCGGATTGATGTCCGTTCTTGATCTGGAAGGCGATGATGAAGAGGTTTGGCAGCGCTTTACCGTCAAGCAGGACCCTGTCATATTGTTCGACTCGCTGAAACAAAGTGATACCATGGCTGCCGGGAAGATTCTATGGAGACTGGCCCAGGCCGACACGCCACTCTTTGTAGTCGGTTCCTCCGGGATAGAACATGCGTTGACCGGAATATGGGAGTCAATACTCGGTTTAAAGCGTCGTGTCCCAGACTATACTGTCAATCATGCAACCACGGATGAATCCGATCCAATAGCAGTACTCTCTGGCAGCGCCTCTGACATTACGAAAAAGCAGATTGAAGCGGCAGAGAAGGAAGGGTTCGTTTCCATACGTCTCCCGTTAAAGGACCTTTTGAATATGGATACTGGCGAGATTGCCCTGGAAAGCATATTGGACACAACGGAGAAACTGCTGAGTGCAGGCAAAGACGTCATTCTGTATACCGCGAAAGGTCCTCATGATCCTTCAATTCCGGAGATGAGAGAAATTCTGAGATCCACAGGAGTCCAGGCAGATAAAAGCGGGAAGTTGCTTGGACAACTACTGGGGCGAATCATGAAGGGCATTATTACGCGGAAATGCACACGAAGATTTGTCGTTGCCGGCGGGGATACTTCCGGATTCGCAACAAAGGAGCTTGGAGTCTCTGCAATGGAAATAGCTGCTCCGGTCGCGCCTGGCGCGCCTTTAAACCGATGCTATTCCAGCGATCCCCTTGTAGACGGATTAGAGCTTGCTCTCAAAGGGGGACAGCTTGGACAAGAAGATTATTTTTTAAGAGTGAAGAAAGAACTTCTATAAAGGAAAAGATGAGAAGGGGGTGAGAACGATCAGTACGTCATGGCAAGAGATTATTGATGTTGGACAGTATATGATGAACTACCGGCTGGCTTGGGGAAATTCGGGCAATATAAGCAAGCGCATTGATGATTACACGATGCTAATAACGGGATCTGGCACGTACATGGGACATCTGGATGAAGCGGATCTGGTTAAAGTGACGATATCTTCAGGATGGTATGATGGGGGCGGGAAGCGGCCATCCAAGGAAATCCCGATGCATGCTGCAATTTATAAAGCACGTCCCGATGCCGGGTTCGTGATTCACTCTTCTCCATTCTGGACAACTTTGGCTGCGTGCTCAGACTTACAGATCGAAAGCAAGCTGTTTATCGAGAGCATGTATTATGCTGAACGCATCGTTTATGTGGACTATTATCATCCCGGAAGCAGGGAATTGGGGGCAGCTGTTGGGGAAAAAGCCAAAGAAGCTAACGTGATTATTCTGAAAAACCACGGGGTTATCGTATTTGATACTTCTATGCAGGAAGCCCGGATGTGTCTTGAGACCATTGAAATGACCTGCAAAATGGCTGCCATTACTAAAATGACAGGCTTGAATCCTGCTGTTCTAGGCTCGGACACAGCAAAGGATTTTCTCGATCATTCCGGATACAAGCCTCCCCGTTTATGGTAATATGAGTGCAACCATAAAATATAGAAGGATGAGAGCATGAACAATATAGGGATAGTTAAGGATACCCTGGATCAAACCGTGTACTTGCGACTGCGAGAAATGATTATAAATGGCGAATTTCCTCCAGATCAGTTGATTATCCAGAACCAACTGACTGAGACACTGGGTGTCAGCCGTACACCTCTGCGCAAAGCAATGGCGGAGTTGGAGATGGAGGGGCTTCTATACAGGACGTCGAAGGGCTGGTATGCGAAAAAATTTACTCTCGAGGACATGATATCCGTATTCGAGCTGCGTGCAGTGTTGGAAGGTTTGGCCTGCCGACTGTTGGCGCCTGTCATTGAAGACGATAAAATTGTCTATATGCGGGCCATCTTTCAAAGTGCCTATCAAAAGAGGCAGGAACATGACAAAGATGCCTATTATTTAGCCGACAAGAAATTTCACAATTTAATCGCATCGGAAACCAAAGATTTTCATTTATCCAAGTCATTGGAGTCATGCAAAGTTATCCAAACCAGCCTTACGAAGGGTCTATATCGTTCGCCTGATGAGACATATCCTGAGCATATGGCGATCATTGACGCAATCGAGAAGAGGGACGGCGACTTGGCTGAAGAATTGATGAGAAATCATATTCGGGCGACAATCGCCGTATTGAAATCAGGGGATTCCTCCATCTACTTTTAAATTCAGGCAGAAAAGGGTACGAATGGATTCTGCGGTCATTATTCCAAGCAACAAACAGGTGCGAAATATTACATTACTATCCATCCTTATTTGTTGTTTGGAATCGATCGTCCCACGCTAACCTTTCAATGCAACAGGCAAATCTTGAATAACGTCAGATAACAACCAAAATAAGAGCGCAGGAACATGCTGATCTCCTATCCCGAGAGCCTTTTAAAGGTATTCATATTCACCTAAAATGTAAACGCTTTAATCATAATTCAGGGAGTGAACATAATGGAAGTAAAGATAAAGGATGAGCTGGCCGAGTCACGGGGGATTGGCAATAATCAAAAGATCCCCTTGCTGGAAAAAATCAGTTACGGTCTGGGGGATACCGGTTCCAACTTAATCTATACCGTTATTACTACGTATTTAACCTTTTACTTTACAGATATTTATGGAATTGGTGCCGCTGCAGTCGGTACTCTTATGCTGATTGCAAGAATTGTTGATATGATCGACAGCCCGATTCTGGGAATCCTGATTGACAAAACAAACACAAGATGGGGGAAATCCCGGCCCTGGATCTTATGGTCATGTATTCCATTCTCCATCGTTTCCATTCTTCTGTTCATGGGCCCTGAGTTAAGCGCCTCCGGTAAAATGGCCTATGTCTATATCTTCTATATTGCAGCCAACGTGTTATATGCAGCAGTGAATAACCCGTTACAGACCATGCTGCCCAGTATGACAAGCAACATTCAGGAAAGAACCGTTGCCAATACCTTCAGGATGTTCGGGGGACAAATCGGCGGATTAATTGTAAACTTGACTCTGCTGCCGCTTGTAGCTTACTTTGGCGCCGGCGATCAGCAAAAAGGTTTTTTCTATGCAATGACACTGTTCTCGCTAACCGCGTTAGTCCTATTCTTAGTCACCTTCTTCAACACCAGAGAACGCGTACAGAGCGTATCCGGAAATGAGTCCATTCCTGTAAAAGAAGGGCTAAAAGCGATTAAAGGAAACTTCCCGTGGATAGGCGTCTCCTTATTCGGGATTACTTTTTACACCATGTATATTATGAAATTGTCAGCAGGTATTTATTATATGACGTATTATATCAACAAGCCTGACATCATTTCTATCGTCAATACGCTTGCGATGAGTTCACTTGTGGGTATATTGGCTATCCCTTTCTTAACGAAGAAATATAGTAAAAAAGCCTTGGTGATTACCGGGATTGCTATAAATATCGTGGGCCAGTTAATTATCTATATGGCTGGCGCAAATGTATCTTTAATCATTGCGGGCACAATCATCGGGTCGATTGGTATGGGCTTTCCCGCAGGATTGCTGTTTGTTTTGAAGGCTGATACGGTTGACTATGGTGAGTGGAAGTCTGGTGTCCGTGCTCCAGGAATTCTTATGTCCGCTTCAGGGATTGCCAATAAATTAGGTTCAGGTCTTGGGGCAGCCATTCCGGTTTGGCTGCTTGCTGCTGGTGGTTATATCGCCAACCAACAGCAAACCTCTGCAGCATTGCAAATGATATCATTAAGCTACATCTGGCTGCCTATTATTTTGGGTGTAGTAGCCATCCTTATTATGGCTTTTGTCTATAAGTGGGAAAAGCCGCATGATGTCATTGTATCGGAGTTGGAAGCAAGAAGAGTCAACAACAATAAATAACACACAATAGCAAACCATCAGTCTGGTGATATCCCTTCACGGTAGAGAACGAAAAAGACATCTGGCAAGGTGTCTCTAACGCTGCCTCCCGGAAGGGATTTTTTCACGGGAAAAATCATCCCCCCTAACTGGCTGTCTTCTGAATATTTACAGATCTTTTGTTCGAATGTTGCTGCTAACAATCCCACCTAAAACTCCCCCTGTGGAAAGAAGGGCACTTTTTAAAATGGGCGGAGTTTCTTTTTCGACAGAGCTGCTTAAAAGTATGAATGTGGAAAAGGTTAATGCCGCAAGCAATCCCCAGAAGCTTCCCAGCCACGATAACGCCATGTGTTCCTGAAACAGTACATTGGCAGCCAAAATGGAACCCATGAGAAGCAACGCAATGGAAATAAGCTTACTCTTTGTCGGCTTTTTCTTATGGAATACCCACTCCAGCAGAGCTCCGATCCAGACAAATTGAAACAAAAAAACAATGGCCAGCGAAGCGTTTAGGGTTTGTAAGGCTTGATAATAGAATATACCTGTTAACCCGAATGGAATTCCAGATAGAATCAGTTTTGAAATTTGTATAAGGGTTAGCTTTTTCTTTTTGGTAAATAAAACAACAAGCCAAGTAAGCACAGCTCCGATAAAATACTGGCCTCCAGTTACTGCTGACACTGTAAAACCTGCTGCATACGCAAATTTAACATGTTTCCGTGAGAAGTCCCCTTCCTCTGCAGGTAGGGGATGAATCTCGGTTAGGCGAAGCCTACATGCACCTGTCTATTGTATGAGGCGCGCGCTTTCCTAGTCGAATCTTTGTGTGGTATGATGGGAATATACGTTCTTATTAAGGCGGTGACCCTTCGTGCAAATCACGTATCAATTTCGCCTCTACCCGACCCTCGAACAAGAAGAACTCATGATTCGAACGTTGAACTTGTGCCGGAAGCTGTACAATCGGGCGAAGGAGCAACGGGATACCGTCTACAACCAAGAGGGCAAAACCGTCACCTACGCCAAGCAGCAAAATGAATTGCCCGCCTTCAAGAAGGAATTTCCCGAATATAAAGAAGTTCATTCGCAAGTGTTACAAGATTGCCTGCGTCGTTTGGATGATGCCTATCAGCGGTTCTTTCGCGGCGATGCGGGTTTTCCTCACTATAAGTCAGCCGACCGATATCTCTCCTTTACGTACCCTCAGCCTGGTGCGGTAGACAAGACTTTCGCCCGGGATGGATACGTCTATCTGTCCAAAATCGGCTTTGTCCGCCTGCGTACACATCGTCCGTTCGACCGGGCAAATGTGACCCAAATCAACGTAAAACGGCATGCAGACGGATGGATCGTGGGGATCGGCGTGAGCATAGAGGCAGCGGAAGCAGGCCAGACGGCGGAAACAGCCGTGGGCATCGACGTTGGGCTACGCACGTTTGCGGCGCTGTCCGATGAGACGAAGGTGGACAACCCGCGGCATCTGCAAAGAGCGGAGAAGCGGCTCAGACGAGCCCAACGGCGGCTATCCCGCAAAGCGCGCGGTTCCCGCAACCGGCAGAAAGCCAAACGGAAAGTCGCGAGCATCCACCAGAAAGTGGCGCGGCAGCGAAAAGATTTCTTGCACAAACAATCGCATCGCATCGTTCAGGGACATGACCTGATGGCGGTGGAGCAGCTGAAAGTGAAGAACATGATCCGTAACCGCCGACTGTCCAAAAGCATCTCGGATGCCGGATGGCG